>CANPYF010000011.1 GCA_947587925.1 uncultured Ruminococcus sp.
TGCGAAGCCGGTTCGTTTCTTAATTTATTTTTCCATAGGGGTCTTTTGTGCTGTTCGCACAATTTGGGGCGGTTCAGGCATACCCTGTCGGTGCGTCTTTTTTCGTTTCACACAACGATCTTCGCGCTGCTCCCGCCGCTTATTTCCTTGGTAATTATTATCTGCTTGTCAATGCTGTTTTTAAGGTCTGCCACATGGGAAATTATACCCACAAGGCGGTTGCCTTCCGCAAGCTCCGAGAGCGCACTGACGGCCTGTTCGAGCGATTTTTCATCGAGCGAGCCGAAGCCCTCGTCCACAAACATGGTATCCAGTCTTACGCCGCCCGCCGAGGATTGTATCTCATCGGAAAGTCCCAGCGCGAGCGATAGGGAGGCTTTGAACGATTCGCCGCCCGACAGCGTTTTGACGCTGCGCTCCGTGCCGTTGTAATGGTCTATTATGTCGAGGTCAAGACCGCTCTGGCTTTGCTTGTTTTCAGCCGTTATTCGCCGTTTGAGTTCATATTGACCGCTCGTCATTATCATCAGCCTTTTGTTCGCGCGTGCTACTATCCGTTCAAAATATTTTGTCAGGTAGTATGTCTCAAACGAGATCCTGTCCTTGCCCGTCAGGTTGCCGCAGGCGGTGTCCGCAAGCGAATGAAGCAGCAGACAGCGTTTTTCCAGTTTGGCAAGCCTGTCCGAGCCTGCTTTCAGCTTTTGCAGCACGTTTGAATTTGAAGTGATGCGCGTATGTATCTTCTTCGACTCGGCTTCGAGCAGCTGCCTTGTTTTCATAAGCTCGTCCTTTTTGAACAGCAGTTCTTTTTTGTCTATTTCGGGCATTTCCGATAGCTGCTTTTCAAGTTCTGTAACAGCGGCGGCGTATGCGCCTATCTTTTTGTCCGACTCAAGATACTTTTTCTCGCTTTCAGCCGTCTGATAATTTATCCTGTCGATAAACGCGCTCAGATCGGCTATCTCTTTTTCAGCCCTTTGTCTGCTTTCGAGTTTCAGCTTTTTTCTTGAACCTGCCGTCTGCTCTGTCTGCGCTTTGATGTCCGCATTGAGTGCCGCCAACTCCGCAGTATTTTTTTCTATAGCTTCGCTAAGTTCCGAAACAGCGTTTTCCAGTTTGGGCAGCTTATCCTCCAGTTCTTTTCTGCGCGATATACGCCGCTGTTCATTGGCTATATCCGCATTGATCTTTTGCATTTGCTGAAATATTTTTTCGCCCTCTTTTTTGATAAGCTCCTCCGCATTATCGGTATCTCCGTTTTGGTCGATCTCCTTGATACGCACGCTAAGCCCCTCCTCGGCGGCTTTCACCGAAGCGGCTGCCGCCGCGCATGACCTGCTGCTTTGTTCGAGCAGCTTTTTAGCTTTGTCCGAGATCGTCTTGGCACTTTCGACCTGCTGTTCTGACGGCGTATCGTCTGCGATACCCGCAGGGTTCGGGTGATCGACAGATCCGCAGACGGGGCAGGGCAGACCCTCTTTAAGCTCCCTTTGCGCGATTATGCCCGCCTGACCGTTCAAAAATGCTCTGTAAGCATTTTCATATGCTTCGTTTGCACGCTGCTCATTCTCCATAGCCTCGGCATATCCGCGCTTATGCTTTTCAAACTCGGCGGCTTTTTTCTTTAATTCCGCAAGCAGTTCCGATATGCGCTCTATCTTGCCGCTTTTTTCGTCAAGACGCTGCTTGTCGGCAAGCAGGCGTTCTCTCTGTTCGCCCGCATTTGCAAGCTGTGAAAGTTCGTCTTTTGAACGTTTCAACTCGCTTTTTTTATTTTCGGCAGCAAGCTTGTCCGCGTCTAAAGCTTTTTGCGTTCTGACAGACCTCTGCTGCATTCTTTTGATTTTTTCTTCCGCTTCGTCAAGCTCTTTATACAGCGGCAGTTCCGCAGTCAGTTTAGCCCGCTCGTCCGAAGCCGCCTGAATGTCAGGCTTTTTTGCGGCGGCATTGTCATATTCCTTTTTCAGCAGTATACACCTTTCCCGTTCCGCAGCTTGTTCCTTTTTTGCCTTTTCAAGTGCGGCAGCGGTCTTTTCTCTCAGTTCAGCCTTGCCCAGATCGTTATTTACCGCCGCAGCGGCGCTGTCCGTTTGTTTGAGCCTTTGCTGAACGTTATCCTGCTCCTGCTCATCGCGCTCTATGGCGGCTCCAAGCAGTTCTATCGTCTGTTCTATCGGCAGTTCGCCGTTTTTTGCTTCGTTTATTTTTTCGTCAGCTGCCGCATCACCGCTGCCCGCGATACCGTCTATGTATTGGTCAAGACTGTTTCTTGCCTCCTTGCGTTCATTTTCAACGCTTTTATATTGCTTTGACAAATTCTCCTGAAAACTTTGATAGGGAAGCGTGTCGAACAGCTTTCTGAAAATGCTTATTCTTTCTGTTGTCGGCGCAAAAAGCAGCTTTAAAAAATCGCCCTGCGCTATCATGGCTATCCTCATAAACTGCTCGCAGTTTAATCCGATAATGCTTTCTATCTGCTTGTTTGCTTCCTCGCTTTTCGTTAACGTTCTGCCGTCAGGGAGCGTCAGCGTTACGGATTGGGGTTCAAGGGTAACGCCGCTGCCGACCTTTTTGGGACGTTCATAACCGGGACGGCGGTTTACGGTGTATATCTTGCCGCCATAGCTGAAAACCAGTTCTGACATAGTAGGTACTGAAGGGTCAGCATATTTTGAACGCAGCATGGACGGCGTTCTGTTATCGGAGCTTGCTTTTCCGTAAAGCGCAAAAACTATTGCATCAAATATCGTTGTCTTTCCCGCTCCCGTGTCGCCCGTTATCAGGTATAACCCCTTGCTGCCGAGCTTTTCAAGTTCAAACACCGTTTTGTCCGCATAAGGACCAAAAGCGGAAACCGTAAGCTTCAAAGGTCTCATTGCTCATCACTCCATATCTCATCTATAATTTTTTTAATAAGCGCAGCTTGTTCATCATTCATATCGCTGTTGTTGCGCAGTCTGTAAAATTGTGCGAAAAGCTCGAACGGGTCTATCGACAGTGTTTGGTCAAGTGCGGTTATATCCAAGCTTTCCCGTGTACGCTTGTTATCATAGTCAAGCTTCATTATATTATGGTATATGGCGCGGAGTTTGCCTACAGCGTCGGGAATATCCTCCTCATCTGTCAGCGTGATGCGGATATAATCCTCCTGCCATGTCGTTTTTTCATAAAACGATCTCAGCGTTATTTCTTCATATGTACCCTTTATCTGCACAACATCTCTTAGCGGTTTAAGTTCCACGGTATCTATATGCAGATTCCCTTTTTCGGCAAGATCTACGACCGTGACGGATTTTTTATCGTCCGCTTCCGAAAATGAATATTTCAGCGGAGTTCCGCAGTAGCGTATCTTTTCCGTACCGCAGTTTTGCGGAGAATGTATATGTCCCAATGCCGTATAATCGAACGGGGCGAGCAGAGCAGCGTCAACGTTATCCAGTCCGCCTACATATACGCTGTCCTCGCTGCGGCTTGAAGCCCCCGTTACAAACTGGTGCATTATAAGCACGTTTCTGCGGTCGGGCTTTATATCCATATTTTCTATCGCGCATTTTACCGCGTCATTGCAGTCGGATATATCCGCGCTTTCAAAAAAACGGCGGACGTTGGCGGGTCTGATAAACGGCAGCATAAAAAAGTCAACAGATCCGTATTCGTCCTCAAGTGTAACAGGCTCTGTATTTCCGTCATAAACGGGGGATATGTATATCCCCTCCGAGCGCATTATCCGCGAACCGAAAGCCGTTCTTTCGGGCGAATCGTGATTTCCGCTTATGATGAATACCTTTAACTTTCTCTGTGCGAGCCTTGCAAGAAAATCGTCAAAAAGCACAACGGCTTCCGCAGACGGCACAGCCTTGTCGTATATATCCCCCGCGATAATGACAGCATTCGGCTTTTGCTCATCTATTATATCAATTATCTGTTTAAGAATGTATTTCTGATCTTCGATCATGGAATATTCGTTTACCCTTATGCCGAGATGAAGATCGGACAGATGTATCAGCTTCATATTTTCCCTCTTTCCCGTATTTTTTATAAATTTATTATATTTATTATAGACCATAATTACGGCTGTGTCAAATCCTTGCGCAAAAAAATTTTTTGCACTTAGTTGTCCTCCCCCGCCGCAGGCGGGGGAGGATACAAAAGCAATATTCCGCCGAGTGTCATACTGCCGAATAAAATTTGACCGGTTTTACTTCCGCTCTTCCTTTTGCGCCAAACATTCCGCATATTCTTCGAGCGTAAGACTATGGGCGGTGATATATTCGGCATTTTTTATCCCGACAAATCTATAATGCCACGGCTCGAAGATATACCCCGTGACAGCCTCTTTCCCGCGCGGGTAACGCAGTATAAATCCAAAACGCGCAGCGTTTTTCATCAGCCATTTTCCCTGCGGAGTTTTGTCAAAATCGTCCTGCGTATCGTCACATTCGGGTGTGCATATATCGCAGGCAAGACCTGTGTGGTGTTCGCTGAAATAAGGCTTGGCAAGCGACCGCTCCGCGGTCTTTTCAGCCTGCCCGCGCTCCATGCCGCTTTCGATAAGCTCATTTACGCTTTGCTGCCAAAGCGTCTGCTGATACTCGGGACTTCTGTGACCCGAAAACAGTTTGAGCCGGATACCCTCGGAACGCGCACATTCAAACATACGCTGCAAAAATATTGCGGCGGTCTTTTCAAGCTTTATGTGAGTACCGCCAAAGTTTACAAGACATGGTTTGACAGCTTCGTCAAACGGACATTTTTTGTTGACTATAATAAGATGATCCATAACAGTTACCTTCTTTGCCTGACAGATTTTTTATCTTACATTATATGCGGTTCTTTTATTCCGCGCTGCTGCATATAAAATAAGAACAGACCGTATTTATATAGATCAAGGAAAGGGTGCATTTTATATGGATCTGAAAACAGTATGCAGAAGGTCGCTGTTGACTATAACGGCGTTTACGATAGTGCCGCTGGGGGTAAGCGAGGCTTGCAGCCTGCTGCCGAGGGTATCCGAGAAAATAATCTGTTCTGCCGCAAAGGAAATATCTGTCGACGCCGAGCCGCATATGCTCTCGTCAGTACCGGCAGCCGCCCGCCGTGCGGGAAAAAGCGCTTGGGATATCGAAGCTGCTCCGACCGAAACGGAAGATCCGCTTCCCGAGGGCGCGGAAATACCTACCCCTAAGCCGTCCGAGGAAGTGATAGGAGCATTGCCGTACCCGAGCGGTCTTGATGATAATGACGGCGAGATCCAAAAGACATATATGGGCAATTACAGCGGAGAACAGTATTTTGACCTTGACGGCGGCGGACAGGTGCGCAACTGTACATATCATACTAACGAGGAACTGAAAGAATACAGCGTAATGGGTAAAGCGTTTGAGGTCGACCCGTCCGACCCGCAGCCGCAGGTGCTAATATACCATACTCATACGACAGAATGTTACGAGTTAGAGGACAAGCCGTATTACGATTCGGATTTTGGTGCAAAGACTACCGAACCCGACAAAAATATGACCGCGGTCGGCGACGCAATATGCAAAGAACTTGAAGCCAACGGCATAAGCGTTATCCATGATACCCTTGTGCATGATTATCCAAGCTATAACGGAGCGTATGATTCAAGCCGTGAAACGGTAACTCAGCTGCTTGAAGAATATCCGAGCGTAAAGATCGCGCTCGATATACACCGTGACGGCATTGAGACCGCAGACGGGGTGCGCCTTGCGCCGATAACGGAGGTAGACGGCAGGGAAGCGGCGCAGATAATGATAATTTCGGGCTGTGATGACGGCACTATGGGTATGCCGGATTATCTTGAAAATTTCCGATTTGCCTGCGAACTGCAATCCACCGCCGAGAGTATGTTCGAGGGGCTTACCCGTCCCGTGCTGTTCGATTACAGGTTTTATAATCAGGATCTTACCAACGGTTCACTGCTTATCGAGGTCGGCAGTCACGGAAACACCCTCGATCAGGCGGTGTACAGCGGTGAACTTATCGGAAAAGCGCTTTCAAGGCTGATTATAGGAGAATAGTTATAATATTATATAAAAATAACTATTTGAACATATTGGCGCAATGTGATAAAATTATAATAAGCAGTATTATGATGATTTTTTTCATAATGATAACTGTTTAGGTG
Source organism: uncultured Ruminococcus sp. (assembly GCA_947587925.1). Lineage (GTDB taxonomy): Bacteria > Bacillota > Clostridia > Oscillospirales > Ruminococcaceae > YE71. The sequence goes on from CANPYF010000011.1 coordinate 6,146, forward strand.
AAGAATCAAAAAATATGGAGGAATATAAAATGAGATCTAAGATCATAGCGCCGCTCTGCGCGGCGGTCGTTGCGCTTTCGGGTACGAGCCTTTATGTGATAACAGGTTCTGCCGATGCGAATTTAAATGCGTTTGAGCCTACTGCTGATAACGTAAAAATACTCGGACGCGCATATTACACGGGCGAATCGCTGCGCTTTGCACAAACTGCCGCAGGCGTTGAGTTTGAAACCAATGCTTCTACCGTAAGCTTTACGCTTTCGGGCGAATCGGGAGCTTTGTCAAGACCCGAGCCTGCCCGCATGGAGATATATATTGACGGCAAGCTTGATTCTCTGCATGATCTCGGCATCAACGGTCAGGTAATAACCGTTGATCTGGGCGAAAAAGCCGATCATATCGTAAGAATAATAAAGACCACCGAGAGCGAGAACGGCACAGTATTTCTCGATGAGATAGCTGTTGATTCCGATTCTATCGCTCCTACTCCCGCAAAGGAAAGGAAGATAGAGTTTATCGGAGATTCCATAACCTGCGGCTACGGTCTCGGAGCGGATAAAGCAAGTGAACATTTTACTACAAAGACCGAATACGGCAGCAGGACTTACGCATATAAAGCCGCTCAGCTGCTTGACGCCGATTACAGCATGGTATGCTTCAGCGGATTCGGTTTAGTTTCCGGATATACCGCAAACGGAGTAAAGAACGAGATCTCGCTTCTTCCTACTTATTATGAGAAATGCGGTCTTGCCTGGGAAGATTATTACGGCGGAAATACCGCGGGTATAGACAGCGTTGACTGGGATTTCAGTCAGTATGTTCCCGATCTTATCGTTATAAACCTTGGAACTAACGATAACAGCTATGTTTCCAGAGGTGCAGATGCAGATGAAAAGGCTGCAAGAGCGCAGGAATATGTTGACGCTTATGTTGCATTCCTTAAACAGGTACGCGAAAATAACCCCGATTCCGAAATACTTTGCACGCTCGGAACAATGGGTCAGGAACTTTGGGCAGAGGTCGAAAAGACTGTTGAAACATACACCGCTGAAACAGGCGACACCAAGGTAAAGGCAATGGAGTTTGACAATCAGGATCCTAATGACGGTTACGGTGCAGACTACCATCCCACCGAGGTAACTCATGCAAAGGCTGCACATCAGCTTGCTGATTACATAAGCGCAGAATACGGCTGGACGATAGATGAGACAGTTGACGTTTCCGCGACTCCCATACCCGAAGCTGTTCCCGCTCCCAGACCTTCCACAAGTAAGCCCGACAGTTCTTCTCAAGCCGCTGAAAGTTCTTCTGCAGAAGACAGTTCGTCGGCAGCCGACAGTTCTTCCGCTTCATCTGCAGCTGCATCTTCGGCAGCAAGCACATCTTCAAAGGCTTCGTCGTCAGCTTCCGCAGGTACTTCTAACCCCGATACAGGATTTGGACTCGGAGCCGCAGGCATTGCAGCCGCTGCTGTCACCGCTGCGGGTATCGTTGTATCGCGCAAGAGAAAAGATAAATAATTTATGGTGTTTTGATAAACGCCTTGGTTTTCCGCAGACCGCGCGCCGCTTGCCGTTGTATCGAAGCGCAGCGGTCTGCGGAAAGTTTTTTAAGCCGCTGCGGTCAAAAAAATAAGCGAATAAAAAAGGATGCTTGAATAATGAAGCGAAGATTCAGATCTCCGTATATTTATGCAGGGATAACAGCACTTGCGGTGCTTACCGTTTTGCTGCTGCTGATATATGTCATGTTCCGCCGCTCGGAGCTTGCGGCAGGTATAGGCGTTATATTGAAGATATTGCAGCCGTTTATGATAGGGGGTCTGCTGGCGTATCTGCTCGCTCCTTTGTGCAACAGGTATGAACGTTGGCTGAAAAAAATTTTTCCAAAAACCGAGTTTGGCGAAAAAATAGCCTGCGGCGGTGCTGTTTTTTTCAGCGCACTCACAGCTTTGGCGATATTTGGCGTATTGATACTCCTTATCGTACCCGCTACGGTCAGCAGTATACTTTCTCTTATTGCGAACGTACCCGATTATGTGAGAGATTTTCTTTCATGGGCAAATGAAAGGCTTGCGGATTACCCCGAAGTCAAAAAATATCTGCTAAATGCGTTTGACGTGATATATGATAAATTTGACACATGGACGCAGTCGGAACTTATGCCGTCTATCGACACGATACTGAGCGGAGTAGGAACGAGCATAAACGTTCTTGTCAGCCTCGTGCTGAATATGCTTATAGGCTTCATAATATCCATATATCTTTTAAATTCCCGCAAGATCTTTTCGCGTCAGGCAAAAATGACGCTGTACGCGTTCTTCCGCCCGAAGGCTGCGGATATGATATTTGAAGAGGTAAAATTTGCCGACAGAATGTTCAGCGGATTTTTGCGCGGAAAAATACTCGATTCTGCAATTGTGGGCATGATATGCTTTATAGTGCTGACTATAATGAAATTTCCCGACGTACTTCTTATCAGCGTGATAGTCGGCGTTACCAATATCATACCGTTTTTCGGACCGTTTATCGGCGCGATACCTTCTGCACTGATAATATTTGTAATGGATCCCAAAAAATGTATATATTTTATAATCTTTATATTTATCCTCCAGCAGTTTGACGGAAATATCCTCGGTCCTAAGTGTATGGGCAACAATATAAATCTGTCCGCTTTCTGGGTACTTTTTGCAATAATCCTTTTCGGAAAGCTCTGGGGCTTTATCGGTATGTTCCTCGGAGTTCCGCTCTTTGCGGTCATCTATGATATTTTAAAGAAGATAATTTATTACAGGCTCAGAAAGAACGGCAAGACCGATATGCTTTCAGCAGAGGACAAGCCGCCGTCCGAACCGCCGCAGCAGGTTCAAAAAACTGATGACGCTACGCCGGATGCTGCCGAATAATTAAGGCTCTTGTAAATAATGTATTGCCGGCAAGACAAAAATATCAATTACTTTTTTGTTTGTTATTGGGGAAAATAGCAGTAAGGACACAGTGCCGAAAGGAGATGAAGGCGCGTGAAGCGAAGAGAAGGCTTCAAAAAACTGATAATGTTTATGGCTGCTTTTTTGATAATCGGTCTGTTTGCCTACGGCTTTTCCATTGTCTGGTATTCCATATACAACAGCGAAATGCTTGAGCCTTACTGGTTCAAGGGAAATATCGTCATGGTAATAATATACATCTTTGTATATGTTTTCAGCGCAAACAGCTTCAGCGCGTTCCGTCTGGGCTATTACCGCGTGACAAGCCTTATCGGTTCTCAGATACTCGGCATACTCATGACAAACGCCATAACCTTTATTGAGGTCAGCCTTATCGAACACGGCAGACTTTCTCCGCTCCCGCTGATAGAACTTTCCTTTGTGCAGATATTGTTCGCAGTGCTTTGGTGTATCGGTTTTACCAAACTTTTTGAACTGATATACCCTCCGCGCAAGCTTATCGTGATATACGGCGATCCCGCTGCGGCGGATCTTGTAAAAAAAATGAGCAGCCGCGTTGATAAATACATAATCAACGAGTCGGTAAGCTGCAATGAAGATATGGGATATATCAAGGAGCGCATACTTGCGCATGAAGCGGTCATAATATCCGATGTCCCGCCTAAGGTAAAAAGCGAGCTTATGAAATTTACCTTTAGTATGGACATCAGAACGTATATCAATCCGAAACTTTCGGATATAATGATACGCGGTGCGGACGAGTGCAACCTTTTTGATACGCCGCTGCTGCTTTGCCGCAATGACGGACTTTCCTTCGACCAGCGCTTTGTCAAAAGGCTTATCGATATTCTGCTTTCGCTGATAATGCTTATTATAGCTTCGCCCATAATGCTTGTCACCGCTTTGGCGATAAAGCTTTATGACGGCGGTCCTGTTTTTTATTCGCAGGACAGGCTTACCAAGGGCGGCAAAATTTTCAAGGTTCACAAGTTCAGGAGCATGATCCTCAACGCCGAAAAACATGGCGCTCAGCTTGCGGGAAAGCATGACCCGCGCATAACGCCCATAGGCAGAGTTATACGCAAGGTCAGGATAGATGAACTTCCCCAGCTGATAAATATATTGAGCGGAGATATGTCCTTTGTCGGTCCCCGCCCCGAACGTCCCGAACTTGCCGAAAAATATGAGCGCACCATGCCTGAGTTTTCCTACCGTCTTAAAGTCAAGGCGGGGCTTACGGGTTATGCGCAGGTCATGGGCAAATATAATACCACTCCTTACGATAAGCTGAAACTTGATCTGATGTATATTGAACGCCAGTCTGTCGCACTCGATCTAAGGCTTATCCTTATGACAGTAAAGACCTGTTTTGTACCCGATGCGACCGAGGGAGTTGACGACGATCCGAATACGGATAATAAAAGCCTTGCCGATACAGCCGCAAAGGGACGCTGATGTTTTTAATAATGATAAAATACAAACGCAGGCTCGGTTTGCCGCCGAGCCTGCGCCGTTTTGTTTTTTAGGCTGTTATCAGTTGCAGCCGCAGCCGCAATCGTTGTTGTTTCCACAGCCGCAGCCGTTGTTGTTGCCGCAGCCGCATCCACAGCCGATGTTGCCGATGCCGTATCCGTTGTTTCCGCTGAATCCGAGCAGAAGAATGAGGATTATGATCCACCAGTAGTTGTTAGCGCACATAGTACAATTACTCCTTTGTGTAAAATTTAGCATAAGCTTTTTCCGACCGTTTATCCTGTCGGGCTTATATTACAGAGTATGCTTAAGCGCAAAATGTGTTACATAAAAAACGGCAGCCCGTTCAGGGCCGCCGTATTGAACATATGAATTTGTAGCAAAATTGCATCTGCAATGTATGAATACACGGGGCAAATTGCATTTGCAATTTGCAGCATTTGGAGCGTATGCCCCAAATGCCGTTACCAGTACATTACAACAGGAGTATCGAGAGGTATTTCATCATAAACATATTTGGCATCGTTATAGGACATATTTATGCAGCCGTGCGAACCCGAATATGTGTAGATATTTCCGCCGAAGGAGCTTTGCCAGTTTGCGTCATGCAGTCCGACTCCGAAGGTGGAAACGTTGTTCCAGAAGGTAACGGGAGTTTCCCATTTTTCACCTGTTGAGAGAGAGCCTTTGAGAACCTTGTTCTTTTCCTTATACCACAGCTTGTAAATACCGCCGGGGGTATTGCGTTCCTCCGTGGGCATTCCCGATATTATATAACACTCGTGCTTCAGCTTTCCTTTTTTATAATACCAGAAGTGCTGTTCTTTAAGATCTATCTCGATATAGGTATCGCCTATGTCGTCCTTTTTGCTGCGTGCGTCGGGATTGCAGGTGTAGCTGTAATATGAATAAGGACTTGTATAGTATATCGGCTCAACGTCTGCCGAATCGCCCTCTTTTATCAGGTCGATTATCAGGTCGCGCGTTTTATCCTTGTCTATCCACCAGCCGTAATCGCCCTCGCCCTGTTTTACCTTGATCTTGCCGCGGGTCGTTGAATTAAACGTTCTTGTGGTGTTGTATGTGTCGTATTTATCCGCAAGCTCTTCGACATATTCCTCTACCTTTTCGGTATCAACGGAATAAGAACCGGTCGGGTCGTCGTCCTCAAAGGTTATCCAGTCGATTATCCTGCTTCCGTCAAGCACTTCGACCGTATAGTTAAAATCAAAATTGAACTGTATGCTGTAGATGGAATTAAGATTTTCAAGATCCTCCGAAAGATCGAGCGATGTGACCTTCGGCTGTTTATAGCAGGCGCACTTGCTCAGATTTATAGAATATTCACCTCTTTCGAGAAAGCCGTCGATATAATCATAGAGTATATCCGTTTTTTCCTTATCGACCTTTGTGCCGATAACCTCGGGCACTATCTCAAAGCCGTCCTCCGTGCGCTGTATATAAGCGCTCTTGGATTTTTTGGGGTCGGCATTGTTTACGATCTCCTTGTCGATTATCTCGCGGAGCTTATCGTTATCATAGGTAAATTCCGTCTTGAATGAATATTCGCTCTTGTTGCTTTCAGCCTTGAGCCAGTCGTTGTGATCCTGTCCGCCGTATATCTGTGCAACAGCGGCGGCAACGTTATCCTTTTTGCCGATATCATTCAGATCTATCTGAACTTCCTTTTTAGCCGAATCGGTAAGTATTATCTTATCGGGCATATCGGAGTCCTGTATGACCGCTTTTACAGCCTCGTCAGGTGTCATTTTGCTGACATTTGTACCGTTGATATAGGTATTTTCAAGAAAAATGCCGTCATACTTTGATTTGCCGTAGCTGAACCATGCAAACGAGCCGCCTGCCACGATTAGCAGAAATATCATTACCGCCGAGCAGGTCATGAGTATGCGCTTTTGTCTGTGCTTTTTGCGGCGTGCGCGCGCTGACGCGCTCTTTTTGGGCGCGGGTCTTCTTTGTGCGGAAGAACCTTTTGCGCTGCTGCGCTGAGCGTTTTGACGCTGCGGGCTTTGCGCTCTTTGTGCGGCGTAGTAAGCGTCCGTAACGGGGTCGCCCGCCGCTCTTGCCGTGCTAAGGCTTCCCGATATCCTGCGCGCCATTTCCTCCTTTGAGATACGCGGTGTTCCATTGTCTTTATGTTCCATTAAATATTATCTCCTTTAATATCAAGAAAACAATTTGCTAAAATTTGCTATATATTATATCTAACTGCTGCGTTTTGCTGTCACAATAATTATTATACACTTTTTTATCGAAAAATGCAATACCTTTATAAAAAAAATATTGTACGAAAGTGGATAAGCAGTTGACCGAAAAATCGGACAGTTTTACAAATGCGGTAAAAATATCCCGCGCCGAGGGATAATGCCGGGCGCGGGATATAAAAATTATATTATTTTAATAATTCAGTCCGAACACCCAAAAATGCGTCCAACTTATGCAAACGGCAGTTTCATCAAAGTTTTCGGGAGGTATATAGTTCTCGTCATTCGGGTCGCCGTTAAGCTCATAGGGCTGAATGTTGTATTTGTCTAAATTTTTTGCCGTGATACGTTCATAGTCCAGCCCGAGCTTATCCGCAATATCGTAAAAATCACACGGTCCTGTCTTTGCGCTTTTAAAATGTTCAAAATCTATCTCGCCGATCTTCTGATAAAGCCTATCGCCGCAGGATATTATCGTGTAAAACATCATGGTATTTTGCTCGCTTATCTTATCGTCCAAAGCCTGCATAAGCGCGTTTATGTTCTGAGCGCTCTCATTTTTAGTGACGATCACTATTCCCGCGCTTTCCAAGGGATTATGCACCATAAAACTCTCCGCTTCAAGACAGCCCTCCGCCGTTTCCATAAGCTGATTTTCCTGCTCAAACTGTTTGAGCCTTTGGTCATAACTGTTATAATTATCATCAGGCGTCAGCCAATTAAAGATACCCTTTTCGGCAAAGTTCTGATAAAATTTCATGCCTGTGTTTTTGTCGAGCAGTTCATAATAAAGATCGCCCTTGTCAAACATAAATCCGCCCGTCCAACCGCTGCTCAATATTTCCGCGTCGGGATATTTTTCCGCGATATATTTCTCGGGAAATTTTTTGTTATGGCTATCTGCGATCTTGCAGCCGATAATATATATCATAACGAGCGCAAATATAAGCACAACTATACCGACAAGTATTTTCAATACGATCTTCAAAGCCTTCATTGCCCTGCACCGCCTTTCATTGATATAATTTTAGCACATTTTCGGCGGTCTGACAATATGACATTTGTAATTTTATACAGTGACATTTGTCACTGATTTGCGGGTTTTTACCACAGATGATCCCTCGCCTCAATAAATGACACTTTCACAGCCGTTTAGTATAATAAGGCGGTTTACCATAATAATGCGGTTCACCGCAATAAGCGACCGCGTCTGCCTGAAACTGCAAGCCGTTTTCGCCGCCCGCATGAGCAAACTCCGTCTGTATCGACTTGCGGACGGGATATTTGCCGTTGAATCGTTCCTTAATGACCCTTTCCATAATGGGAATGTTCCACACATCTCTGAACAGGCAGTCCATCTGCACCACGTTTTCAAGCGTCAGTCCGAACATGGCAAGACGTCGTTCCATTTCATCAAATGCTCCGTTTATCTGTTCTTCAACAGTACCGCTCACATTTCCGACGCAATAGCTCAAAAAGCAATAGTCACCTGCTTTGATAATGCCCGAATGTGAGAATCCCTCATTGACGTCTTTTCTTATTATCTCACTCATATAAAACCAACCTTTCTTTAAAAGTATGGTTTTATTATATCATGCGAAACACGACAACTGTATGTCACATTTCATATTTTGAGATAATATTTTTTACAAGCTGAGCAAATTCCCGCCGATATTCGGGCGGGTCGATTATCTCCGCATTGCTGCCGAAGGTCAGGATATAACGGTAAAGCGAGGGTATATCAGACCAAGTAAATGTCATAAGCAAATTGCCGTTATCATCATATTTTAAAAGATCAACTCCAAATTCATCAATGATACGCCATTTTACGGGATCGTCAAATTTGACCGTTACCTTTATTTCGCCTTTTGTATGCCGCAGTTTGTCGGAGGTGTATTCGGGAACGGCTCTGTCCTTACACATATCGTCGGTGACTGCAAGCTGAGTCATTCTGGTAAGCTTGAACATTCGGTAGTCCTCACGCTCGGTGCAATAGCCCCACACATACCAAGCAGACCACTGAAAGATCAGATGATAAGGCTCTATTTTGCGTTCGCTTTCGCCATTCGGGGAAAAATAGCGGAATGTGATGATATGCCGCTGTTCAATAGCTTTCTTTATCAGTTCTATCTTATCGGCAATTACCGATTTGTCCCAATTTGACAGGTCGATAATGATATGATTGTCGGCATTAACAGCCGCAGTTTCATTGACAGAAAGTTTTTCCATAAGCCGACGGTAGCGATTAGTCCCGCAGACGCTGTCAAGGCTCTGCAAGCCCGAAAGTATCGCTTGCATATCGTTGGAAGAAAGCAGCGTGCGGTCGAGTTTATAACCGTTCATTATAGACATACCGCCGCTGCGTCCCTGTTCAGAAACGACGGGTATTCCTGCCATATTCAGCGAATCTATATCACGCAGTATAGTTCGGTGTGACACCTCAAATTTATCCGCAAGCTCCTGCGCCGTGACCTTGTCCCGCTGCAAAAGTATGGAAAGTATTCCTATTAATCTGTCTATTTTCATTGTACTGCACCCGATCTCTGTATAATTTTGTCGATATTATTATAACACAGATCGGGTCTGTCGTCAATCGGTTTATATTTTTTTATGAAAAGCAGAGTATTACGCAAAAGGGGATCAGGTAAAATTTCCTGCCCCAATTTATTAACCATTTGTCAATATTCCAACAACTTATCGAAATAGCGTGAAAAATTTTCTAAAGGGTATTGACAAGCTTGACGAAAAGTTATATAATAATAAAGTGAATGACCGTTTGACGGCTTGCTTTCTTGCGTTCGGATAACGGTCGCGTATCTATATGGAAATAGGAGGAACAATAGTGCGACGTGCAAAGAAACCAACGTTTTTTATAGTATTTGTGCTGATATTCGCATTTGCTTATCTGACGTTGTTCGGCGTTCATTATAAGTACGGCGATATAAATAGGACGGTCATAAAAAGCGTGAGCGAGATAAGATGGGGTATAGATATACAAGGCGGCGTAAACGCAACGTTCGGTCCGGACGGGGATTACGACGCTTCCCAAAGCGATATGGATTCCGCAAAGGCGGTAATAGAACAGCGCTTGATAAATCTTAATATAACCGACAGCGAGGTATATGTAGATTATTCCAAAAATAAAGTAATAGTTTCATTCCCTTGGAAATCGGGCGAAACCGATTTTGACCCCGAAGCGGCGGTCGATGAACTTGGCGAAACTGCTATACTGACCTTCCATAAGGGCGCGGAGCAGACGGGCGAAGAGATAATGACCGGCGAAAGGGTAGTCAAAGCACAGGCTGTTCCCGATCAGAGCAATGAAACGGGTGCGCTGACATATGTCGTATCCCTTGAACTGGATAACGACGGCGCGGACGCTTTCGGCGCTGCGACGAGCGAACTTGCGGCTTCAAGCGGCTCTATATCCATATGGATGGACGATACAAATATATCTACAGCTTCCGTAAATACACCTATTTTGGACGGCAGATGTCAGATAGAAGGAAACTTCACATATGATGAGGCTAACGATCTTGCCAACAAGATAAATGCAGGTTCGCTGCCCTTTAAGCTTGTGGCTACAAGCACCAATATAATCAACCCGACGCTTGGTTCGGGCGCTCTCAGGGCAATGCTCATAGCGGGTATAATCGCGTTTGCGTTCGTTATGATCTACCTTATTGCGGTTTACCGTCTGCCCGGCTTTGTCGCTTCGATAGCGCTTGTCGGTCAGGTAGTCGGAACGCTTGCCTGCGTTTCGGGATTTTTCAGAGATTTTGAAAGCTTTACGCTTACCATACCGGGTATCGCGGGTATCATACTTTCGATAGGTATGGGCGTTGACGCCAATATCGTAGTATCCGAGCGTATCAAGGAAGAACTTAAACTCGGCAAAACGCTTACAGGCTCTATAGAACAGGGCTATAAGAGGGCGTGGAGCGCCGTACTTGACTCGAATATAACCGTTGTTTTCGTAGCAATTATACTCATGGGCTCGTTCGGCTCTACCGACAGCGTTTTCGGAACGCTGCTCAAGCCGTTCTTCTCAATGTTCGGCGCGTCCATGGCGGGTACTATCTACTCGCTCGGCTATACACTGCTTATAGGTATAATCACCAACTTCATATTCGGTATCTTCTGTTCACGCCTTATGCTCGAATCGCTTGTAAAATTCAAGGCGTTCAGAAAAAGATCACTGTTCGGCGTCAAGGAGGATACGGTTTCCGTTCCCGTACTTGAACAGAAAAGATACAACATCACGGGCAAATGCAAGGCATTCTATGCCGTCTCCTCGGCTCTCGTTGCGCTGTTCATTGTGCTTACCGTTATAGGTCTGCCCAAGATCGCGATAGAGTTCAAGGGCGGTACTTTCCTGTCCTATACCTTTGAGGGCGACATTGATACCAACGCAGTGCAGGAACTTGTTTCGGATATTGCCGATCAGGAATGTACTGCCACAACGGGAGAGGATTTCTCCAGCGGAAAGACAACGCTTCAGCTTTCATTCTCCTCAAAGAAGGGTATAGATGACGCTACTCAGGAGAGTATAAAGACCGAGTTGGAAACGCAGTTTGCGGAAAATAATATAGAAACGCTCGAATCGACCAACGTTTCGCCGACAAACGGCAAGACCTTCTTCGGCAAGTGCCTTGTTGCACTGCTTATCGCCGTTGTCGTAATGGTAATATATATCGGCATACGTTTCAGAAATATCGGCGGTATATCGGCAGGTTCGTTCGCGGTAGTTGCACTGCTGCACGATATGGCTATAGTATACGGCGTATTCATACTGCTCGGATTTGACATCAACTCGAACTTCATAGCCGTTCTGCTTACCATAATGGGTTACTCGATAAACTCCACCATTATAATCTATGACAGAATAAGAGAGAACAAGCGTCTTTACGGCAAAAAGCTCAGCAACGCCGAGCTTACCGACCTCTCCATCACGCAGACGATCGCAAGAAATATACACACCAACGTTACCACTATCGCGGTAATGGTGATAGTCAGCATAATCTGCTCTATGCGCGGAGTCACCTCAATACTCAGCTTCTCTATCCCGCTGATAGTCGGTATGCTTTCGGGTGTTTACACCTCCATGTGCCTTGCTCCCTCGCTCTGGGTAAGCTGGCAAAAGCACGTTGCTAAGAAGCACCCCGACCGCTATAAAAACAGCATGGGCGGCAAGAAAAAGAAGACTGCGCACAAGGATACCGGTTACGGCTACGGCGCACAGGTCTAGGGTTTTTAGATTTGTCTTCGCAAATCTAAAAACTAAAGTTTCAAGCTTCGCTTGAAACTTCCCCCGAACGTTTGTGGGTTTAAACTTCTCTCTTTGGGACTTGAAACTCCCACAATAACTTATGGTATATGGCATTAAAATCAGCAGACCGCCTTTTTAAGACGGTCTGCTTTTTTGTGCTGTGATATGTAATTGTGAACGCGTTATTTTACCGTTTCGACTCTCATCATGTTGGTGTTTCCGCTTACGCCGAGCGGTACTCCCGCTGTTACGACAACAAGGTCGCCGGGTTTGATTATACCCATTTCAAGCGATTTTGAAATAGCCGAATCAATAAGTTTGTCGGTGTCCTGCTGTTCCTCGACTATCTCGGGTATAAGACCCCATGACATATTCATCTGCCGCGCCGTTATCTCGTTTGTGGTAAGGGCGACTATCGGACATTCGGGGCGGAATTTTGAAAGCCTGCGCGCGGTCGCGCCGCCTTTTGTTACCGTGATAATCGCAGTCGCGTTAAGGTCGTGCGCCGTAGTAACGGTCGCGTGCGCTATCGCTTCGGTAACACCCGTTTCTATGTCCTCGGTGCGCATATCGAAATTTTTCTTGTAGTTGATATTATTTTCCGTAGTCAGAGCGATCTTCGCCATGGTCTTTACCGCGTCAACGGGGAAATGACCCGCGGCTGTTTCGCCCGAAAGCATTATCGCGGACGTGCCGTCATAGATAGCGTTTGCAACGTCGGTGATCTCCGCACGGGTCGGGCGGGGATTGGTTATCATGGATTCAAGCATCTGCGTCGCGGTTATGACCTGCTTGCCCGCATTATAAGCCTTGTGTATAAGCTCTTTCTGGATAGCGGGTATCTGCTCGAATGGTATCTCAACGCCCATATCGCCTCGCGCGACCATTATTCCGTCTGCAGCGTCAAGTATCTCGTTTATGTTTTCAACGCCGTCGCTGTTTTCTATTTTGGCGATTATGCGTACATTGTACCAGCCGAGAGCCTGGGTAAATTTGCGCAGATAAATAACGTCCGCGCCCGAGCGCACGAACGAAGCGGCTATAAAATCAAAGCCCATTTTTGCGCCGAATTGCAGATCGTTCATATCCGCGTCGGAAATATAAGGCATAGAGAGCTTTACGCCGGGTACGTTGATGCCCTTATGATCTTTTATTTCACCGCCGTGAACTACGCGGCAGAGTATATCCGTTTTGTTTACGACCGATTCGACGGTCATTTCGATAAGTCCGTCATTGATAAGTATGCGCGTACCTGCGGACACGTCCTGCGGCAGGCGTTCAAAGCTGACCGAGCAGATCTCGTTTGTACCTGTTACATCACGTGTGGTAAGGGTAAACATTGCTCCGTCTTCAACGGTCACAGAACCGTTTTCAAATTTGCGCAGTCTTACCTCCGGACCCTTGGTATCGAGCATTGTCGCAACATGGATACCAAGTTCGTCGGCTATTTTTCTTATAGTTTTAAAGCGTTTTTCATCGGTATCATAGTTGCAGTGTGAAAAATTAAAGCGTGCCACGTCCATTCCGGCTTTTATAAGCTCGCGGAGTATATCCTCGTTTTCGGTAGCAGGTCCTACCGTACATACTATTTTGGTTTTTCTCACAAAACATCACATTCCTTTCGCTGCCGCATTTAATGATCTTTCCGATCTATTTAATTATACCTCTTTTTTTCCGGTAAGTCAACTGTAATTTAATTAAAATTTGCTCTCCGACCCGCACGTTAGATATCTAAATATCGGTCAATAATAAACCATACGGCATTTTGCCGCGGTCGGACTGAGCAAAATAACGTCCGTTCCTGCAAAAAAACAGAATTTAAGAAAAAAATAATAAAAAATTTTGTCAGACTATTGATTATCAGAAATATTTATGCTATAATTTAACTCATGAGACAATAAACTGAAAATAAAGGAAGTATTATAACAAATGAAGCTGCCAAAACTTGTTCTGATAGCTGTTGGAAAGTTAGCGGCTGTCGCCTGCCGGCTTGTCGGCAGGGACGCGGGGAATTTTCCCGGACTTGCACTTTGGACTATAGATAAAAGCTTTCTGAGGTGCTTTTCCGTTGACTGCCCTGTAATAGCCGTAACGGGTACTAACGGCAAGACGTCTACTACAAATTATCTTAACAAAATATTCAGTTCTCTGCCCAATGAAAAATGCGTTATCACAAATATGCAGGGGAATAATCTCGATACGGGTATCGGCTCGCTGCTTTTGCACCATTGCGATATGCACGGCAGGATACACGCCGATCACCTTGTGCTTGAAGTAGATGAATCCCATGTACCCGTTATATTTAAGTATTTAAAGCTTGAAACGCTTGTCGTGCTTAACTTTTTCCGCGACCAGCTCGACCGCAACGGCGAAGTGGAAACGCTTATCCTGAAGGTACAGAAATTTCTTGAACATTCGGACGCGCAGCTTGTTCTCAACGCTGATGACCCAAATGTTGTAAGGCTTTGTCCGAAGGGTAAAAAGGCGCACTTTTTCAGCGTTGAAAAATACGAGGGAGCGACCGATGAGCTTTATGAAGCGGGCGAGGGCAAATTCTGCCCTTTTTGCGCGGCGGCTCTTGAATATGAATATTATCAATATTCGCATATCGGCAGATTCAGATGTCCGCGCTGCGGATACGGTGATGTTACCCCCGAAACGCAGATAAAGGACATAGATTTTGACAATTCCTGCTTTAAGATAAACGGCGAGGCCTTTACCTCAAAATATATGGGTATATACCATTTGTATAATCTTTCAGCCGTTTATACCGCCGCCAAACTTTATAACATTGACAGCAAACTGATAAACGACGCTTTTGAGGATTTTCAGGTCAACAACGGCAGAATGGAGGTCTTCCGCACCTCTGACGCCGAACTGCTGCTCAATCTGGCAAAAAATCCTGTCGGCGCAAATATGACTCTCCGCCTTTTAAATCAGTACAAGGGCGAAGAGCAGCTGCTTTTTGTACTCAACGACAACGTTGCGGACGGTCTTGACGTTTCGTGGATATGGGATATAAATTTCAGCATATTCAACAACGTTACTAAGGTCGTGACAAGCGGCACAAGGGCATATGATATTGCTGTCAGAATAAAATATTCGGGCTATGATGCTCAGAAGATAGTCCCGATACCCGATCTTGACGCGGCTGCCGCGGAGATATTCTCAACGGGCGGAAGAAAATTCGCTATTGCAAATTATACCGCCGTTCAGCCTACCCGCGCCGCGCTTACAAGGTATATAACGGCAAAGGAGGCGCATTGACGGAAAAAAACAGTATATGTACCCCGGTCTGCTCGACCTTTATGGTGACAGCGGAAATGTCGAAGCGCTAAGATACCGCTGCGCTGTGCGCGGTATAGATCTTGAAGTATTCACTCACGAGCTTGGCGATGAAAAACGTGCGGATATAGCCGATATGGATATTATTTATCTGGGCGGCGGCGCGGATTATGAACAGCAGCAGCTTGCCGAAGATCTTATAAGCTACAGAAAAGAGTTATCCGACGCGCATAAAAACGGTACGTTTATGCTTATGATCTGCGGCGGTTATCAGCTTATGGGAAAATATTACAAGGATTCAAACGATAAAAAGATAGACGGGCTCGGACTTTTCGAGTATTATACCGAAGCCTCCACCGACAAGCGCGACAGATGTATCGGAAATATAGTGGTCGAAGCGGAACTTGACGGTAAAAAATACAAGGTCATAGGGTTTGAAAACCACGGCGGACAGACCTTCGGGTCGGACAAGCCGTTCGGCAGAACGCTCTGCGGAAACGGCAACGTGCGCGGCGGCGAATATGAGGGGTATATGGAAGAGCGCGTAATAGCGACCTATCTTCACGGACCGCTGCTTTCAAAAAATCCTCTGCTTACCGATTATATCATATCAAAATGTACGGGCATTGAGCAGCTTAAAAAGCTTGACGATTCTCTGGAAGAAAGGTGCAGGGATATTCTTTTGAAAAGACTGCTCAAATAAAGATTTTTTTTATTATCATAATGATCTATGGATTATTGCCTTCCTAATTGCGAATAATAACCGCAGGGAGGCTTGATAATTTATGATAAATAAAAATCGTTATCAGAACGAACACGACCTGCCGCTCGGCATATCCATGGCGTTAGGGCAAAATCCGCTGCTTTTAAAAATGTTTACCGAACTTACGCCCGACCAGCGGGAAAGTTTTGTGAGCAGCAATGTCAACAGCCGTCCGCCGCGCCATATAGATTATACCAACGGCATACCGCAGGTGTATGACGAGCCTGTGGACAGACGGCGGTTTGAATAAGCCCCATATACCGCTGATTTGGGCAAAATAAACAAGACTGCGGCGCAAAACCGTGATAAAATTTATATCAAAATCTGTTGAATTTTTCGCGGAAATATAGTACAATATAAATAGGCGGTGTGCTTTTTTCCGGCAGCTGCGCCGCCGCAGTCGTTTTATGTGCAGATCGCTGTGATATGAAGGGGATGTCGGGCAGCATTATGTTGACTTTATCTCAGAACTTTTCATATTGTCGTAAGGTCGTTTCCGAGTTAAAAGGATATGACCTTGCTTTTGCATACTCTGTGCTTTGTTAAACGTGCTTTGACAGCAGTTTTTTACGCTGCTGTTTTTTATTGCTATGAAGGGAATGGTATAATAATGAAAAAGGTTGCTGTGATAATGGGTTCGGACAGCGATTTTCCGATAGTAAAAAACGCGCTTGCCGAGCTTAAAAAATACGGCGTAGAGTTTGAATGCAGGGTAATGAGCGCACACAGAACGCCCGAAATGGCGGCTCAATTTGCAAAAAATGCCAAGTCTGACGGCTTTGGCGTGATAATTTGCGCGGCGGGCATGGCTGCGCACCTTGCGGGCGTTATCGCGGGAAACACCACGCTGCCCGTTATCGGTATACCGATAAAGTCCACGTTTGAAGGACTTGACGCGCTTTTAGCTACAGTGCAGATGCCTTCGGGCATACCCGTTGCGACCGTAGCCGTAAACGGCGCGAAAAATGCGGCGATACTGGCAGTGCAGATGCTTGCACTTTCAGATGATACGCTTGCGGCTAAGCTTGAAGCCGAAAAACAGGCTATGATAGAGGGCGTAGCGGCAAAGGATAAGGCATTGCAGGAGCAGATAGCTCAGCTTTGAACGGCGCGGGATGTTTTAAAATACCGACCTTTTAAATTTTTATATATATCTTTAGGAGGAATAAAAAATGGAAAACATTGTTAAAGGCGAACAGCTTTATGAGGGAAAGGCAAAAAAGGTCTTTGCTACAAACGACCCCGATCTTGTTATCGTTGACTACAAGGACGACGCGACAGCCTTCAACGGCGAGAAAAAGGGAACTATCACGGGCAAGGGCGTTATCAACAACAGAATGACCAACTTTATGTTCAAGCTGCTTGAAAAAGAGGGCGTACCCACTCACCTTGTCGAGGAGATAAGCGAACGTGAAACTATCGTTAAAAAGGTGGAGATAGTACCGCTCGAGGTCATTGTAAGAAACGTTGCGGCAGGCTCTTTCTCCAAAAAGCTGGGTATTGAAGAGGTTACTCCGCTCAAAAGACCCACGCTTGAATTCAGCTATAAAAATGACGATCTCGGCGACCCGTTTATAAATGATTATTACGCACTCGGTCTGGGTCTTGCGACCGAAGAAGAGATTGCCGACATAACAAAGTATGCCTTTAAGGTAAACGAGTTTATGCTGAAATTCTTTAAGGAAATGAACATAGATCTTATAGATTTCAAGATAGAGTTCGGACGTTTCCACGGCAAGATACTGCTTGCGGACGAGATCTCGCCCGATACCTGCCGCTTCTGGGACAGCACAACTCACGAAAAGCTTGACAAAGACCGCTTCCGCAGAGATATGGGCGGCGTAGAGGAAGCTTATCAGGAGATAATGAGAAGACTTAACATACAGTAAAAAAACTATAATTTATAAACGTTGGGGAATGGGGAGGAAATTTCTAAACGTAAGAAGGTCTTGAAAAATGTTTGACAGCATTCACGAAGAATGCGGCGTATTCGGCATTTATGCAGATAAAAAATGCGATGCGGCGGCAATGACATACATGGGTCTTTACGCGCTCCAGCACAGGGGACAGGAAAGCTGCGGTATCGTTGTCAACGATGACGGTCTGTTCAGTTCGCATAAGGCTCTCGGACTGGTAAATCAGGTCTTTGACAAGGATACGCTCGCCGCTTTGGGCAACGGAAATATCGCGATAGGTCATGTGAGGTATTCCACCACGGGCAATAACAGCGCGGTCAACTCTCAGCCGCTGGTAATTCGCCACGGAAAAGGTCCGCTTGCCATTGCGCATAACGGAAATCTTGTCAACGCGCGTGAACTTAGAATGGGCTACGAGAGCAGAGGTATGATCTTCCATACTACCAACGACACCGAGGTAATATCCTATGCCATAACCGAGGAAAGACTTACGGCAGGCTCGATAGAGCAGGCTGTCGAGCGCATGATGTATAAGGTAAAGGGCGCTTATTCGCTGGTGATAATGTCGCCTAAAAAGCTGATAGCGGCAAGAGACCCCGAAGGCTTCCGCCCGCTTTCGCTCGGCAGGCTCGGCGGCGCATGGGTAGTGGCAAGCGAGACCTGCGCTTTTGACAGCATAGGCGCGGAATTTGTAAGAGATATACGCCCCGGGGAGATCCTTA
The DNA here is from genome assembly GCA_947587925.1 of uncultured Ruminococcus sp. Taxonomy (GTDB): domain Bacteria; phylum Bacillota; class Clostridia; order Oscillospirales; family Ruminococcaceae; genus YE71. The sequence continues at coordinate 24,746 of CANPYF010000011.1, forward strand.
TCATTGACGAAAACGGTCCGCGCTCGATAGAAACTCACTGCGGCAAAAAGGGACACATCTGCGTGTTTGAGTATGTGTATTTTGCCCGTCCAGATTCTGTTATAGAAGGTTCGAGCGTACATAGAGCGCGTCTGCGCGCGGGAAAGTTTTTGTGGCGCGAACACCCTGTTGACGCGGATATAGTGGTCGGCGTTCCCGATTCGGGACTTGACGCCGCGCTCGGATTTTCACAGGAAAGCGGCATACCCTACGGCATAGGCTTTATCAAAAACCGCTACATAGCAAGGACGTTTATCCAGCCGTCACAGGCTGAGCGCACCAATTCCGTAAAGATAAAGCTCAACGCGATTGCCGACACGGTGCGCGGCAAAAGGGTAGTCATGATAGACGACAGCATGGTGCGCGGAACTACCTCGGGCAGAGTGGTAAAGCTGCTGCGTGAGGCGGGGGCGAAGGAAGTCCATGTGAGATTTGCCTGTCCGCAGTTTATTGCGCCCTGCTTTTTCGGCACGGATATCGACAGCAAGGAAAACCTTATTGCCTGCAAAATGACGCTTCCTCAGATATGCGAGCATATCGGCGCGGATACGCTCGGTTTTCTCAGCATAGACAGCGTTAAAAAGCTTGCGGGCAATTCCGACTGCGATTTTTGCGTAGGCTGTTTTAATGAAAAATATCCGATAGAAGTCCCCAAGGAAATGCCGAAAGATAAATTTGAGTACAAAATATCGGACAGTAAAAAATAGGAGAAAAAATTATGAAAAGTTTTTCGGAAAGCTATAAAGAGGCGGGAGTAGACGTTACCGCGGGCTATAAAGCGGTAGAGCTTATGAAGTCCCATGTTGCTTCCACCATGACAAAAGGCGCACTCGGAGCAATTGGCGGATTCGGCGGACTTTTTCAGCCTGATATAACGTCAATGGCAGAGCCTGTGCTCGTTTCGGGAACGGACGGAGTCGGCACTAAGATAAAGATAGCTTTTCTTATGGATAAGCATGATACGGTAGGTATCGACTGCGTGGCGATGTGCGTAAACGACATAATCTGCTGCGGCGCAAGACCGCTGTTTTTCCTCGATTATATAGCCTGCGGAAAAAATATCCCCGAAAAGATAGCCAACATAGTTTCTGGCGTAGCGAAAGGCTGTATCCAGGCGGGCTGCGCGTTGGTCGGCGGTGAAACGGCGGAGCACCCGGGTCTTATGCCCGAGGACGAATACGACCTTGCGGGATTTTCGGTCGGCATTGTCGATAAGCAGAAAATGATAAAGCCCGACACGCAGAAGGCGGGCGATATTATGATAGGTCTGGCTTCAAGCGGAGTACATTCAAACGGTTTTTCGCTTGTAAGAAAGGTGTTTGCCGTAAACGAGAGCAATCTTGCAAGGCATAACGCGGATCTTGGCGCACCGCTCGGAAAGGTACTGCTTACCCCGACAAGGATATATGTAAAGGCGATAATGAGCCTGCTTGAAAATGTTACGGTAAAATCCGTGGCGCATATCACGGGCGGCGGATTCTATGAAAATATACCGAGATCGCTGCCGAACGGTCTTTCGGCAAGGATAGAGCGAAAGGCTGTAAGGGTGCTGCCGATCTTTGACGTTATCGCCAAAACGGGCAATATCCCCGAAAGGGATATGTTCAACACCTTTAACATGGGTGTCGGCATGACCGTTGTGGTCGATAAAAATGAAGCGGACAAAGCGCTTGAAACGCTCAAAGCCGCGGGCGAGGACGCTTATATCATAGGCGAACTTGTGCAGAGCGGCGAAGGAGTTATAATAGAATGAAGCTGACATATGAAGACGGCGCGTTTAACGCGCAGCTGCAGCTTTGGAATGATAATGCGGTCATGACCGTTTATGTTGAGAACCTGCGGGAAAATGAAACTGCTGACCAAGAAAAGGTATCGCAGATAATGCAGACCGCCGCCGAACTTATCAACAACAGCCGAAAGGCTGTCGAGCAGGCTTTGCTTGATGATGAAATGGTCGCACTGGCGGAGGACTGGGCAAGTTCGGGCGAAGAAGTATTTGATGATGATGACGAAAGCGAACAGGAACGCTATATCCTGCCTGACGGCAGTATGGTAACGCTGCCTATTTCCAAAAAGGATTTTTCGGCTTCGCTTCATATCGACAGCGTGCTGATCTATACCGATGCGGCGTATGGTCTTGACGACGCGGAAGTCTTTATCGTCTGCAAGCCCGATTATTTTCTCGGACACTGCATTGACGTGTTTATAAAAAAGGACGGTACTGTCAATGCGAACGGTCTTGCAGGTTAAGCGGGAGGTAAGCTATGGAAAGGTCAAAAAACATCTGCGTACTCGTTTCGGGCGGCGGAACTAATCTTCAGGCGCTTATTGACGCGCAAAATTCGGGCAAAATAATAAACGGCAGGATAACCTGCGTTATATCCTCAAAAGCGGACGCTTACGCGCTCGAAAGGGCAAAGGATAACGGCATAAAAACGCGGGTGATAGCGCGTGCGGGATATGCCGGCATTGCCGCTTATACCAAAGCCGTCACCGACGCGCTTATCGAGGAAAACGCCGATCTGGTCGTTTACGCGGGATTCATGACGATACTTGACGAACAGATAGTCAATGCGTTCCCGAATAAAATGATGAACGTTCACCCCGCGCTGATACCCTCTTTTTGCGGAAAAGGCTTTTACGGACTTCACGTTCATGAAGAGGTACTCAAAAGCGGTGTAAAGCTGACGGGAGCTACCGTGCATTTTGTGACGGCTGAATGTGACGGCGGACCGATAATAATGCAAAAGGCGGTCGAGGTAAAATACGGCGATACGCCCGAAATACTCCAAAGGCGGGTAATGGAACAGGCTGAATGGAAGATATTGCCCGAGTCGGTATCGCTGTTTTGTCAGGATAGGATAAAGGTAGAAAATAACATTGCATACATAACAGGAGTGTGAGTTTATATGAAGACGATCGACATTTATGAAGAGCTTAAAGCTAACGCCTACCCCGGCAGAGGGATCATCATAGGCAAAAGTGCTGACGGCAAAAGCGCGGTGACCGCTTATTTCATCATGGGCAGAAGCGTAAATTCGCGCAACAGGGTATTCACGGCAACGGCTGACGGCATAAAGACCGAAGCGGCAGACCCCGCAAAGCTGACAGACCCGCATCTTGTTATCTATTCGCCCGTTAGAAAACTCGGCAACAAGACGATAGTAACAAACGGCGACCAGACCGATACTATCTTTGAACTTATGGATAAACAGCAGACATTCGAGCAGGCTTTG
>CANPYF010000012.1 GCA_947587925.1 uncultured Ruminococcus sp.
TATATACTCCTTGGCGATCTCGACGTTTTTCATGTACTGTTCCTTGGTTATATTCGAGCGCACCTCAATATTCCTTTCGGGAATATCCTTATGTCCGCGCTGTTTCGGTACATAAGACCTGAGTACGTCTATAAGCTCCTTGGCTTTAAGTTCGCACTGTGCGTACTGTTCGCGGATATCGCCGTCTGCGGAAATATTCAGTATTATTACGGCTTTATTGCTAAGATGATCGTAAGCTACAAGCTTGTCGAACAAGAACAGTTCTGCATCCGGCATTTTAAGATCGTCAAACGGAACGTTAGTCAGTGTTTTTTCAAAATACCTTATCATATCATATGAAAAATATCCCATAAGTCCGCCGGTAAGCTTGGGACGGTCGGGGAACTTGGGCGACTTGTTTTTCTCTATCATTTCAGAGAAAAATTTTATCGGATCGTCCACCTGTATTTCCTCCGCGCTGCCGTCAAGGTTTTCAACTCTTGCACGGTGAGCGTTGAGCGTTATGCGCTGCTTGGGTTCTATTCCGATATAGGAATATCTTCCCCACTGATCCTTATTATCTACCGATTCAAGTATAAAGCAGTTTTCATAAGCCTCATGCAGAGCGTTGAACAAATGTATCGGCGTAAAAGAGTCCATAAGAAGCTCATAAAATGTCGGTACATTTTTATATCTGCCAAGCAGTTCTTCTGCTTGTTCAACAGACGGGTAAAGCATTTATATCTACCTCCTGAAATAAAAAAAGCCTTTGATCGTTCCTCAAAACTGCCCATAAGCAGTTCAAGGGACGGTCAAAGACCGTGGTGCCACCCTGATTCGCGGCATTTTATATTGCGCCGAAATCAACGCAAAGCCGCCTTTGCCGATACGCCGATATGACTAAAACATTTCGGATATATCGTTTCACACTAACGCAGGAACCGCGGCGATCGATACTTGGCATATCAAAACAAAACGTGTTTTTTACACCGTTCACAATGCTCCTCACAAATCCATTCACCCAAAGCTCGTGCCATGCGCTCGCACCGACCGCGCACTCTCTGTAAGCCTTGCATAAGGGCTACTTACCTTTGCTCAAAGGATTTAAAATATTAAATTCAGCGTTATACTGAAAAATATTATACCTGACGTTTTTTAATTTTCATATTTCATTTGATTAATTTATTGTAAAATATGATAGACAAAGCCCGCTGTCATTTTCTGTATCTGTGCTGTATCCTTGCGATATGCACGGCAATAAAAATGAGGGTAAACAATATTATCACCGCAGCGGCGATCTTAAATTCGGGCGATTTTGGGAAAGCCTTGGCGACGGCTGCCTTTTCCGCCGTCTTTGACCGTCCGATAGTCTTGGTAGCCACGAGCGGTATCTCGGCGATATTTTCGCCGTTATATGTAAGCGTTATTTTTCCGAGCGTATCCCCCTCATAAACGGGAGCTACCACATTATCGTATACCTCTATTTCCTGCTCTACGTCCTCAACGGGGATATATGTTGCCCAAAGCCTGCTGAAACCGTTTTTGGGTTTAAGGGTGACATAATCCACCCCGTCCTCGCCGAATTCGACCTTCGCTTCTCTTACCTCGCTTGACGGGTCTATAAACGACACCTCGGTAAGGTCGTCATACGCCCATTCGTAAAGATTTATATGATCTATGAAATTATAATATACAATATCTTCCGCATAGACAGAATCGGGGTCGTTTTCGCCTTTCGCTATATCCTCATCTAATTTTTCCATGGGTGCGCCCATAGAAACTATCATATATCTTCCTCTGTCGCTCTCGATATAGGAAGCAAGACATCTTCCCGCAATATCGAGAGTACCCGTCTTTATGCCCTTACAGCCGTAATAATAGTATCTGCTCGTTTCACAGAGCATTGAATTTGTATTGTATATATACGTTCCGTCCGGGTGAAAGTCGGTGGGCGGCAGCGTATAGTCATACATAGAAACTATATCGGCAAAAAGCGGATATGTATCAAGGGCATACATACACAGCTTGGCAATGTCCGCGCAGGTCGTGTAGTTATTGTCGCCCGAAAGTCCGTGAGCATTTGAATAATGAGTATCGTTCATTTCAAGCTCGGCAGCCTTGTCGTTCATTTTGTCGACAAAAGCGTCTATTGAGCCGCACATGGATACCGCGATTATGTTAGCCGCTTCACAAGCCGAAGGAAGCATGAGCGCGACAAGCAGGTCATAGCAGGAGACCTCCTCATAGGGCTGTATATCCGCAGTTGATGCCCCCGTGCCGTAAAGTTCATCAAAAGCTTCGCTGCCCGCGGAATACATAGTGCTTTTCAAAGCCTGCTCATCACCGTCAAATTCGTCAAGCAGTACAACGGCGGTCATTATCTTTGTAAGCGACGCGGGAACGCGCTGCTTTTCGCCCTCGATATCGACCACGACATCTCCCGTATCCATATTAAGCATATAGATAGATTCCGAACGCAGCGTGAGCGGTATAGGGTCGTTATTTTCGTCAAATCCCGATATGGGAGTAAATTCAAGCGCGGACGCAGATATCCCGCTTACTATCTGAAGCGCAGCTATAAGCATTGCCGCAAAAAAGGCGGTAAGCCTTACGGAAGGTTTTTTATACATTTGTCAGTATCTCTCCTTTACGCATAAAAAGCTTGCGCCTGCCGCTTTTCCCCGCGGCTTCTATCCTTTCAAGACTGCACAGCGCATTAATGGTTTTCTGTGCGCACGAATAACTCACCTTTGCCTTTTTGGAAAACTGCTCTATAGTAAACGGCATAGGCAGATCGTCAGGCAGAAAAATATCATAATCCTCCGTACAGTAAATATCCGTTTCGGATATTATCCTTACAGGGATACGGTCGGCGCGGTGAGAGCCTTTTTTTCTGTCGGCAGACCAGCCGTCAAGAAGGCGTCTTTCATGCAGTTCAAGCATTATCAGTTTAAGATGAAGATGAGGATCGCCGAGAATTTTCTTTATTTTTATAAGCTCATGGAACGCTTCGCATAAGCGCACTGTCTTGGGCGATCTCCTCGGCTTTGTCATCTCTCCCGTCTGCGGATCTATCCATGTAAGATACTTTATCTGCGCCATAGGATAGACCACCGTTACATCAGCATATCCGAGCAGACATTCGAGTTTGGGGCGCAGCTGAGTAAAATTGCCCGTTTGTATCTCTGTTATCCCGTTTTCACCGACTATATCGGCTACATATCTGCCTACCTTTATCTCGTGATTCTCGGTATTCGGTTCGATATACAGTTTAAGCGCGGCGTGCAGCGTTTTTTCGCCGAGCGTGCCTATACCGCCGCCGAAGTTTCTTTCGGCGGCAAGCTGACACGCCCTTTGGAAAGCCGTATTATCCATTTTTATCAGGTTATGCTGTCTATATCAAGACTATTATAGGTATCGCTGTAGGTGACCTGCATATCCGCAAGAGTATCCGAATAGATCTGCTGACGCGACGGCAGGTCGTATTCCATTATCATATCTGTTATATTTTCCTCGACATAATCCATATCTATCGGCATTCTCTTTATTATGAACCAGCCGTAGCTGTCGCTCTCGACAAGTGTGCTGACTTCGCCCTCGCCGAGCGCAAATAATGCGTCAAGATATTCCTGCACAAACGAAGTGTCGGGGGTAACATAATATCCCTCAGGCGAGCTTTCCATTCCCGGATCCCAGCCGTAATCGCTTATCAGCTTATCGAAATCCTCTCCGTCAGCCGCCTTCTGAGCTACCTCTTCAGCCAGCGCTTTTGATTTTTCCTTGACAGCCTCCTTGCCCTCGTCATCGAGCGCGGAGTATGCCGACTGCTTGGCGTCATATTTTTCTCCGAGCGAATAACCGTCATACGCTTCCTTGACAGTTTCATCGGTTATCTCCGCCTGACTGCTGTAGGGTATAAGTATACTGCGGGCGCAGGCGTATTTTTCGGTATCGGTAACTATATTCTTGAAATCCTCTTCCGAGGTGGCATAAGGTCCGCCGTTTGTAAAAAGCTCGTCTTCGCACTTCATGCAGTAGGCTGCGATCTCCAGCTTCTTTTTATATACGTCGCGGGTAAGATATTCGGAGGCGAGCATTTTGTCAAACTCTTCCTCAGAACCCGCCTGTTCGAGCAGCGAATTGTAAGAATCGTCCATTTCCTTTTGATCCGAGTCATCAAGCGTAATCGAATTATCCTCGCAGAAACGGTAGAATACATAATCCTGTTTTATCATTGTGATGACATTTTCAAGCAGCATATCAAAACCGCCCTCGGTATCACGGAGAGAATCGAGCGTTATGCCGTAAGAACTGCCAAGATAGCTCAGCGTATAATAATAGTAATATCTGAAAGTATCAAAGTCGATATCCTTTCCGTCCACGGTACACATTACAAGTCCCTCGGTGTCCGTTTCTTTTCCGTCTATCACAAGTTTAGGCTCAGCGACCGTCTGCTGCGTTTCGTCTTGACCCGATTCTTCCGAAAAAGAGAAAGTGAGCGAAGAGGTGTCAAGTGAAGACGTGCTTTCCTTATCCTTTGAAGAACAGCCCGAAAGCATAGAGATACTGATCATCAGCGATATTACAGCCGCCGATATTTTTTTGATCGTTTTCATTATTTTTCCTTTCCTTATCAAAAAAGTTGTTATGGTGAAAATTTTTGCCGTAAAAATAAACGCGGCAGACTTATCAGATCTTTTACGGGAAGTGCATAACTGCCGCTGATGGGATACTATGAGTTTAATGCCGTTTGTTAAAACTTCGGACATACACATATATTATATTTTACGAATGTGATAGTCCTGTGAACAATGTATAAACTTTTTAAGAGCCGCCCATTATGACCGCTAAGACTTATTGACAAAAGCAATCAAAATGGTGTATAATTTATTCGGGAATATCCTGTATCAGGGAGGGACGAGGTATGATAAAAGGTGTGCTTTTCGATATGGACGGTCTTATTACCGATACGGAAAAGCTGCTTTCCCGCTTCTGGATACAGGCAGCCGCCGAGTACGGATTTGAGATGCGCAGCGAGCATACGCTCGGAATACGTTCGCTTGCGGCAAAATACGCAAGTCCGCATTTACAGAAGATATTCGGCAGCGGATTCGATTATGATACGATAAGAGACCGCCGCAGGCAGCTTATGAACGATTATATAGAAAAAAACGGCATTGAAAAGAAAAAGGGGCTCGATCAGCTGCTTGACTATATCGGCAAAAGCGGTCTGAAATGCGCCGTATGCACCGCGACAGATCTTGAGAGGACCAAATGGTATCTGTCAGATATCGGTGTCTATGACAGATTTGATGAATTTGTCTGCGGCGATATGATAGAAAACGGAAAACCGCAGCCCGATACATATATCGCGGGGGCAAATGCTCTTAAACTAAGACCCGAAGAATGTGCGGCGCTCGAAGATTCGCCCAACGGGATACTTTCGGCTTATTCGGCAGGCTGTGTACCGATAATGATACCCGACCTTTCTCAGCCTGATGAAAAGACACGCTCTATGGTCAGTGCGGTCTGCGCCGATCTTTCCGAGGTCATACCCCTGCTGGAGCAAATGCGGCGGCAATAAAAAATATCTGATACGATCTTAAGGAGGAATTATCTTATGAATCTTTCAAGAAAACTTCCGACTCTTATCGGATTTCTTCTGCTTTTCATTGCACTTCCTTATGCGGTGTATAAACTCTATTTTGTTTATCAGAACGGCGTATATTCCAATTCAAGAGAAGCCGCGTCATATGTGACGCGGGATGAGGAATATACCGTTGCGGTAATGGATACCAACGAATATGCAAATCAGGACAAGTCAAAGCTGAAAATATATATCCTGGATAATTCCACCAACGAGCCGCATTATATAACCACATATGTTTTCAGCGGAAAGTATGACTCTAATATAACCTTTGAAGAAAGTACGGATATGGGCTATACCGTGACCGTAACGATGAACGATCACAACGGTACGGAAAATTTCAAGATAGACTGCGTTAAAATGAAATTGATAAAAGAAAAATAAATCGTTAAGAATGATCTCAATTGGAAAAGAGTTGCTGTAAATGAAAAAATTTGCCGTATACAGATCCGAAACAGGCTATTATTATTATGAATATATAGACGATCTTTCACAGCTTGGCGACAGTTGGCTTGCAAATGTCGTTTCGGAGGACGTTCTTCCCATTGTGCTGGACAAAAGCGGCGGCTATTCGCACTTTACGGGCGATGATTACAATTTTGTCGAGCTTATCGAGAGCGATAAGGAATGTCCCCTGCCGCTTGAAAAAATGTTCTTTAAAAATGATGAAAATTTCAAACTCGGCTGGATGTCCCCCGACGGCGATACATATTCCTGCGATTACACGGGTCACACAAAGGCAGCCGCAATGCTGGCGGCAAAGTTTTTTCCAAAGGCAAAACTCCCCGAAACCGCCCTTGGCAACGCGGGCTGGCTGAAGATAATAGATTCATGGGACGGAACGGAGCGCAAGCACGGGCAGTTCGTTTATTCTCTGACGGGAAAAATAACCAAGCGTCAGGCGGACAGACTTTTCGACCTCGGATTATATAAAAACGAAGAGGTAAAAAGAATGTTGGACGACTGCGAAAACGATTGGTAAACTTCCCGTAAACGCCTGTTACAGAAGAATGCAGGGCAGTGAAAAAAATAATTTTTATTGGCGCAGTATGCGTCAAATATAATAAAAATGGATAGAAAACGAGGTTTTTGTGAAAAAAACTCGTTTTTTTTTGCAAAAAAGTATTGACAATCTATAAAAAATGATATATAATAGTATCAATTAAGATTAGAGGGCATTTTTGTATACTTTTGAGGTATTATTTCAACTTTGCCGATCTTTTCATTATATTATCAACAAATTTCCTTAGTGCGCTTTCACGCCGCATTACGGGGTCGGGAGGAGTAATCCAATGGCGGAAACAAGATTTATCAAAACTGTCACATTCGGCGGATATGACAAAAATGATGTGGACAAAAGGCTCGAATCGCTTTATTCACAGGTCTACGAGCTGAAAAACGAGCTTAGAGAAGCTAAACTTTCGCTTGAAAAATACAAAGAAGGAACAGATGAGGAAAAAACTCATGAAAGCGTTCTTGCGGTCGAAAGAGCAAAGCTTACTCAGCTTCAGGTAAAAAATGAAAATATTACCGAAAGACTTAAAGCGGCTGAGGACGATAATAAAAATAAAGAAAAGGAAAACGAAGAACTTAAAGAAAGCGTAAAACAACTCAAAGCGTCTCTTGATGACGCAAATTCCGAACTGAGCGCGCTCAAAGCGGGCGGTGACGCGGCGGCTCTCGGCGTTGTGTTCATTGAAGCGCAAAAATCGCGCGATATGCTGTTAAGCACTGCCAAGACCGAAGCGGCGGCGCTTGAAGCGGATTCCAAAAAGCTCAGCGAAAATATGATAACCGAAGCTAACAATAAAGCGGCAAGCATAATCTATGAAGCTGAAAAACAGGCGGCTGAAATAACCGCAAATGCCGAAAACAAGTCCGAACAGATGAAGGTCGCTTCAGGAAACCTCAGAGCGTCCATGCTCAGTGATGTGGGAAGGATCGGCGAAGCGGTAACAAAACTCAAAGAAATGCTCGCAGAGTTTGAAAAGACGGGCTTCGGAATGGTGGACGAATCCGAAAAGCTTCTTAAATCGGTAGAAAAGGAACTGACGGCAGGCGGCGTACCCGTATTCAGCGTACCTAAAGAGATAAAGCCCGAATTGCCCGAAGAACCTGAATATCAGAAGGTCGATAATACATACGGAGAAGCGGCTAAGAAGAAAAATGATGAGCTTGAAAAGCTTAAAGCTATGGCAAGTGCGCTTGACGGCTCAAAGCCTGCCGCCGAAAAGAAAAACAGCAATGCCGATCTTGCGGCTCTCGCTCAACAGGCTGCGGCTCTTAAAGGCGATAAGCCCGAATCCAAAAAGCCCGCTGAAAACAAGCCTAAGGGCGGCGTAGATCTTGCGGCTCTGGCTCAGCAGGCAGCAGCCCTCGGCGGATCAAAGCCGCAGGGCGGCAAGCCTCAGCAAGGCAAGCCTGCCGACGGCAAGAAAAAGGGCGGCATAGACCTTGAAGCGCTTGCAAAACAGGCAGCCGAACTTAAAGGCGGCAAAAAATAAATAATAATGAAGGAACTTGCTCGCACAAGCATTGAACGTACTATCCGATGCAAGGGCGGTCCGCTGCGCGGAAAACATACCGCCGAGCAGGTCCTTATATACTGTTATGCGGTTTTAAACAGTTTGATATCACATAAGGAGTGTTTCTGAAAGATGAACGAAATTATTATTGTAAAACCCGACAAGTGCGTCGGCTGCAACGCCTGCGTAAGAAACTGCCCCGCCCCCGAAGCTAATATCACAAAAATGCTCGAGGACGGCAGATTCGTAACGACCGTTAATCCCGACAAATGCATAACCTGCGGCGAATGTGTAAGGACCTGCAATCACGGCGCAAGAGATTATATCGACGATACCGAAGCCTGCATGGCAAGGATAGCAAGAGAAAAAATGATAATCCTCGCAACGCCCGCGATAAAATCCGTTTTCCCGACACAGTGGATAGGAATACTCGACTGGTTCAGGAAAAAGGGCTGCATTATATATGACGTTTCTTTCGGCGCGGATATATGCACATGGGCTCACCTGAGAGCTATCGAAAATAAAAAGGTCGGCAATGTAATAACCCAGCCGTGCGCCGCAATAGTAAAATATATCGAGATCTATCAGCCGAAGCTGCTCAGCAACCTTTCGCCGATACACAGCCCGATCTCCTGCGCGGTCACCTACATAAAGAAATATCTGCGCATGACTAACCCTGTAGCCGTACTTTCACCGTGTATAGCCAAAAAGACGGAATTTACCGAAACGGGTCTTGTTGACTATAACGTTACATTTAAAAAGCTCAGCGAGTATTTTGACAAAAATGATATAAAGATAGCTACAAACTCTATCCACGACTTTGAATATCACTTTGACGACCAGCAGGGTCAGGTCGGTGCGGTATATCCCCGTCCGGGCGGACTGCGCGACAACATCTGGCTGCATGATCCGGATATAAACATCACCACATCAGAAGGCGTGCATAAGGTTTATCCCGAACTTGATATGTATGCCAATATGCCCGAATTCAAGCACCCGGAGGTATTTGACGTACTTTCCTGCGAGTTCGGCTGCAACATAGGTCCTGCGTCGGGTACTACTCAGACCGTGTTCGACGTTATGGCGACCATGAGAGAGGTCGAAAAGGAAGCTAAGAAGAGACGTAAAACAGGCGTTTTCCGTTCGGGTGAAGACAGACTGTTCAAAAAGTTTGATGAAGAACTTAACATCACCGACTTCATGAGAAGCTATATGCAACTCAAACCTACTCCGCTGCCTACCGAAAAGCAGCTTGACGCTGTATTTGAGATCATGGGCAAGCATACCGAAGCGGACAGAAACTTCAACTGCCACGCCTGCGGTTACAGATCCTGCCGCGAAATGGCTATCGCTATCAGCAGAGGTCTCAACACTCCCGATAACTGCATAGTTCACGCTAAATCGGTACTGACCGCAAGACACAGCGAACTTGCTACACAGCATGAACGCCTTGCAGATATAACCAACCAGTGTCTTGAACTGTCAGACAGACTTAAACAGGATATCGAAAATATCAACAGCAACATGAACACTATCGGCGAGTCTACCTCTAAGACCAGCGAAAGAGCATCTGTTGTCAACGACCTGCTTACAAACGTTGTCGCTTTCTGCAGCAGCAACGAAACTATGGACGCAGACAGCGTTCAGCAGATGGTAAGCATACTTGAAACTACAAGACAGGCATTCACGGCGCTTGACGATAACGTAAATACCACTAACGAAAGCTCAAGTATCATAAATCAGTCTATCGGCGAGATAACAAGACTTGTTGATGAAATAAATGAAACGCTCAAAAAGACCGACATCAAAGCAGCCAAGGCTGCTGCGGCTGCGGCACAATAATGTGACGCAATAACTGCATGAAATAATACCGATAGATCGCCCGTGAGCGGCAGCTGCTCACGGGTCGATTTATATTGACGGCTTGAATTTGTTTGCGAAGGGACCTAGCTATGACTGAACAGCTTGAAAAGAAGATAAACGCGCTTGCAGAGGAAATAACATCACTTTCGGCAGCAAAACTGCTGCTGGATATGCGTTTTTTTGCACGCGCCATAAACAGGCTGCCGCAGACGGTCGGACAAGCGGATTACTGTGACGGCAAATGCCGTGTATATAAGCCGCTGCGGGTAATAGAAAGGTATAAGTTAAACGCCCTTTTGCCCGAAAGAGATTATCTTCATTCGCTGATACACTGTATCTTCAGACATTTTAAGATCGGTCCGACCGTTGACAGGACTGTATGGAGCGCTGCCTGCGATATTGCAGCCGAAGCTGTGATACTTCCCTTTTCGGAACTGTTTGAAGCCGATCCGCTTTCAAAACAGCGTTATGACGTGATAAAACAGATAAGCTCACAGATACGTCCGCTTACTGCCGAAAAAATATATTCTTATCTGATAAACAGCCGCACCGACGCGGAGACTATTGACGAGTACGCGCAGATATTTCATACCGATGAGCATATTTTTCCGTTTGAAAACAACCGCGTACGTGAACCCGAACAGCAGCTGCCGACTATCGGGATAAGTTCGGATAATGATAAGAATAAAAATAAAGAGGAACAGGGCGATGAACAGAACTCCTCGGAGGAGGGCGGCTCGGACGGCGGTAATGACCGCGGCGATGGGCAGACTAACGAAGATCAAACGCAGGAGTTCACCAAAGCGGAGCAGCTAAACGAATGGGAACTTCAAAGGGCAATAGACGAGATGAATATGCTCGAAGGTCTGTGGAAGGATATTTCAAAGGAGATAGCCGCAGAACTTGAAGCGTTCGGCAAAAAATACGGCAGCCGTACAGACGGACTGGTCGAGGCAATAAAGGAAGTAAACCGCGACAAATGCGATTACGAGGCTTTTTTAAGACAATTTGCCGTAAACGGAGAGGTCATGCGCTCCGACCCCGAATGCTTCGATATGAATTATTACTGCTATTCCCTTTCGCTGTACGGCGATCTGCCGCTTATCGAACCGCTTGAAACAAGAGAAAAAAGGCTCGTGCGCGATCTTGTTATCGCTCTGGATACCTCGGGATCGGTAAGAGGAGAACTTGTACAAAATTTCGTGCGAAAGACCTACAGCATATTAAAAAGCGAGGAAAGTTTTTTTACGCGCGTAAATATCTGCATAATGCAGTGCGACAGTCAGATAAAAGAAGCGGTAATGATAAACAGTGACGCGGAACTGGAAAATTATATAAACGGGCTTGAAATAAAGGGATTGGGCGGCACGGATTTCACGCCTGTGTTTGAAGCCGTGGACGGACTTCGCAAAAAGGGCGTTCTCAGCGGTCTTAAAGGGCTGATATATTTCACCGACGGCTTTGGGAAATATCCCGAAAATCCGCCGCCGTATAAAACGGCGTTCGTCTTTTTGAAAGAAGATTACGAACAGCCGCCGCCCGATGTGCCGCCTTGGGCAATAAGGATCATACTTGATAAGGAAGATATATGATATGGAAAATGAAGCTTTTAAAATAGAAAACGGAATATTGACAGGCTTGGAGGATAAACGGCTGCGCGATATAATTATACCCGACGGCGTTACCGAAATAGGTGAATATGCTTTTTCGGAATGTTCGGACATTGTAAGCGTGATAATACCGAGCGGAGTCAAGAGGATATCGCAGTACGCATTCTGGGGCTGCAGCGAGTTAAGGCGTGTTGAGATAGGCAGCGGACTGGAAGAGATAGCGCGTTCGGCATTCAGAGAATGCGGCTCTCTTCAAAGGATAACGCTGCCCGAGGGTACTAAAAGTATAGGCAAGGCTGCATTCAGAGCGTGCGAAATGCTTGAAGAAGCGATATTGCCCGACAGCGTTGAATATATAGGCGAAAGTGCATTTTCCGACTGCGGCAGTCTTGAAAGGACGAACATACCCGCAGCTTTAACGATAATAAGAAAAAGGACTTTTTCGGACTGCAAGGCGCTTGACAATATCTGCCTTCCCGATAAAATGACCGAACTGGACGATTATGCGTTTGAATGCTGCAATATGCTCAAAAGCATACGGCTGCCAAACGGTCTGAAAAAAATAGGCAGACACTGCTTTTCGGGCTGCGCGGAACTTGAAGATATTACTGTACCCAAAAGCGTTGAGTTTATCGGCGGAAACGCATTTTATATGACTAAACTTGCTCAAAGCGGCGAATTTGTCGTGATCGGGGACGGTATACTTGCCGCTTATAACGGCAGCGGCAGCACGGCGCAGATACCTGACGGTGTAAAACAGATAGGCGAGGGTGCGTTTGCTTTCAGCGATAATTTGCAATGTGTTATAGTACCAAAAGGGGTATTTGCTATCGGCGAGGCGGCGCTGGAGGGCTGTGCGCGGCTTGAAGAAGTCCGCTTGCCCGAAGGGCTTGAATATATCGCCGCTTCGGCGTTCAACGGCTGTTCTTCACTCGAAAAAATAACGCTGCCAAGCGGTATAAAGCATATCGGAGCTAATGCGTTCTACGGTACGCCTATCATAGACAGGGCGGAAAGCGAGCTTGTCATTGCAGATGAAAAATATCTTCTTTTTGCCGACACACAGCAAAGCAGCATTGTCATACCGCCGCAGATCGCCGTTATCGCTGACGGGGCATTTTCGGGGAAAAAGGAACTGACGAACGTTACAATAAACGGCGGACTGCAAACTATAGGTGACGGAGCGTTCAGGTGGTGTCCCGAACTTGAAAAGGTCAACATACCGTCCTCGGTGAAGTATATCGGCGCGGAAGCCTTCGGAAACAGCGAACGGCTGAACGTAACTTTTGAAGCGGGTAAAAAATATATCGGAGAGCGTGCTTTTATAAAGGGGCAGAAAATAAAATTTACAGGGGAAAATATCAGCTTTGGGGTGACGCTGACGGCTGACGTTAAAGATGAAGAAAACGATCCGTTCGCCGCGCTGGTAAATTTTGCCGCGCAGCCTGACAAAGACAGCTTTGAAGCTGTAACTCTGAGCGAATACAAGATACCCGCGGCTGTCTGCTGCGCCGATATGCTCGGCGTATGCGCGGATTATCTTAATGAAAATACACAGGCGGCTATAGATCACTGTACGAAAAACGCCGACAGCGAACTGCTGAGCAAAACGCTTACGCTTACTTCTCCGACCAAGGAACAGCTGCTCAGCTGCACAAAATATGCGATAGATATGCAAAGAGCCGAACAGCAGCTGATACTCATGAGATGCAGAAACGAACTTTTTGGCAGCGAGGACAGCGATGAAACGCTAAAGCAAAAATTTTCTCTTAAATAAAATGATCGGACGGCGATAACGATTGAACATAAAACAGGCTAAGCAACAGATGAAAAACACGGTAAGGGCTTATCTTGCCAAGGACGAATACGGCAGATACCTTATACCTGTAAATAAGCAAAGACCGCTGTTTCTTATCGGTCCGCCTGGTATAGGAAAGACCGAGATAATGGCACAGGCGGCAGACGAACTGGGTATCGGACTGCTTTCCTATTCAATGACCCACCACACCCGCCAGAGCGCGATCGGTCTGCCGATAATAAAACAAAAAAGCTGCGGCGGAGAAGAATATCAGGCAACGGAATATACGATGAGCGAGATAATCTCTTCGGTATACGATATGGCAGAAAAAAACGGCGCGGTAAACGGTATACTTTTTCTTGATGAGATAAACTGCGTTTCGGAAACGCTTACGCCCGTTATGCTGCAATTTCTGCAATATAAGGTCTTCGGCGGTCACAGACTGCCCGACGGCTGGATAGTCGCGGCGGCGGGCAATCCTCCCGAATTTAATTCCTCGGTAAGAGAATTTGATATCGTGACTATGGACAGACTCAAACGGATAGATATTGAACCTGATATAAACGTCTGGAAGGAATTTGCCTATTCATCGGGCGTACACGGCGCTGTCATGAGCTATCTGGAGATAAAGCCGAAGAATTTCTATAAGATCGGCTCGACCGTTTCGGGAAAAAGCTTTGTCACCGCAAGGGGCTGGGACGATCTCGGCAGGATAATAGGCGTTTACGAAAGGCTGGGTATCGAGGCGGACGGAGAACTTATCTCACAATATATAAGGGATAAGGATATCGCGGAGGATTTTGCGCTTTATTACGAGCTTTATAAAAAATACCGCAGCGATTACCGTATAGCGGATATACTTGACGGACGCGCCGATGATGAAATAATACAGCGTGCAAAAAATGCGGGATTTGACGAAAGATATACGCTTATCGGTCTGCTGCTCGAATCGGTCAACGCACAGGCTAACAGCGTAAGGCTGACAGATATGCGGCTCACGGGCATTAAAGAGATCCTTGAAAGGGTCAAGACTGAAAATGACAAGGGTGCGGACGCTGCAAAGGCGCTGAAAGCGCAGACAGACCTGCTTATTAAGCAAAATCGGAAACGCCGTATGGCAAACGAACTGCTTACGGACGGCGAGGACGAACAGACGGTAAGCACGCTTAAAGGGTATCTTGCCGAGGCGGAAAAGGACGGATTTGACGGCATAGTACAGGCATTTGAAGGTGACGCAGACCTGCTTGCAAAGGAGATACGCCTGACAACAGCGCATATGAACAATATGTTCCGCTTTGCAAACGAAGCGTTCGGCAGTGCGCAGGAAATGCTTATAATCGTTACCGAACTTGCCGCAAGCCCTGTCACAGCCGCGTTTATTTCGTCATACGGCTGTACGGAATATTATAAATATGATAAACAGCTGATGTTCCACGAAAGAAGGCTGGGTATTCTCAGCGAGATAGAGAGCCTTGAAGCCGGCGAATAAAAAATGTACGGTTTATTAAACATTTTTTATTTTTTCGCTTGACATTTCGTAATCTACATGATATACTATAATAAAAGACTAAAATTTTGATAGCTTATATATTATTTTTGGCAATGTTGCCGCAAAATTTTTAATTATGTCAGGAGTGGTTGACCTTATGCTGTGCGAGAATTGCAATGCAGAGCTTGCGCCGGGCGTTATGGTGTGTCCGGATTGTCAGGCGCCCGCCGTGCAGAATATCGAAGGCTTTGATAACACAAAAGCCATTCAGCGGCTGCTTAAACAAATGATAGTCGAAAACGGCAGAGACGTTCCGTCAAGAAACAGCAGACTGATCTCTGTGATAAACGATTATCTTGTCGATTTTGACAAAGAACGCAGACTTCTTGTCTATACCATCAATGCGGGCGTTATAAAAAATATGTTCTCCGAAAAGGACCGCACTGTTGCGCTGATGATAACGAGAAATTCGCTTATCAACGACTGCTTCATAACGGAAAATGCCGCGGAATTTGTACTTGCCTGCTTTACATATATGTTCAAATGGCCGTATGACAGTCCTCTGAGAGTACGAGAAGAGGGCGAACCGCCTGCTCCCAAAAGAGAAAAGGCTGCCGAGCAGCCTGTTGAAGAACAGCCCGCTGCCGCAGATACCAAGAACAAGGAAAAGCCGGCACAGCCGCTTTCAATTGATTCAAAGGTGTTCAGACCTAAGGACGCAATGAAGTTCAGACTTTCGCGCAATGTGGTCATTCCCGAAGGATATACGAGCCTTGAAGGCTTCTGCTTTGACGGATACGGTTTCGTACAGAATTTGAAACTCCCCGATACGCTGCTTGCGATAGGAGAATATGCTTTTTCAGGCTGCAAGCATTTAAGAGAGATAGTACTGCCCGAAACCATGAAGATACTTCAGCAGGGCGCTTTCAGTCAGTGCGTTTCACTTACCGAAATGAAACTGCCGCACGGAATACTCGCTATCGAGGACAACACCTTCCTGTGCTGTGAATCACTTGAATCTGTCGATATACCGTCAACGGTAAGCAGCATCGGCGCACAGGCATTTTCGGGCTGTGAAAAGCTTAAAAAGCTTATCGTCCCCGAAAGCGTAAAGTTTATAGACGAAAACGCTTTCCTTTACTGCCCCGAACTGACCGTCTACTGCTATGAAAATTCATATGTGCATAAATATTGTCTGAACAATGATATTAAGGTGCAGACCTTTGCTATCGGCACTGATCTGCACGCCGATAATCTCGTTAAGGAAGGATAGATCTGATAATGGTTGAGCTTAAGATTGGACAGGAAGTTGAAATGGAGTACGGCGGCAAAGCCAAGATACTCGGTATTATTGGAAGCGGCGGACAGGGCGTTGTATACCTTGTTGAATATAACGGTATGCAGTGGGCTTTGAAATGGTATGACGTCGATAAGATCAAAAAGCCGAAGGAGTTCCGCGAAAATATCAGAAACAATATCCGTGACGGAGCGCCGAGCAACAAGTTCCTCTGGCCGAAATATCTGACGAAGGAAAATTCCGAGGGAACGTTCGGCTATCTTATGGAACTTAAACCCGACAGCTTCGACTCTTTTGTCGATATACTCAATACATATAAATTGAGCGTTGATCCGCTGACCGGAAAGGCTGCCAAGAAAACCGTAAGGTTTACGAGTCTTTATGCTATGGTCACCGCCGTAATAAATATCGTAAACGCTTTCAGACAGCTTCACCG
This sequence comes from uncultured Ruminococcus sp., assembly GCA_947587925.1. Taxonomy (GTDB): domain Bacteria; phylum Bacillota; class Clostridia; order Oscillospirales; family Ruminococcaceae; genus YE71. The sequence continues at coordinate 16,645 of CANPYF010000012.1, forward strand.
TTCGGGTAAAAGCTATCAGGACCTTAATGACGGTGGTTTCTTCATTAATGTCGATACAGGCGCTATACTTGTCTGCGACTGCGATAACATTGCCCCCGAAGGAAGCAACTTCGGTATAGGCGGCAAGCCCGGATATATGGCGCCCGAAATAGTACGCGGTATCGCTAAACCCGATGTACAGACGGATAAATATTCGCTTGCGGTAGTGCTTTTCAAGCTGCTTTTCAGAGGAGATCCCATGGAAGGCGAAAAGGTCGTAAAGGACGTTTGCCTGACAGAATCTTCCGAGCTGAAGCATTACGGTCAGGACGCATTATTCGTATATGACCCGAATGACGATTCAAACCGCCCTGTAAGAGGAATACACGACAACGTTATAAAATTCTGGAGACTTTATCCCGATTATATCAAGGACGCTTTTATCCGCTCGTTCACAGTGGGACTTACAGATCCTAACAAGCGCATTATCGAAAACGAATGGCAGAAGCTGTTCATACGTCTGCGCTCTGAAATAATACAGTGCGGCTGCGGAAGAACAAACTTTACGTCTATGTATGAAATGCCTGACGAAAAGACATATAAATGTCCCAAGTGCGGAATGCAGTTTGCGACTCTCGGGCTCAGCAATCAGGAATTCAGAATGCCGCTTTATCTCGGCTGCAAATTCTTCGAGTGCGAGATAGACCCCGAATCGGACGATTTTCTCAGCGTCGCGGGAGAACTTGTCGAAAACAAGCTGCGCCCCGGTATACTCGGCATTAAAAATTGCTCCGATAAAACTTGGCGCGTAAAAATGCCCGACGGTATATTCTATGAGATAGGTCCGGGAAAGGGCTTCCCGATCTGGCAGGGACTTGAGATAAACTTCGGCAAAGTCACCGCAAAGATATAAGATCAGCCTAAAAGCGATCATTAATACAAAAAAGGGGAAGGGCGCTGCGCGGCTGTGCAAGTTCGTGTACGTCTCCCCGCCCAAGATAAATTGAAAGGGAGTATCTGCTATATGAGCAATAAAAACAAGAAAAAAGATCCCGCTAAGGAAACGGCGGCTGTCAAGGAAAATACCTCCGCTGCCGAGAGCCTGCTCGACTTCGATGATGACGACCCCCTCGGAGCAACTGCCGTTTCAAAGAAGAGTCTTGTTATTTTCTTCATGATCGACACTTCGGGAAGCATGAAGGGTACAAAAATGGGAGAGCTTAATACCGTAATGGAGGAGCTTATCCCCGAAATAAGACGAGTAGGCGAAGCTGACACTGACGTAAAGATCGCAGTCCTGACATTCTCTACGGGCGTAAAATGGATGTATTCACAGCCTATATCGATAGAGGACTTTGAATGGACGCGCTTGACCGCGGCAGGCGTAACAAGCATGGGCGCAGCTTTTAAAGAGCTTTCGGACAGAATGTCAAGAAACAGCTTCCTCAATTCGCCCTCGCTTTCATTTGCACCTGTTATTTTCCTTATGACAGACGGCTATCCTTCGGATGATTATAAAGAGGGATTAAAATCGCTCCAGGCTAACAGCTGGTATAAATTCGGACTTAAAGCGGCTCTGGGTATCGGTAATGAAGCTAATGACGATATGCTTGCGGAATTTACCGGCTCTAAGGATACGGTAGTTCACGCTTATTCGGGCGGCGAGCTTGCTCAGATGATAAAGATCGTTGCCGTTACCGCTTCGCAGATAGGAAGCAAGAGCATGACGCTTTCAGATGAAACAAATCAGGAACTGAGCGAAGAGGACGTTTATGCCTCTAAGCAGAAGCTGCTCGGTCAGCAGATACAAGAGCTTGTCGGTCAGGACGATTCTAACCCCGTTTCTTTCGATACCGGATGGTAATTTTTTACGAAGTATAATATCGAAAGGAGCTAATCAGTTTTATGTTCAAAGGTTTCAACAATTCCGTTATGGGTCAGACCCATGTAAGAAGCGGCATTGTTTGTCAGGATAGTTCGGCTTATAAGGTCGGAAACGGATTTGCAGCCGCCGTTGTTGCAGACGGTCACGGCAGCAAAAAGCATTTCAGAAGCAATATCGGTTCAAAAGCCGCGGTTGAGGCGGCAATTGAAACTATCGAAAAGTTTTATGAAGATCCGGAGGAATTTGAAAAGAATTTCCCGAAAAATCATAAGTCGATAATAGCCAATATAGAAAAACAGCTCATATCTGCTTGGAATGTAAAGGTAAACGAGCATTATAAGGCAAATCCCGTTACCGCTAAGGAACGCGAAAAATTTACGGACGAGGAATTTGAAGCTATTCCTATAGAATCCTATTACGGCACTACCCTTATTGCAGCTGTTGCGGGCAACGGATACATTTTCGGTTTTCAGATAGGCGACGGAAGCCTTGTGGCGGTATTTGACGACGGCGAAACTAAAATGCTTATGGATTATGAAGAATCAAATCCCGCAAATATCACCGCGTCAATGTGCAACGCTAATGCGGCATCTATGTTCGACAGCTTTTATGTAAGCAACAAGCAGGTGCTTGCACTTTATGTTTCCACCGACGGACTGTATACGTCATTCGGAAGCGAATACGATTTTCTTGATTATCATACGATAATAACCTCTCAGCTGGTAAATATTGCTTCATTTGAAGCCGCAGTTAAAAATAATATGGCTAAAAGAACGCATTACGGAACAGAGGACGATATTTCGCTTTCCTGTGTTTATGACGAGGACCTTGTTCCAAAGGTAATAGACGCCATAAATAACAAGGTCGAAGAGAACAGACGTATTGCCAAAGAGAGAAAAGCACGGCTGCTTAACAAATAACGGTCGGTTTCCTTAAAATATATTTTTATCGCGGCAAAATAACATGAAAGGTCTTGGTGCAATATATAATGGAAATCAGTGAATTTTATAATACCGCAAAAGATTATGCGGAGCAAATAAGACAACGCTTCTCCCCTATCGCTTCGATCCCCGGAGCCGCTTTATCTGTTATCGAAGCGCCGGGCGGCGAGCTTTATATAGGTACTATAGCTTTAGGGCTGAATGATGACGGAAAACCTGTTATACTTTCTTCACAGGCTTCTGCCATGACAGCTTTAACGGCTTCGGGAAAAACTATCGCCGCCAAGATCATAACTATAAATCTTGACGATCTGAGTACGGCATCGGCAGATGACGAAACGGCGGATATACTGTTGGCGGCAAGCGCCGAGAATTATAACTGCGAGATAGTCACTGCCGAAAATACGTCAAAAACTATCATGGAACTGAAAGGCGGCGGAGCAGCAGACGCATTTTTCAGCGGATTTGATGACGGCGCACAGGACGAGGACGTTCAGTCGGAAAACGACTTCGCCGACGGCGTACAGATAGACGAGAGCAATCCGTTCTATGAACCTCCGAAGGAGGATAAACCGCCCGAGGACGTTCTTGCACCGCAAACTCCTCCGCCCGCTGCCGAGGAAGAAACGCAGCAGGAGGAAGACAGCGATCAGGATGATGCGCAGGACGGCGCACCTGAGGATAACGCTGATGATAAGAAAAACAAAAATACTCTGTCAAAGGGAGATCTGCTTAAGCAGGCAAAGAAAAGGAAAAAAGTCGCAAGAGCGAATTTCAACTTCAGGAAAAAAATGTGATCGGCTTTATACAAATTCATCAAGGAAGGGAAGATTATCATGGCATTATTGCTTTACAGCATCGACGAGGCTGTAGACAGAAAGTTTGTTGTAACTAAATCTATAGCCAGTCAAGCAAAAATAGGTTCTCTGGTACATATAATGGATTCCTCCGAAATACCTGACGGCATCTCGGTCGACTACCGTATTACAAGCACAGGACAGGATTTTTCAATTAAATTTGACAATCTCAAACAGTTCTGCAAATGGGCAAGACCCGACAACTTTATCGCAAGACATTATGAAAATCTTGATAAAAAGGATATACTGCATTATATAAAGGTCAGCAACCGCACATTTGCGTCCTTCTGCCTGCCCATAATAATCGTTTTACTCGCAGTCATCTGGGCGCTGGCTATATTTGCATTTAACAGTAACTTCATACTTGGAGGAATACTTTCGGCAGTAGCAATATTGGCAGTCATTGCAATATACAGATACCAAAAAACAAATGTTGTGCTAAAGCTATACAGCAAGGTCGGCACGAACAACTGGGGAATCGTTATAAAATAGCATTTGATGCAATAGTGCGAAAGCTCCCGCCGATGAATCAGCAGATCTCCGCTCGGCGCAGAGTTTTTACCTTTGACATATTATATTTATATATAAAGAGCATTGTACACAAAGCGGTACGATGCTCTTTTTTAGTGTCTGTATACCTGAGCGGGATATATGTGATGCAATTAACAATAAATTTACAAATTTAATGCTATAGAGTATTGACATAGCGGTGTACATAGTGTATACTGTTATTATACGATATACACAGTATATACATCATATACGGAGCTAGACATATCGGAGGTGAAGAAAACGAATATAACAATAAACAATATGTGCGATGAGCCGATCTACGAGCAGATATCTCAGCAGCTAAAGGATAAAATACTTAGCGGAGAACTTGCCGAGAACGCTCCCCTGCCCTCTATCAGAATGCTCGCAAAGGATCTGCGGATAAGCGTTATAACCACAAAACACGCCTATGAAGAGCTTGAAAGACAGGGGTTTATCTATACCATCGCGGGAAAAGGCAGCTATGTCGCAAAGAGAAATCTTGAACTTGAAAGAGAAAAAAATCTGTGCGAAATAGAAGAACTGCTGACAAGACTTTCCCAACTGTCGCGGCAATGCGATATAAGCGAAGATGAGCTTATAGAAATGCTGAAAACACTTAACGAGGAATATAAAATAATATAATTCAGAAAGGATGACATCAATATGGAGTATCAAAATGCGTTAGAAATACTAAATATAGAAAAAAGATATAAGGATTTTAAGCTCGATAATATATCTTTCAGCCTGCCGAAGGGCTGCGTTATGGGACTTATCGGAGAAAACGGCGCGGGAAAAAGTACACTGATAAAAATAATAACAGGACTATCCAGACAAAGCAGCGGCGAGGTACGGCTGTTCGGGAACAATAATATTTCGCAGGAAAAAGCACGTCTCGGCATTGTGCTTGACAACAACGGTCTGCCCTTGAAATTCAATGCAAAGATATTGAACAGCGTATACCGCAGAGCGTATGAGCAATGGAACGAGGAGCAGTTTTTTGACTATCTCAAACGCTTCGATCTGCCCGATAACAAGCCGTTCTGCGATCTTTCAAGAGGTATGAAAATGAAGTTTAACATTGCCGCCGCGCTTTCGCATAATGCACAGCTGCTGATACTTGACGAGGCGACAAGCGGACTTGATCCGATAATACGCGACGAGATCCTCGATGTTTTTTACGATTACATATCAGACGGGGAACGTTCGATACTTATTTCCTCGCATATCGTCAGCGATCTTGAAAAGATCTGCGATTATATCACATTTATCCACCGCGGAAAGCTGATGCTTTGCGATGAAAAGGACGCGGTAAAAACGCGCTACGGAATACTGCGGTTAAGTCCGAATGATATTGCCGATATAGATCGGTCTGCCATAGTCGGGATAAAAAGCACACAGCTTTCAAATACGATACTTGTCGATAAAAGCAGGCTGCCGCGCGGATATAAGGCGGAAAAAGCATCTATCGAAGACATTATGCTGCTGATGTCACACGGTAACAAATACCATATGTGATATATCATAAAATATGAAATACTTTATATAGTATATGGAGGTATATATATGAGCGCACTTATTGCTAAGGAGATATATTCATTTTTTAAAGAACAAAAGATATATATAATTTTCGGTATTATAATGCTGATATGCGCGTTAAATAAGGCACCGGAGGTGTATATGGTTTTTATAATCGTTTCCGGAATGTTCGCAAGCACTTCTATCATAACCGATGAGCGAAGCGGCTGGGATAAAACCTCAAAGCTGCTCCCCGTTTCAAACGCAGCCATCGTGGCTTCAAAATATATTTACGGCTCTATGCACATAATCTTATCGTCTGCTTTATTTTCAGCGGTGATCATATTATCCGGAAAACCTAAAGGCACGATCGCTGTATGCATTATCGCGATGATCTTTGCAAGTCTGCTTCAAGCCGTTGACCTTCCGCTCGGCTACGTTTTTTCCTCAAACGCGCGCACTGTCGCGTATTGTATTCTGACAGGCTTGATCTATGGTGTAGCGGCAGGTTTTATGCCATACGATAAGGGCGACGTGCTTAATTCCGATATTCTCAATTCGGCGGTTTTTAAAATGATATTTTCGGCAAAACCGATAACGCTCTTTTTGCTTGCACTGGCGGTCGTGATAATTCTGAACGTGATCTCATATCTTATCTCGCTCGTCATCTTTTCAAGAAAAGAATTTTAAGGCGGGTACGGCTTATGAAAAATTCAAACCGCTGTCCCAAATGCCTGTCGCAGAATATCGTCCGTATCCCCGACGATCAGCGGCGTTATTCAAGCGGAAATAACATCTATACTTCAAAATTAACGCTGATAAGCAAAATACCCGTCATACGCTATGTCTGCTGCGACTGCGGATATACGGAAAATTGGGTCGAAAAAAGCTCCGAGCGCGGCGAGATCAAAAAAATATACGGATAATTTATTTCGCGTATATTTACGAAATTCTGAATTTTTTTCATCAAAAATATCATGCTATTGAAATATCCCGAAAAATATGCTATAATTTATTTGCAGACAATTACACTTTAAACGGAGGAATTTCAAATGAATATTACCGAAAGCATTTTTTACATCGGGGTAAACGATCATAATATCGACCTTTTTGAAGGACAGTATGACGTTCCCAACGGCATGGCTTACAATTCTTATGTTATCAAAGACGAAAAAACCGCCGTAATGGACACCGTTGACGCTAACTTCGGCGACGAATGGCTCACCAACCTTGAAAACGCCCTGAACGGCGCAGCGCCCGATTATCTGATCGTTCAGCATATGGAGCCAGACCATTCGGCGAACATAATCAAATTTGCCGAAAAATACCCGCAGGCGGAAATTGTCGGAAATGCAAAGACTTTTGTTATGATGAAAAAATTCTACGGCAGCGATTTTTCCGACCGCAGGATAACCGTAACAGACGGTCAGACGCTCTCGCTCGGTTCACATACGCTGACATTTGTATTTGCGCCTATGGTACACTGGCCTGAGGTAATGGTGACATACGACAGCACGGACAAGGTACTGTTTTCGGCTGACGGCTTCGGCAAATTCGGTGCGCTCGATACCGATGAGGATTGGGCTTGCGAGGCAAGACGCTACTATTTCGGAATAGTCGGAAAATACGGCGCACAGGTACAGACGCTGCTTAAAAAGGCTGCCGCTCTTGACATAAAAACCATCTGCCCGCTGCATGGTCCGATATTAAAAGAAGATCTCGGATATTACATCGGACTTTACAACACATGGTCAAACTATGATGTGGAAAGCGAAGGCGTATTCATAGCCTATACCTCCGTTTACGGAAATACAAAAAAAGCGGCGGAGCTGCTTAAAGAAAAGCTTGAAGCACAGGGCTGCCCCAAGGTCGCTATTGCGGATCTTGCCAGAGAGGATATGGCAGAATCGGTCGAGGACGCATTCAGATACGGCAAGCTCGTGCTTGCGACTACCACCTACAATGCGGATATTTTCCCCTTTATGCGCGAATTTATCAACGATCTGCTTGAAAGAGGATATAAAAAGCGCACAATAGGCATTATCGAAAACGGCTCATGGGCGCCGACTGCCGCTAAGACTATCAAAGCTAAATTTGAAAAGAGCAAGGAAATAACCTTTACCGAAACTACCGTTACCATAAACTCCGCACTTGACGATCAAAGCACAGCGCAGCTTGATTCACTTGCAAAGGAGCTTCTGTAAAAACCCGAAAGGAGCATTAATATGGCAAATTCCGCACTTTACAAAATAGGATACGGACTGTATGTCCTGACAAGTCGCTCGGCTGACGGCAAAATGAACGGCATGATCTGCAATACCGTTTCACAGGTCGCAAGTTCGCCCGACAGATTGATCGTATCTGTAAATAAAAATAATTATTCGCACGATATCATCAAAGAAACCAAGGCAATGAACATCAATTGCCTTACAGAGGACGCGCCCTTCTCGCTGTTTGAAAAATACGGCTTTGCAAGCGGCAGGGATAAGGATAAATTTGCGGGTGAACAGGTTTTCTGTTCTGCTAACGGTGTACCCATTCTCGGAGCGTATATAAATTCGTTCATGTCGCTGAAAGTGACAGATTATTCAGACCTCGGAAGCCACGGGCTGTTTATCTGCGAGATCACCGATCAGGCTGTTATGAACGACAAGCCTTCAATGACATACGCATATTATCATGCAAATGTCAAGCCGAAGCCTGAAAAAAAATCAAAGGGATTCGTTTGCAAGGTCTGCGGATATATTTATGAGGGCGATACGCTCCCCGAAGATTTTATCTGCCCGATATGCAAACACCCCGCTTCCGATTTTGAACCGATAAAATGACATACGAAAAAACGCCGTCCGAAGTGAACACGGGCGGCGATTTTTTATTCTATTACACGGTAATTTTCCGCGGCGTTTTCCTTTGTGGCATATTCGCTGACGTTAAGCACCTCGACCTTCAAAGGCTTAGTACCCATATTTATAAATATTTTATCGCCGATCTTAACGTCATACGACGCGCGTGCAGGTTTACCGTTTACCTCTATCCTGCCCGCATCACAAGCCTCGTTTGCGACCGTGCGCCTTTTGATAAGCCTTGTGACCTTTAAATATTTATCAAGTCTCATATGATTTCAGCCCCCGCATAATAAATGTAAAGGACAGAACGTTGTCTGAACGTCTGTCCTTTTATCAGTTAGATCACTTGTTTACAGCGTCCTTGAGCGCCTGTCCTGCCTTGAATACAGGAACAGTCTTTTCTTCGATGGGTACGGGCTCTTTAGTTCTGGGATTGCGTCCTACTCTTGCGGGATTTACCTTTACCTTGAAAGTTCCGAATCCTACGAGTGTTACCTTATCTCCTGCTACGAGAACATCGGTAATGCTGTCGATAACAGCGTCAAGAGCCTTTTCAGCCTCTTTCTTGGTCGAATAACCGCCTTTTTCAGCGATAGCGCTTATAAGTTCTGCCTTTTTCATAATTTAATACCTCCATATAATTTTTTTATATTTAACGAACAATTGCTCATTCATTAATTTATCTTAATAAGAATACAGTTCGCCTGCTGCTGTTCCGGAAACATTTCCGTTTTTAGTTTCGAGTTCTTCAAATCTTTTCACAAAATCGTTACAGCTGTCCGCAAGGCATTCTTCGGCATCGCAGTCAAGCCTTCTTGCGAGATTTGCGCACAGCATGAGCAGATTACCGATATCGCCCGATGCATCGACATCATTCACATCAGCCAATCTGACGTTATCAAGCGCACTCCTGATAGCGGAGTACATATCAGCCTCAATGCGGTCGGGATCATCATTATCAAAATCGATCCCCGCCCTTGCAGCACGCTTGCCGAGCTTCTGCGCACGCATGAGTGCGGGAAAATTCTTCGGCACGCTTTTTAGCGTATCGGTATAGGTCTGCTGAGATTTTTCTTCTTTTTTAATAGCGTCCCAGTTGCTCAAAACTTTATCGACCGTATCAGCCTGAACATCTCCGAAAACGTGGGGGTGACGGAGTATCAGCTTGCGGCAGACCTCGTCTGCGACATCATCAAGCGAAAAATTACCCGCGTCCTTTTCTATATCGGCATGAAACACGACCTGCAGCAGGACATCTCCCAGTTCCTCGCGGAGCATATCAGCCGAAGAACAGTCTATAGCCTCTAAAACCTCGTAAGCCTCTTCGATAAGATCGCTCTTGATAGAAGAATGCGTCTGGACCTTATCCCAAGGGCAGCCGTGTTCGCTTCGCAGGAGCGAAACGATCTGTGCGAGATCGTAAACATTATAGCTTTGCTTTGCAAGCAGTTCGCTGACGCGCTGTTCATGTTCCAATAAAATCCAGCCCCTTATGCTTTAAAAAGAATAAAATCCTATTTTATATTTTAACCTATATCCGAAAAAATTTCAAGTCTTTTTTTCATTTTTTTTTAAAAAAAACACATTTAATTGATTTTTCGGAGAAATGCACAATAAAGCAAGGAAAACAAAGCAAATTATTGCACCAAATGTAATTGAAAAAAGCACGTTTATCCTCTCGGGAACGGCATATAAAAGCAGGATACCGCTTTTTTGGAGCATCAGTGCGCCTGCCCCGCACAAAAGCGCAGGCAGCAGCGGAGTAAACAGCGCCTTTATCGACCGTGCCGCAGAGCCCGTCCGGCTTATAAGCAGACCGACCGAAGCTATGCAGATAAAAAGCTGAGATATAAGAGTTGAAACAGCCGCGCCGCATATGTTGAGCGAGGGCAGAGGTATCAGCAGACGATTGAGCAGCAGCTTGATGAGAGTACCCGCAAGGCTTATCCCTACTGCGGCAAACTGCCTGTCGCAGGCTTGAAGTGCGCTCATGCAGGGCAGAGATATTCCCATAAACACCGAGGCGATGCCGAGTATCGAAAGCGGAGCGGCGCTTACGGATATTTCAGCGGACGAGCCTGCGAAAAATAATGTCAATATCGGGTCTGCAAGCAGACATACGCCTATGCCGCAGGGCATGGATACCGCGGAGGAAAGCAGCAGCATAGAACGCACGCTGCGCGACGCTTCCGCCCTGTCGCCCGTTGAAAAGGACATTGTAAGCGAAGGCAGGACGCTTTTTCCGAGCATGGCGGTAAAGGTGGGTACAAGACCGTATATAGTCAGCGCAAGCCCCGTATACGAGCCGTAGACAAATCCTGCGCGTTCCGCACGCGGTATGCCGCTTTCAGCCAGATACTCAAAGAGCATACTGCTGCGGCACATTGCTTCATTTATTCCCGGGGTAATGGTG
>CANPYF010000013.1 GCA_947587925.1 uncultured Ruminococcus sp.
GGCGATAAACCCCGACATCACGCTCGAACTGCTGTCATGGGGTGCGCCCGGATTTGTCAAAAATGCCGAGGATAAACAGGAGCAGTACCGGCTGAGATACCTATGGTTCAAGCAAACGCTTGACGCGGCTTATGAAACATACGGTCTGCAATTTGACTATGTAGACCCCAACTACAACGAACGGCTGCCCGATATTGCTTGGATAAAATATTTTTCGGATTCGCTGAAATCCGAAAAGGATACGCCGTATCCGTATGATAAAATAAAGATAGTCGCGGCAGACGAGGTGACAGCCTATAATATCGGCACGCGAATGATCGCCGACGAGGAGCTGAAAAACGCCGTTGACGTTATCGGTATACATTATACGTCCACCTCGGACGAAAATACGCTCAAATGCAAGAACGAATACGGCAAGGAACTCTGGTACAGCGAAGGGCTGCCGCCCGCGGCTGTGGAAAAATATGCCGTCAACGCTGACGGTTCGGGGCTTGCGGGGGTAAACAGCGTGCTTGACGTTGCAGGGCGCATTATAAATATGTACCCGGGCGGCGGGTATACCATGTATGAGTTCCAGCCGCCTGTCGCGGCTTATTACAGCGGTGCGAATTACTATCCCAAACAGCTGATAACCGCCAACGAGCCGTGGTCGGGATATGCCGAAGCGGGCGCGGGCATAGAAATGTGCGCGCATTTTTCCTATTTTTCGGATATAGGCTGGCAGTTCGTAAAAAGCGGCTGCTTTGGGGACGGCAGAGAAGAAAACCATGTGCTTTATGATACCGCTAACAATTACATGACCCTCTGCGACCCGCAAACGGGTGACTACTCGGTGATACTCGCAAACAATACCGCCTATTCGCGCAGCTATAATTTCACCGTAAAAAATCTTGACAAGGCTTCGGCGCAGGTACAGATATGGGAAACGCGCGGTCCTGACGAGGGGCAGGAGTATGACGCAAATTATCTGAGCAACATAATGAGCGTTGAACCGCAGTCGACCGATAACGGTTACACCTACAGCTTTACCGTCAAGCCCTATTCGATGGTAACAGTCACCACGCTTGACAAGACCCGACCCGTTACCCGCTTTGAGGGCAGTTCTCAACGGCTTGCATTGCCGTATATGGACGATCTTGAATATGCCGACATGGACGAGAGCTTTCTCTCCTCGCGCGGGTATGCTCCGCTGTATACCACGGATATAGGCGGCGCGTTCGAGGTCGTGCAGACCGATAACGGAAATGTGCTTCAGCAAAAAATATCGAACGATATGCGCGGTGTCGAGTGGGGCGTGACTCCCCTGCCCGTTACCACTTTCGGTGATGACTGCTGGGCAAATTATACGGTAAGCGCAAAGGTAAAGTTCGATCGCTCGCAAAGGGAAAATGCGGAGCATAACGCTGATGAAAATTACGCGGGGATAGGGCTGCGGTATATCAATTCCTCGGCGGCGGGTTCAAAAAGCGGCTACGCCGTAACGCTTACGGAAAGCGGAAAATGGCAGCTTACCCGCATGGGTGAAACGCTTGCGGAGGGTGATGTCAAAAATACGGGGTCAAAGACTTTCGACCCCGACAAATGGCACGAGCTTTCCATTACCGCTATGGGGGACAATCTCTCCGCGGCGATAGACGGCATACAGGTCGCCGCGCTGACCCTTTCGGGTGAAGTCACCTTTTCGGGCAGAGCCGCGCTCTACAGCTCCTATGACCTCAACTGCTTTGACGATATAGCCGTACTGCCGACCGACATGACCGCCTATGTCACCCGTGTTGATGACCTTGACAGCGCGGTAAGCTACGAGGGCGAATGGCTGCACAACGCTATGGATCAATACACCTGTCACAACCGCACGACCTCTTCCGCAGACGGTCAGGGCGGGTTTGCGTTCAGCTTTGAGGGCGACAGCCTTGCACTTATCGGAAAAGCGTCGGACGATGCGGCTATATCGGTCAGCATAGACGGTATTCCCGCCGCCGAAAACGAAAGCGTCAAAGCTTTGACCGCAAAATCGGCGTTCTGGCACAGATACAGCTTAGGTTACGGCGAACATGACGTGACGGTGACGGTCAATTCGGGTTCGGTGACGCTGGACGCCATAGAGTACGGCTCGGACACCGTTTTAAAGGACGGCGACCCGTCTTTGGGTCATCTTAGTGATGAAAGCGCAGATCCGCAGACGGCGGATAAGCCGGATAAACCAAACCAAAAGCGTTCACGCTTATTCGAGAAAGCCGCGCTTTGCGCTCTTGCGGTACTCTCGGCGGCAGTTGTGATATCAGCCGTCAGAAAACGCAAAAAGCGTTCGGGATAAATCTTTATTTATAAAAATATCCGCCGAAGTCGTTAAATCAGACCTCGGCGGTTTAATTTTTGTGAAATCCTATTCTTCTGATAGCGCGTCCTCGATAATCTCGCGTATCTCGTCAGCCCCCTCGAGGGTAACTGCGGAAAAAGCAACGCTCACTATGTCCTCAAAATACGGTATCTCCTGCGCAAACGCCCGCATACGCTCGGCGCGTTCGCTCTTGGAAAGCTTATCCGCTTTTGTGAAAACTATTATGAACGGAAGCTCGGCTTGGATAAGATAATCTATCATGCTCAGGTCGTCCTTTGACGGAGCATGACGCATATCGACAAGCTGTATTATCAGCGCGGTACGCCGCTTATCATCATCAAGATAGCCGCCTATCAGCGCACTCCATTTGTTTTTTTCCTCTTTTGAAACTTTGGCGTAGCCGTAGCCGGGGAGATCGACAAGGTAGATATTGTCTATTTCAAAGAAATTGATAGTCGCCGTCTTGCCGGGTACGGAACTTACTCTTGCGAGCGACTTGCGGTTGAGCAGCTTGTTTATCAGCGTTGATTTGCCGACATTCGACCTGCCCGAAAAACATATCTCGGGGCGGTCGGGCGCGGGCAGCTGTGAAAGTTTTCCGCATGATGTCAGAAACTTAGCGTTGTTGAAATTCATACTACCTCCGCCGACCTTATCTGCTTTGACCTTCTCCTTGACGGTGATGAACTTTTCGGCTTTTCGTCGCGTATGAGCGCGGTCTTGAGCACGTCCTCTATCCGCTCGGCTTTTACGAACTCTATCGCGCCGCGGACAGTCTCGTCTATCTCGTCAAGGTCGCCCTTGTTGCCCTCGGGGATTATGACCGTTTTCATGCCCGCTTTGTATGCAGCCATTGTTTTTTCTTTAAGTCCGCCTATGGGCAGTACCCTGCCTGTCAGCGTTATCTCGCCCGTCATTGCCGTATCCGAACGCACCTTTATGCCCGAAAGCGCCGATATCAGCGAGGTTATCATGGTAACACCCGCGCTCGGGCCGTCCTTGGGAACTGCGCCCTCGGGGGCGTGGATATGTATATCCTTTTTCTCGTAAAAATCGGGGTCTATGCCGTAATCGGCGGCAAGCCTTCTGGCATTGCTGACCGCAAGTTTTGCCGATTCCTTCATGACATCACCGAGCGAGCCTGTCAGTTCGACCTTGCCCTTGCCGTCAAGCACGAGCGTTTCAAGCGGCATTATCACTCCGCCGACAGATGTCCATGCCAGACCGTTTACGCAGCCTACCGACGGCTCTTTGGAATAATAATCGTCAAGATATTTTTTATTGCCGAGATATTTTTCGATATTTGCCGTCTTAAAACTTATCTTAGCCGCAGGCACGCCCTCGGCGGTATTGGTCATTATCTCCTTAGCGGCTTTTCTGCATAGCGAAGCTATGGTGCGTTCAAGCTGTCTTACGCCCGCTTCGCGGGTGTAGCTGTCGATAAGCGTATACACCGCGCTGTCCATTATCCTCATCTGTGAGGCTTTCAGCCCGTGCTTTTTCATCTGCTTGGGGATAAGGTGTTCCTTGGCGATATGGAATTTCTCCTCGCGCGTATAGCTCGTAAGCTCTATCAGTTCCATTCTGTCAAGCAGCGGCGGAGCGATAGTGTCGGTATTGTTCGCCGTTGTTATGAAAAGCACGTTGCTCAGGTCGAACGGTACTTCGGTATAATGGTCGCGGAACTGCGAATTTTGCTCCGAATCGAGTACCTCCAACATTGCCGAGGACGGGTCACCGCGAAAATCGTTCGCCATTTTGTCTATCTCGTCAAGCAGCATAACGGGATTGCTGCTGCCCGCCTGTTTGAGCGCGGCAATTATCCTGCCCGGCATTGCTCCGAGATAGGTCTTGCGGTGTCCCCTTATATCGCTTTCATCACGCACTCCGCCCAATGATACCCGTACATATTTTCTGCCGAGCGAACGCGCTATCGACTTGCCGATACTGGTCTTGCCGACCCCCGGAGGGCCCGAAAGGCAGATTATCTGCCCTTTTATATCAGGATTGAGTGCACGCGCCGAAAGCGTTTCGAGAATACGATCCTTGACCTTGTCAAGTCCGTAATGATCCTCGTCAAGCATACGCTTTGCGTCGGCGATATTCAGATTATCCTCGGTAAATTCGTCCCACGGCAGCGAAAGACAGGTATCGAGATAACTCCTTATCAACGCCGCTTCCTGCGAATATGACGGCATTTTAGACAGCCTGTCGATCTCCTCGCCTATCTTGCTGCGCGCGTCCTCGCTGATATTTTTTATTTCAAGCAGCTTGGCATGGTAAGCGTCTATCTCGGCGCTGTCGCCCTGCATATCGGGATTTTCGCCAAGTTCTTCCTGCAAAGCCTGTATCTGTTCTCTTATATAAAAATCGCGCTGATTTCTGTTTATCGCGTCATGCACCTTATTGTGTATTTTATTTTCAAGTGAAATAATTTCCATTTCGTCAATAAGGATATTGAGCAGCGCAGCCAGCTTTGCGCCTATAGTCTCAGCTTCGAGCAAACTCTGACTTGCATCTTCGGTCATGTGCATTAAAGGAGCAATGCGCTCAAAGAGCCTTTCAGGCTCTTCCATTAAAGCAACATCATCAAATATTTCGAGTTTGCCTATCATAGACGCATATTCGCCGAAAGTGGAGCGCACCTCTCTTTTCAGCGCCTCCAGTTCCTTATCATCTATATCGCCCGACTTATAGGTTTCGGTGAGCCTTACGACAGCGCTGTATCCGACCCCGCGCGCACTAAAGCTGACAAGTTCGGCACGGGCTATACCGAAAACCTGACAGCGGTATATCCCGCCGCGCGATTCAACGAGCTGCTTTATGCCGATAATAGTACCGACAGTGTATAGATCATCCGTTTTCGGATTTTCCTCCTGACCGTGCTGAGTTACGACAAATGCCAACCCATCGGCAGACATTGCCGCCTTAGCCGAATATAAAGATTTTTTTCTTCCTATGTCAAAATTGCAGGTCGTGTTCGGAAATATCGTCAAGCCTCTCAACGGTATGCAGGGAAGTTTTGTTTCCTCACCGTTAGCGATAAGCTCTTCGATACTTATTTCTTTTTTCTGTTTCATAATCCGCTCCTTTGCAAGCTTCAGACCTCGGCGCTCCAATGCGCCGGTCCGTATAATATATTTATATCATAACATATCTCGGTCAAAATTTCAACCCTTTTTGCACAAGTAAATGTTGGTTTTAGCTTTTAGAAGTTAGAACGCCGCACTATTAAAAGTAATAGCGCTGCGCTTTTAAGAGGTCAGAGGTTCGCCTTTGCGCTTATCTCTGTAACAGTGAGTTCGATAACGGCCGTCCTGTCTATGACAGTACGGTCATAGTCAAAATTTTTCGTTATATCGTATCTTGCCAACAGAATATCCTCTATAGCGCGGCGTTTTTGTTCACCGTCAAGAAAGCGCACCTTGGCTGTACCCATAACACTTTTGTAGCGCATAGTGACAGCTCCTCTGTCCGCAAAACATTCTATTTTCAGCCCCTTATCCATTTCAAACGAGCAGGTCGGCGCAGCGCGAAGCAGTTCGTACTTTTTGCCCGCCATAGCGCCGTGTATGTAAAAGCGTATCTGCCCGCCGTCAGCCGTATAGGCAAAATTTACAGGTACGATATAGGCAAGCCCGCCGTCTGTCAGACCAAGCCGCAGAATGTCACATTCATCTATAATGCTTATTATCTCACCGAGGTCGGTCACCTCTCGGTCTTTTCTTCTCATAAAATATACACTTTCCCCTTTTAGAAGTCAGGCGTCCGAACTACGTTCGGACTTAAAAAATAAAACAAAGGCAACACCGCACCCTTTAAGTGAAGTGTTGCCATATATCGCCAAAAACAATATCAATCCGCTACATACGGCAGCAGAGCGAGATGACGCGCTCTTTTTATAGCCGTAGTAAGCTCTCTCTGGTGATAAGCGCAAGTTCCGGTAACTCTTCTCGGAAGTATTTTTCCTCTTTCAGTCATGCACTTTCTGAGTTTTGCAATATCTTTATAATCAATTTTTTCCGCTCTGTCAACACAGAACATACAAACCTTTTTGCGGCCTCTTTTCATAGGTCTTGCACTTTTTTCCATTTTTGATCCTCCTTACCTAAGATAAAATCATCATGCGGTCAAGTTTAAAAAGGAATACCGTCTTCGTTAAATGTCTCAAAATCCTTTATATCTCCGATATTTGCCGGGTCGTCAGGCTGCGGAGCAGAGCTGTTATAGCTGTTGTAATTGTTATAAGAACTTTGTCTGTTCTCCTGCTGATAACCGTTATTTTGATAATTGTTATTCTGATAGCTGTTCTGCTGATAGCCCGAATTTTGCTGTCTGGGTTCGCCCGTAAAGGACGCTTCATCAACATATACTTCGGTAACGTAATGCTTTACGCCGTCCTTTTCGTAATTGCGGGTGCGAAGATTTCCGACTATCGCTATCATTCTGCCTTTAGCAAAGTAGCGGCTGATAAATTCAGCCTGATTTCTCCATGCCACACAGGTTATAAAATCCGTCTGGCGTTCTTCGCCCTGACGCACAAAACTGCGTTCTACGGCGATAGTAAATGTCAATACCGGAACACCCGAGGGTGTCTGGTTTACAACAAGATCACGGGTGATCCTTCCCATCAGAATAACTTTATTTAACATTGCTTTGATTCCTTTCAGTCAAAATCCAACGCTTTTACTTGATCGTAATAAGAAAACGCAGAACGCCGTCGGTTATTCCGAGAACACGTTCGAGTTCGGCAGGAAAAGACGTTTCGGATGTGAATGTCCAAAGAACGTAATTTCCCTCAGTCTCATAATTGATAGGGTATGCAAGCTTTCTCTTGCCCCAGTCATTCATTTCGACATTTGATGCGTTCGCTTTGATCATTTCATCAAATTTTTCGGTAAGAGCCTTGACATTTTCTTCGCCGTTCTTTGAACTGAAAACGACTACCGCTTCATATGTCTCATTGATCTTTGCCATTTTAAATGTGCACCTCCTTATGGATATTAAGCCCGCTATTAGATGTAAGAGCGCTTACGCTATTTAGAGGTAAGAGGTCAGAAGTAAGAAGTCAGACCCCTGCGGCGCATTTATGCGTTCTTAAACTTTAAGCAAGCAAGGAATATGCCGTCCCTTTTCAGGTCGACATCGTCAGCCGTTTGTACGACTGCCGATAGGACAGCCGCCGAAAATACGGCAAGAATATTATACCATTTTCCGAGCGTTAGGTCAAGCTGACGCCGCGAATTAAATGTAAACTTTTTGTAAACAGTCGTGTTAAATTTACGAAGTAAATTTAATACCCTAACGCGCTCATTGTAAGCCAGAACGCAAGCGTTGCAATAACGAGAGCCGTACCCGCGATTATCACTCTCGCCCATGAAGTGCCGCCCGCATTCCTTATCTTCTGCTTTATCTCGTCCTCGTCAAGCGTCTGATCCGCCCTTATCGCAAGTATATCCGACCGTGCGCGGGTGTAATACCAATAATTGGCGTACAGACCTGCCGCAAAGCCGAGCGCGTAATTCAGGAATGAGCATACGCTCATTATATTTACAAAAATATCCGATTTAAGATCTATCCCCGTGTTGAAAAGCACCATGCCCATGCTGCCCGACTGACCGATAAATATCAGCTGGGGGATAGAAAGCAAAAATGACAGTATCATGAAAAATACGCCCCTGAGCGTCATTTTTCTGTAAAAGAAATAATATTCGGGGAAAAAGAGCGCACCGAGATTGAGCGAGGTCTTCATGCCCGTTTTGGCAAATTTTATGCAGTTGCCGAGTATCGACATGGAAGTTCTGCCGATATATTCGACCAGATCGCCCAGCTTTACGCCGTCAATATCCGAATCTTCCGTCAGCTTTATCTGCCTTACGGTCATGCCCGCGCCGTAACCGTTAGGAGGGGGCGCACCGAACCGCGGGTCCTGCCCGCCGTTCATAGGACCGTAATTGGTAAAAGAATTTGTCCCGCCGTTTTGGGAGTTCGCAAAATGGTCGCCTTCGCCCTTATAAGCGGAATTAAACGGACGCTCCGCGCCGTTATCCTGCTGAAGGGGCATACCGCACTCGGGGCAGAAGAGCTGTCCTTCCTCCAACTGTGCGCCGCAGCGCATACATCTTTGTTCGCCGACCTGCTCGGCTTGGGGCTGTTCGGGTTCGGGCTGCCACGAAAAACCGCGCTCGTGCAGTTCGGTGTTTATGCACTTGCCCTCTTTTTTCCAGCAATCCCTATGATACGGAGTACCGCAGTCGGGGCAAACGACAATGTCGTCCCCCTCCGAAAACGGCTGTGAGCATACTATACATTTTGAACCCGTATATCTGTTTGCCATTGTTCTATCGTCCTCCTTTATTAGAAGTCAGAACGCTCACGCGCAGTTTTTAGTTACCAACTTCTAAGTATCATCAACTACTATTCTGTTTCTTCCGTCTGCTTTTCCCTTATAGAGCCTGTTATCCGCCATGCGTATGGTCTGTTCCTTTTCTACGCCTTTGGGCGAATAAGAGACGCCTATCGTGACCGTTATGGAAAAGCGTTTGCCCTCCCACTCGAAGTTTTCGTCAGCCACATCGGTGCATATCTTCCGCGCCGTTTCAGCCGCCCGTTTTTTGGATACGCCGGGGAGAAGAATGAGTATCTCTTCACCGCCCCAGCGGCATATGCAGGCTTCGGAGGGAGAATCCGCCATTACTATCTCGGAGATCCTGACAAGCGCCATATCCCCCGCGTCATGACCGTATGTATCATTTATTTTCTTAAAATAATCAATATCGAGCAGCGCCACGCTGTAGCCGTTTTCATTGCTGCACGCTATACGGAACGGCTCGTTCATTGCGCGGCGGTTAAAAAGCCCCGTCAGCGAATCGGTAGAAGCCGCCTTTTGAAGATCGGCGTTTTGTTTGGCAAGCGCAAGATTAAGGCTTAAATTTTTATTCATAAAATTATTCGTCACGACAATTATTACCACAAAACTCATAAAGCTGTTAAAGATATACCACCCTGTGGGGTCTGCGCTGAGTTCCTTTTTGATATCCGTGCTGACGCAGACGAGTTTCAGAATGATAAACGTCATAAGTATCGAAACGGAAATAATATGCATAAGGTTTTTGCTTTTAAGCGAAAGCATATACGGCACGGGCAGCATACAGATAAGAAACATCTGAAAGCCGTAATCCCAGCCCGCGAAAAGCGTTGCAAGCACTGCGTGGACTATAATTTCGAGCAATGCCGTCTGCATAAAGGTGATGACCTTATTGCTCTTGCTGATATAGACGATACCGACCAGATATATAAGAACGCTGAAAACATTAACGCCCGCCATAAAATACAATCCCTCGGAAAAGAACATCACAAGATACATAAAATGGATAAGCATAGTCACAGCGCTTACCACGGGATAAAAAAGGCGGTGTACCGCAGCAGATCCGCCGGCGTCAGCGGCGGTCATATCCGTAACAGCAATATCATTTTTCACAGCGCAGCCATGCTCCTTTCCGAAAATTTTTGTATAGGTCATTGTCTATCTTATTATTATAACACATAACAAATATATTTTCAAGACCTAAACGGAAACTTTTTTGCTATCACTTACATCAGAGAGATCTGCAATACCCCACGGGAGTAAGGTCGGGAGGGAATTTGCCTTCGGCGAACCTCAGTTTTTGACACGTGTACGGTTTTTGACGCGTGTACGGTTTTTGACGCGTGTACGACGCGTGGTGAGTGGGGGAATTTGCCTTCGGCAAATTCCAGTTTTTGACGCGTGTACGACGCGTCAAAAACCCTTGACAAAAAGGTGGGTCATGCTGTATAATATAATAGATATAGTATGTTCGGTTCAATACGAATTTACCAAAAAAACATTTTTTTAAAAAGGATTGATGAAAAAATGAAGAAAAGACTGCTCGCCGCAGCCGTTTGCTTGTCCTTGCTTGCCGCAGAAAATGTATATGCTTCGGCGGACTATACTGACGCTTATGCGGACGATCAAACGGGAAATTATACCGATTATGGTTATGACACTAATTACGGATATGACACCGACACGGGTACATATGATGACCCTTCCGCTTATCCGCAGGATATCTATGACCCGTATGGGGTGTATACATCTTCGGCAGACCCCACGAGCAACCGCCCCGCTGTCTTGAAACTTGACGCTACGCCGATAACGGATAATAAATTTTCAGCACAGCTGAAAATGGACTGTAAATCACTGATAGTTTCGGCGGATATTACCATAACCTACGACCCTAAGGTCGTTAAGCTGCTTAAAGTCACTCCCGCACAAGATCCCGAGGACACTTCGACCGCAGGTACGGCTGCCGCTGCCGCTGCCGAAATAGAAAGCGGAGTAATAAAATTCAGCTATTCAAACCCTGCGGGTTCGGACAGTAAGGACGAGTACCTTACGCTCGATTTTGAAGTGATCGACCTCACCGAACGCACTACCGCGCTTTATATGAATGTAAATTCTCTGACAGATAATACCAACACGGAGCTGACCGCCACTGCGGACGGAACGATAATCCAGATAAAAGGTGCTGTAGAGGTGGACGCTTCGGCGGACGAATCTATGTACCCCGAAATAAGCCTGCCGCTGACCGCTCAGCCGATAACGCTCGAGGCGCTCGGTCTTGCCGACGCAAAAACCATATCCTTTGCGGATAACACGGTCGCCGAGATAAACGGTTCGGAGATAAATACTTTGAGCGAGGGCATAACCAACATGACGGTGGAAATGTCAAACGGCAAATTCAGGTATTATCGTCTTGTTGTCACCGAAAAGAACAGCAGTCAGACTGCTCCCGCCGCGCCGCCTGCCGCCGAGGTGGTCACACAGCCGAGCGAGCCGCAGATAACACTGACCGAAACGAATAACAGCAAAAAGATAAAATACATCATTATCTATTTTGCCGTGATAATCGCGCTGGCAGCCGTTTTCATTGAATTTTTCGTCATTTGCGGCAACCCATACGCGCAGACTGCGGCAATACTCAGACAGCGCCGCGAGACCGCAAGGCGTATAAGGGAATATGAAGAAAATGACGAATACAATACTATCCCCGAAAGCGATATTGATGATACCGATGATGAAGCTGACGAAGCCTATGAAGAAATTGCCGAACCTGTTGATGGATCGGTCGAATTTGAGGTCGAAGTCGAGGGTGATGAGGACGGCGAGGACGATTGGAGCGAAAGCTACGGTGATGACGATGACGGCGCAATAGACGAGTTTTACAAAAAGCTCGACAGCGGCGAGCTTGACGAAGAGCCTGACGACGAAACCGAGGAATGATCTTATCATTTTTGACCTTATCAAAATGACCCGAGCGGCATTTAACTGCCGCTCATTTTTACGCTTATTTTTCTCCGCGTTTTAATACATAGAACAGAGAATATACCATCTGTGCCGCGCAGAGTATCAGCACTCCGCCGCAGACATAAGGCGCAAGTCCCGAACCGGTATCAGGGTTATCATTTGCGGCAGCCGACATCTGCTCCGACAGCTGCTCCGCAGCCGCCGCCTGCTCTGACTGTTGGCTGTCGGGCTTCTGTGAGTTGTCAGTTCCTACCGCCTGACTATTGTCAAGCGCTTGAACGCTGTCAGGCTCGCTGTCATATGTATCTGACAATGTATCGGTTACAGTATCGGTTTTGCTGTCGGACGGCTCTGCCGTTTCAGCCTGTTCGGCGGTATCGTTATCCACACTCGGTGCGTCTGTTTCTGCCGGCTCGGCGGTATCGTTATCCAAGCTCGGCGCGTCAGTTTCTGCCGGCTCGGCGGTATCGTTATCCTCACTCGGAACTTCCGTTTCCGTAGGTGTAACAGTATCGGACTGTGCGGAGGGTACGGCGGTTATGGCGTTAATCTCGAACTCGCTGTTATTCTTTAAATAATAAAGCTGTACGGCGATATCGCCCGAAACGTCTGAAAGGTCAACGCTTTCCGCAGTCCAGACCGCTTCGCCCGAACCGTCCGAGGAACAATTGTATATCTTCCAGCCCTCGGAGGTCTGCATTCCTATGCCGCCGCTTGCCGTACCCGTGGAGCTGACGCTTACGCTTATATCGACCAGCGAAGCGTCCTCGGCAAGATAGTCATAAGGCGAGAAGGAATATTGCAGAGGTGTTTCGTTGTTGTAATCAGCATTGCCCTGCTTATGGCTGAACATGGTCTCCGTCTGACCGTCCGACTCTTCTTGACCGTCGCTCTCGACTTGACCGTCAACTTCCTGTTGATTGTCCGTCTCCTCCGTATCTGCCGATGTATCGGGGGGAAGGACTGTTTCGGGCAGCGTTTGCGTATCGGAAGATGTAGTTTCTTCGGGCGGCTGCTCCTGCTGCGGTTCAGTCTGCGGAACATCTGTAACAGTCTGCTCCGATGTATCCGTAACACTTTCCGCACTGTCGGCAGGCTTTGAAGGACCTGTTACCGTAAACGGTGTGTAAGGTCCTGAAGAACTAAAATCCGCATTTATATAATTTTCTCCGTCAAAGGAAACGAACGAATCTACCTCCGTCCAGAAGGGTATATCGCCGTAATAACCGTCGTTTACGGTAAAATCAAGCTCGGTGAGGACTGTTTCTTCGGTCACGTTCGAGCCTGTCATATTCGCGCCGACAAGACGTACTCTGCCGTCAGAATAGGTGAAATTCCTGACTACGGAAAAACCTCCCGCCGTTACATAGCCGCCGTCAGCGGGTACGCTGAGCGAAACGGCTTCGGGGTCGTAGCAGACATCAATGGTAAATCCTGCCGCGCCCGCCAAGTCGGGTATGCAGCGCAGATCGACCGTGATAACATCACCCGCCTGCGCATTATCGCTTCCGCAGGAGAGTACAAGGCGGTTTTTCTGCGCCGCGCTGACGGTCGATACCGCCGTGGTTATAGTGAAAACGGCTGCCGCCGCGGACAGCGCGAACTTATGGAATTTCTTGTTCATATCCGATACCCCGTTTCTGTAACGTTTCTATACAACAATACCGCTCAAAGGCGGTATCGTCAAAATTTTAACACAAGTCCGAAGGCATATATAACTGCGCCGCAGTGTCCCGCGTTCCAAATTCACACTATACACATATTTTTTATATTTTTGCAGCTGTACGTTTTTTTGAACAGGTTACGCAATTATTACATTCGGTAGACAAATTATAACACTTTGTAACCGATTCGTCAAGTAGTTTTTTGTAGAAAATACGCCCGAAAATTTGGTTATTTCGCCGTTGAACATATATTCTTCCAACATATTGGGTGTGTACCTGTCGGGCAAGCCCTATATTTATTGTTACCGTTTTGTAATATTTAAGATCAACGTTAAAATCGGCTATTTGTAAATTTTTTGTTAATAAAACAACGCTTGACAAACGCCTTTTTTAACATTATAATAATGTTGATAAGAAAAATGACGGTTTGCGGCGGCTGAAAGGAGAAGGAAATGAAAAATGGGATCGGAAAAAACAACTGAACAGCTTGCAAAAAGGCTTCTTGCCGCCGCTGCTGCCGTTATACTCTGCTTTGGCACGGCGGGTACGGCGGGCTGCAAGGCGCAATATTCGCTGACCGCTTCGGCGGCTTCCGACAGCGAGTTTGAAAGCTATATGAAAAAGCAGGGCTTTCCCGAGAGCTATAAGCCTTTGCTGCGTCAAATGCACAAGCTCCACCCCAACTGGATATTTACCGCGCAAAAGACGCGGCTTTCGTGGGACGAAGTTCTAAAAGAAGAATGTGTTGTCGGAAGAAATCTCGTTCAGGGCAATTCGCCCGATTCGTGGAAATCCTGCGAAAAAGGCGCATATGACGCGCCGAATAAAAAGTGGTACGGACTGGACGGCAGCTGGGTCGCCGCTTCCGAAGGGATAATTGCTTATTATCTCGACCCGAGAAATTTTATAAACGACAGCTATATTTTCATGTTTGAAAGCCAGTCATACGACCCGAAAGTACATACCATAGAGGGAGTAAGGCAGATACTTGATTCAACGTTTATGAGCGGCGGTTTTACCGCTCCCGATACGGGTACTTATTACGATTACGCGCAGACGTTTATGGACGCGGCAGCCGCTTCGGGCGTTTCGCCGTATCATCTTGCGTCACGCTGCCGAAACGAACAGGGCGTAGACGGTGCGCCGCAGTCGCTCGGCACTGTAAAAGGGTATGAAAATTATTTCAATTTTTTTGATATACAGGCTTACGCCACCTCGACAATGACGGCGGGCGAAATGGGCTGCCGATTTGCAAAAACGGAAAATGATACATATATGCTGCCGTGGACAAATCAGTATAAATCTATCGTGGGCGGCTCGATATATCTGGGCAACGGATATATAAACAAGGGTCAGGATACCCTTTATCTGCAAAAGTTTGACGTTGCCGACGGCGGGAACGGGTATTATTACCACCAGTATATGACCTGTGTTTTCGGTCAGGCAAATGAAGCGCTTGAAATGAAAAACGCCTATTCACAGCAGACGCTCGATTCGGTGCTTGAATTTAAGATACCCGTCTATGAGGATATGCCGTCAAAGGCTGCGCCCCTGCCGAGTTCAAAGGGGGATAACAATAACCTGCTTACAAGGCTCGACGCGATCACCCCGCAGGGCAAAGACCTGCTTGCGGATTTTTACAGATACACCCAAAGCTATAAATTTGAAGTTGACGACAGCGTAACATATCTGGACATAAACGCAGTACCCTACAATTCGGGAGCGGCTGTAAGCGGGTCGGGAAGGATATACCTTGACAGCGGCAAAAACGTCATAAAAATAAAGGTGACGGCAACGAGCGGAGAGGTGCGCACATACAAGCTGACGGTAACGCGCAAAAAAGCCGATCTTGTACGCGGAGATACCGACGGCAGCGGCAAAGTCGACATTGCCGACGCGCTTGAAATAATGAACCATACGGCGGGCAAAAAGCAGCTTTCTGCCGAGCAGATAAAGCGTGCCGACGTTGATTCATCGGGAAAAGCGGACGTGCTTGACGCACTTGCCATTATGCGCTACATTTCGGGTAAAACGGATTCGCTGTAAACATTCCCCCGCCTGCGGGAGCAGCTAAAAGAAAATAACATGACATATCATAGAAAGACATTTTGCGGAATGTCTTTCTTTTTTTAGCCGTTTTATCGCCTTAGCCGCCTCACGGCAGCACCGCCTTATCCGCCTTACGGCTTCTAAGGCTTGCAAAAATCTTAAAAATAGTTTAATTTCACTTGACAATTTTTTCATATATGATATAATAAAGTTATAAGCGTACAAATTAAATTTAGCTTTAACGCTTAGAAATAAAAAGAAGGAGGAACAAAATATGTCAGTCGCAAAAAAGATAGCTGTGGCGGTCGTTTCCGTGGCAGCGGCGGCGGCAGTCGGATTTGCGGGGTATAAATTTTACAAGCATTCCGACGAGACCAAAAACAAAGGCAAAGTCTATGTAACACAGGTAGCGGAACTTAACACCGCGGGAGGACTTTCCCTTTCGGGCAGCCGCTTTTCGGGAGTGATAGAAGCTCAAAAGACGGAGGATTTCAAATTCGACCGCTCCAAGACCGTAAAGAGCATTGACGTTGCCGTGGGTGATGTGGTAAACGAGGGGGACGTGCTGTTTTCCTATGACGTTGACGCCATGAAGCTGGAACTTGAACAGGGCAAAATAGAGGTCGAGCGCATGGAAAACGAGGTCGAGACCATGGCTCTCCAGCTTGAAGACCTTGAAAAGGAGAAAGACAGCGCCGCGCAGGACGCGCAGGCTTCCCTGACCGCACAGATTTTATCGCTGCAAAGCGATAAAGCTAAGACCGAGTACGATATAAAGGCTAAAAAGACGGAAAATAAAAAGCTTAAAAAATCCATCAAAAATTCGCAGGTGACGTCCACTCTCAGCGGAACGGTAAAGACCGTTGCGAATGCCGAGGAACTTGAATACGCCGAAAGTGATGTGGTCGTAAGCATATCGAAGGGTGACGACCTGCGCGTAAAGGGCGTTGTAAACGAGCAGATGATACAGAACATCTATGAGGGAATGAGCGTAACGATACGTTCAAGGACAGATGATGAAACCACATGGTCGGGTATCATCTCGGAAATAAGCACCGAGCCTGTCAACAATAATAATGATTATTATATGGAAGACAGCGACCCGCTTGCAAGTTCTTCAAAATACGCATTTTACATAGAACCCGAATCGCTTGACGGGCTTATGCTCGGTCAGCATATAATCATTGAACCCGACCTCGGCGGCGATAATATAGTCAAAACAGGCATATGGCTGTACAGCGATTTTATTTTTAAGGAAAAGGGAAAAAGCTATGTCTGGGCTGACGACGGCAAGGGCAAGATAGAAAAGCGCGAAGTAAAGGTCGGTCAGAAAGATGAAGCAAACGGCGACTGCGAGATAACAAGCGGTCTTGACAAGGACGATAAGATAGCCTATCCCGATAAAAATATTTCCGAAGGAATGACCGTCACGGACGACCAAGCCGAAGCGACCATACCCGAAGAGGATTACAACAACGGCGAAGATATGGGCGGCATGGACGAAGGCTATGCCGAGGACTTTGAAGGCATGGACGAAGGCTATGTTGAAGATTTTGAAGGCATGGACGAAGATACCGCCGCAGACGAAGCTGCGAACGCCGCAGATACTACGACCGCCGCAGACGAAGCTGCGAACGCCGCAGATGACCCTGCGGCGCAAGAATAAAGGCGGTGCGGCTCATGTCACAGGTATTACTTGAACTGCGCGGCATAAATAAGGATTATATGCAGGACAAGACCCCCGTACCCGTGCTTAAAAACATACATTTCAGGGTCGAGGACGGAGAGTATGTCGCGATAATGGGACCTTCGGGTTCGGGCAAATCCACCATGATGAATATTATCGGCTGCCTTGACAAGCAGACCTCGGGAAGCTTTATCTTTGACGGGGTGGACATTGCCGACTGCAAGGACAAAAAACTTTCGCTGATAAGAAATAAAAAGATAGGATTCGTTTTCCAGAATTTTAATCTTATGCCGAGGCAAACGGCGCTTGAAAATGTCGAACTTCCGCTGCTTTACGCGGGAGTTAAAAAGAGTGAAAGAAAAAGACGCGCCAAAGAGGCGCTTATAAAGGTAGGACTGGAAGACAGGGTAAAATTCAGACCCACGCAGCTCTCGGGCGGTCAGAAACAAAGAGTCGCCATAGCGAGGGCTATCGTAAACGAGCCGCGCCTGCTGCTGGCGGACGAGCCTACGGGTGCGCTCGATACAAAATCGGGCGAACAGATAATGGAACTGTTCAGCCGTCTGAACGAAGAAGGAGTAACAATAGTTATGATAACTCACGAACTTGAGATCGCAAAATGCGCCAAGCGGATAATGTATATCCGTGACGGAGAGCTTTTTTCCGATGACGGCAGGGAGGTGAGCGGACAGTGAAAAAGCTGTTGATCGCCATTGTATGTATCGCCCTGACGGCTGCCGCGGGCAAATACGGCTACGACCGTTTTCAAAAGAAAAAGGACTCCAAGCGCATAGTGGACGTAGTACCCATAAGTCTGCTCTCGCAGGAATACTGGGCGGACGAAACAACCCTTGACGCAACGGTGACATCGGGCAATTCGCAGAATATTTATCTCGACAGCGAAAAGCTCGTAAAGGAGCTTAACGTGAGCGTTGGAGACAAGGTAAAAAAGGGCGACGTCATACTTACATATGACATGACTGTCGTTGAACTGGAGATAGAACAAAAAAAGAACCGCATAGCGGTCCTCGAACAGCAGATAAACGAACAGCAGCGCGAACTTGACAGGATAAATTCACTGCTGCCGAGTGAACTTGCTCCGCAAGAACCCGAAGAGCCGGAAGAGCCCGAAGAACCGTATTTCCCCGAGCCTGAGCCCGAACCCGAGCCCGAGCCTGATATAACAGAGCCGGAAACACCCGAAGCGCCGATTAAACTTATCGACAAACTCAGCGATTTAGGTCAGGCGGACGGCATGAATGATGAAGGTGCGCTTATTTTCCGCTGCACGCCCGAAACAGAGGTAAGTCCCGCTTTTATGGGTATGCTGAGAACAAACGGCAAGCGTGCGCTGATATACGCATATGACGAAACGGAAACGGTCGCTTATTTCTGGGATATCCAAGGAAAGGAACTTTCCGAACAGTTTATCGAAAAATGGACGGTCGGTGACGGCGTTGCTTTTGAAAACGGCTCGGCATATTTTGACAACAAAGCCAAGCCCCACGGTATATTTAAAGGCTACGACCCCGAAATTCCCGCCGAAGCTCCCGATGAGGATATGCCTGAAGAGGACTTCCCCGAAGAAGATCTCCCCGAATATGATATTCCCGATACATCTTGGGAGGACGAAAATACAGGCGAAGATACACAGGACGAGCAGGACGAGTTTGACGAAAATTATATGTACAGCCGCAATGAGCTTGCGCAAATGGCAAGAGAGCAGGAAACGGAGATAAAGCAGTTAAAAATTGATCTGAAATCGGCAACGCTCGACTATAACACAAGCTTAGACCAAAAGCAAAGCGGCAGCGTCACCGCAGACATTGACGGCATTGTGGTAAAAGTCGGCTCAGCCTCAAACGATCAGGAGTATACGGAAGATACGGAAGGCTTGACCGATGGGGACTATTATATAGATGAAGCTGCCGGCGATGAAGCTGCGGGTGAACTGACCGACGGTGAACTTTCAGATGCCGAAGCAGGCTCTGCTTATGTAGTGATTCAGGGCGAAGAGGGTGTATGTATAGACATCAATGTCGGCGAACTCAACCTCGATAAATTTACCCCGGGTACTGTCGTATCGGGAATGAGCTATGACACGGGCGAGACGTTCTCGGCAACGGTGCTTTCGGTAAACGAAGAACCGCAGGCATATTACAGCTATATGTGGAACGAAAACCCCGACAGCAGCACCTATACAGTTACCGCGTCCGTTGACCCCGGCGTATCGCTTACGGTCGGCAGCTGGGTAAGCGTCACCATGCCGCAGAGCGAACAGACCGACAGCGGACTGTATATACCCATACACTACACCCGCAAGGACGGCGCAAGCTATTACGTTATGAAAGCCGATAAAAAAGGCAAGCTGAAAAAGCAGTACCTCAACACGGGCAAGATAGTATGGGGCAGCTATGTGGAGGTAAAGGGCGGCATAAAGCTTGACGATATGATATGCTTCCCCTACGGCAAGGACGTAAAAGAGGGCGTTAAGACCAAAGAGTCCGACAAGGTGCTTTACTGAGAAAGGGGTGTGCATGACAAATGTTTGAAAATATAAGATTATCCTTTCAGGGAATATTCTCGCATAAAATACGCTCTTTTCTCACCATGCTCGGAATAATAATCGGTATCGCGGCGATAATCGCGATAGTTTCGACCATAAAGGGTACTAACGAGCAGATAAAAAACAACCTTATAGGTTCGGGCAACAATACCGTCAACATACAGCTTATGCAGGGCGATTCCCCGTGCGACTTTTCATGGAGCAGCGTACCCGACGGCGTACCTGTTATCAGCAAGGAAGTAAAACAGCGCATACTCGATATAAAAGAGGTCGAAAGCTGCACGCTTTTCCGCACAAGGAGCTATGTCGACAGGCTGTTTTATAAGAACAATATGCTTGAAAGCGGAGCGGTGTACGGCATTGACGAGGATTATTTTGCCACCGCGGGCTACCAGATACAAAAGGGCAAAGGTTTTTCGGCTGAAGATCATAAAGGACACAGCAAGGTGTGCATAATAGATCAGACGGTGGTCGATTCGCTTTTCGGCTCTGACGATCCTATCGGAAAAACGCTGGATATACAGCAAGAACCGTTTACGGTAATAGGCATAGCGGGAAAATCCACCGCCTTTGAGCCTGTCATAAATTCCATTGACGATTACTGGATGTACAACCAATCGTCGGGCGGTACTATATTTATACCCACCGAGGCATGGCCGATAATATTCAAATATGACGAACCGCAGTCGGTAATAGCAAAGGCGGTCGATACCGACAGCATGACCACGGCGGGCAAGACCACGGCGGATATACTCAACGAGTATCTTTCCGTTGACGAAAATGCGAATATATCATACAAAAGCGAGGACCTGCTCGATCAGGCGAAATCCTTACAGGATCTGAGCGCGTCGACCAACAATATGCTTATATGGATAGCAAGCATTTCTCTGCTTGTCGGCGGAATCGGCGTAATGAACATAATGCTCGTTTCCGTCACCGAAAGAACACGCGAGATAGGGCTTAAAAAAGCGCTCGGCGCACGCAAAAAGAAGATACTCATGCAGTTTCTGACAGAAGCCTCCGTGCTGACGAGCATAGGCGGTATACTCGGAGTTGCTGCGGGAGTGGGACTGGCGCAGGTCATCTCAAAAATGGCAGAAGTCCCCGTTGCGATATCCACCCCGTCAATAGTCATATCGGTCGTATTTTCAATGGCTGTAGGAATAATTTTCGGACTTATCCCCTCTATCAAAGCCGCAAGGCTGAATCCTATTGATGCGCTGAGGTATGAATAAATACTAACGTGTAATTTTCCCACCCCCGTTTGCGGCGAGGGTGGGAAAAATTATTCCGCAAGGCCGGATACTGACTTCTAACTGCTTTTCCTTGACAATATGCCGAATAAGTGGTATAATATAATTAAGGGAAGGAGCGTGATACCGATGGCTGAAATAGGTGCAAACCGCGAATACCGTGACAGACTTTTCAAATTCATATTTGGAAATCCGCAGAATAAGGAATGGACACTAAGCCTTTACAATGCCGTGAACGGCTCGCATTATACAGACGCAAGCGCTATCAGGCTGAATACGATAGAAAACGTAGTTTACATGAGCATGAAAAACGATGTATCGTTTCTGATAGACAATACGATGAGCTTCTATGAACAGCAGTCTACGTTTAACCCGAATATGCCGATGCGTTTTCTGATATACGCGGGAATGATATACAGCAAGTATGTTGAGGAGAGCAGGCACTATCACAGATACAGCTCTGCACAGCAAAAAGCTCCGACACCGAAATGCGTTTGCTTTTACAACGGCACAGCCGATAAAGAAGACAGGATAACGCTCAGTCTGTCGGATTCATTTGACGGAGTATCGGATATTGAAGTCAAGGTCACGATGATAAATATAAATTTCGGGCATAATAAATCACTGCTCGATGCCTGCAAGCCTTTGAAGGAATATGCATGGTTTGTGGATAAAGTCCGTTCCAATCAGCAGACAATGGAAACATTAGAAGAAGCAGTAGATACTGCATTAGAGGAATTGCCGGATGATTCGCTCATCAAGCCGTTCCTCGTTGCAAACAAAGCGGAGGTGAAGCGTATGTGTATAACCGAATATGATGAAGCAAGAACCTTTGCGGAGCAGAGAGAAGAAGGAAGAGAGGAAGGAAGAGAGGAAGGAAGAGAGGAAGGCATTGAAATTGGTGGATTGCATATGTTGATCGGTCTTGTTAAGGACGGCATTTTGACCATAGTTGATGCGGCAAAAAGAGCCGACATGACCGTTGCCGAATTTGAGGAGAAAACCGGATTGAAAGCGTAGCTGATGCTTTTTGAAAAAAACCGATGATTCGCTCATCAAGCCGTTCCTCGCTGCAAACAAAGCGAAGGTGAAGCGTATGTGTATAACCGAATATATAGTTTTCCCCCGCCTTTTTAAAAGCGGGGGAATTTTTGTCGGATAACTGTCTGCCAAAAGCTTACTGCCTGTAATCATTTATTACCCTTATAATAATATCATAAAGTTTTTCGACTTCATAATCGCCGATTATAGGTTCGAGGTGGGAATCGCCTATGCCCGAATCGTCCGTGAGGAAGACATACGTTCCGCCCGTGCAGATGGATACCGCTCTTGCAAAAAGCTCGGTGTCGCGGTCGGCATTTGAGGAAACTACCGGTATAAGACGGATACCCTTGCGAGCCGCTTCGCTGACCGCTGTTTTGAGCGTATCTTCCGTTTCCGAATGAGGGGGAGCGTCAAATATCAAAAACGCAAGTTTTACGCTGTCCTCGCTCCAGCTGCCGTTGGTTATCGTTTCGTCAAGTATCTGCGCGACCGCTTCGGGAGTATCTCCGCCGCCGTCCGCACTCTCGGAATTGAGCAGCGACTGTATCTTCGATATATCATCGGTGAAGGGATTGCACTTGGTAACATATTCATCACCCTCGTCGCGGTAGAAATTTACCGAATATTTCGTGCCGTCCGTACCGACCTCTTCGGCTATCGCTGAAAATTCGCTTTGCAAAAACAACATTTCGTCCGCCATTGAACCTGTTGCGTCCACTATGAACATTATCTCTGTATTTTTATATAGATCCGTTTTGCCGTCAAGCGTTATCTCCATAGGCGTATCCGCCTTAGCCTGTCCTCCCTGTTCGTCCGCTGTACTCGTTACCTCCGCGGTCTGCTCCGCGCCGTCAGCCGAAATTTTTACTTCGAGTTTGCCGTATTCGCCGCTCGGTGCAAAAAGATAGGCGTTGCCTTCTTTGTCCGTCACCGCGCTCCACAGCACCATATCGCCGTCGGCGACAAGGTTTGCGCTTGCATTTGCGACAGGCTGACCGTCCTTATCGGTAACATGGACAGCCGTGCGGTTTGTCGGGTCAATGCCGAACGCGGGGAAGGTTATAGTACCCGAATTGATAAGATTTGTAAAAAATCCCCAGTTGTCATTATCGTTCCATTCGCCCGCCGTCAGCAGATTTGCCATAGGCGTAACTTCGTCCACACCGTTTTCTGTAAATACGCCCGGGG
The DNA here is from genome assembly GCA_947587925.1 of uncultured Ruminococcus sp. Lineage (GTDB taxonomy): Bacteria > Bacillota > Clostridia > Oscillospirales > Ruminococcaceae > YE71. The sequence goes on from CANPYF010000013.1 coordinate 23,121, forward strand.
CAACTTCCATTGACGGTTCGGCAACGTCTCCCATAATTCCGCAGGCAATATCGTCCGTTGCGCCAAACGACTTGGAGAGGTCGGCATCGTCCACAGCCGCGTCCCCTGTTGCTGCTTCTCCCTCTGCCTCCGCGCCGTCAGCCGCTTCGGTTTTATCCTCGGCTGCCGCCTCGGTCTTGGGCGTTGATGACGCCCCCGAAGAACCCGAAGTACCCGCCGTACCCGAAGCGGGAGCTTTAGCCGTAACTCCGTTCTCCTTAGCAGTATTATCCTTCTCTCCGCAGGCGCAGGCTGAAAGCGCAATAACTAACGCCGCCGCCGCGCTAAGTATCCTTTTTGACAATAGCAATGATTTTTTCATGTTGACCATGCCTCCTTTACCAATAAAGACGGATTTTTTTCACAATTATTACACGGTATATTGCATAAACCTAAAGAAAATTTTTACCGTGTATTTGTATATATGATACAAAAAAGCTGCGGAACTCGCAAAATACGCGAACCGCAGCCGTAATATTTTGTTTTATTCAGACTAATTTATGCGCGACCCCGCAAAGGTTATGCGCCGCTTTGTGAAGATAATGCAGCTTCGCAAGTTCGGCAGCTATAGCGATAAGGCAGGGTACTGCGCCGACAAATGCCGCTTTTACTGCAAGAAATTGAGTAAGATAATACCCCGCCGCCGCGCCGAGAAAGAACACCGCAAGCGTTCCCGCAAAGAATTTCGCCTTTTTGAGCGAAGCTTCGCTTTTATCGCAGGTATATTCGGCAAGCGCACCGCACATCTGACGGAAATTATTCGTGCAGAATATAGGTGAGCCGGCGTAGCCGCCCATGTCGGCAAAGACCACCCACATCACCGACATGGTGATAAACGTGGGGTAAAGTCCGACTATCGGGTCAATATCGGCAGGCAGCGCGGCAAGCAGCGCAAAGCCCGCTATGTTAAGACACATGGAAAATATCGGGAGGTTTATGCGGCTCTTCTTTTTAAGCACCGTTATGCCGAACACGCTCGCGCCGTATATCAGCATACCGAAAAAGTGCAGCAGCGCGGTGCGCAGATCTTTGCCGAGCAGACCGAACAGCGCGTCCATTATGTTGACCGTCTGCGAAGAACCCAGCCCCGCCCTTAAAACTAACGTGTATGCGGCGGCAAATCCGCCGACAGCAGCCGCAAGCCTGTGCAGCAGCAAATTGTATTTCTTTTCGTTCTCATTCGTTTGCATGACATCTTCCCTGCCCGATCTTATCATTTTTTTCATCAATAACATTATACACCCGAGCGAAAAAAATGTCAAGAAAAAAGTCGACAAATCGCACAAACTATCGAACAAACTTTTGTGCAGTTTTACTGCTCAAAAACCGCCTTAAATGCGCCGCGTATGTTTTTTACCCCCACGAGGGGTATCCTGATGTGTGTTTTATCAAGCATTTTTAACGCCGAAAGCGGAAGTATACATTTTTTGAAACCGAGCCGCTGTGCTTCAAGCACCCTTTGCTGTGCGCGCTGAACGCTCCGCAGTTCGCCCGCAAGGCCTATCTCCCCGAACGCCATAATATCGGGACTGACCGTCTTGTCCGTCATGCTCGAATAGAGCGCGAGCGCAACAGGCAGGTCTGCCGCAGGTTCGGAAAGCTCCAGTCCGCCGACCACGTTCATATAAACGTCAAGCCCGCCGAAATAACAGCCCAGCCGCTTTTCAAGCACCGCTATTATTATCGACATTCTGTTATAGTCAAAGCCTGTCGCCGTCCTGCGCGGTACATTGAACGTGCTTTTGGTGACAAGCGCCTGCACTTCCGCCAGTATCGGGCGTGAGCCTTCTATCATGCAGGCGACACAGCAGCCGGAAGCGTCCGACGGTCTGCCCGAAAGCATTACCTCCGAGGGGTCGGCGACCTCCTTCAATCCGCTGTCGCACATCTCAAAAACGCCTATTTCGTTGGTCGAACCGTAACGGTTCTTTATTCCCCTGAGCACCCTGTAGGGCATATTTTTCTGACCCTCAAAATAAAGCACGCAGTCAACGATATGCTCCATTACCTTCGGCCCTGCGATCGCGCCGTCTTTATTTACATGGCTTACTATCAGCATGGATATTTCCAGCGATTTTGCCGTGCGCATGAGCATATTTGAACATTCGCGCACCTGCGTTACCGAGCCGCTTGCCGAACTCAGCGAGGGCAGGTTCATTGTCTGTATGGAGTCTATTATCACGATATCCGGTTTTTCTTTTGCAATGCAGGCGCATATCGCCGCGCAGTCGGTCTCGCTGAGCAAAAACAGCGAATCGCTGTCAACGTTCAGCCGCTGCGCTCTTAATTTTATCTGCCTTAGCGATTCCTCACCCGAAACATAGAGGATAGAATTATCCCTGCCGAGAGCCGAGCATATCTGCAAAAGCATGGTAGACTTGCCTATACCCGGTTCGCCGCCGAGAAGTATAAGACTTCCCTTTACTATCCCTCCGCCGAGTACCCTGTCAAGTTCCTTTAAGCCCGTGCGCTTTCTTGTTTCGGCAGAATGAGCATCTATGGAACTTAATCCCATGATATTTGCCGATACCTCTCTTGCCGATACGGCTGATGATGCCGAACCTGACACAGCGTCAGGAGCAAGAAATTCTTCAAGCGTGTTCCATGCGCCGCAGTCGGGACATCTGCCGTTCCACTTTGGCGATTCATAGCCGCATGAACTGCATACAAACACTGTTGTCTTTTGCTTTGCCATAAAAAATGTTCCTTTCAAAAAACATAAAAAAATTCGGTATCGGCATTTTATTCCCGATACCGTTCTATATCTTATCCATGAAAATCTATTTTATAATAACCGGTCTCTAACCTCTAACTTCTTTAAAGCGAAGCGCTATTACTTGTAATAGCACGGCGTTCTAACTTCTACTCGGGTATCTCCGCGAGGGGGTCTTTAAGCGCGTTTTTAAGCATTCTGGAAAAGTATACCGCGTTGATAAAGCGGTTCTGTATTTCCTCTTCGAGGTCAAACTCCGCGTTTTCTATGCTGCTTTTGGGTATATACCCGCCTGCCATTACGCCGTGTCCGCCGCCCGCGCCTATCTCTTCGAGCGCGTTTGCGGTTATCGTTCCCGCGTCAAGATAATTAAGCTCCGAGCGCACGGAGATCTTTACTCCGCCGTCACGCATGGAATAAGCCACCGCAAACTGCACCTCTACGAGGTCGAGCATAAAATCGCACACCTCCGCGATAAGCCCGTCGGAAGCGCCGTCGGCTATCGCCGTAAAACCTATGCCGTCAAAGACCTTTATGCCCCGCAGTGCGGCGATAAAATCGTTAAGATCGGAAAAGACCATTTGCTGTGACAATATCTGATTCAGCTTGTCCTGATCGGTATAGTAAAACAACCTGCGGTACATCTCGACATCTATATCGGTCATTCCTCGGTTAAGGTCGTCCGTATCCATTTTCAGACCGTACATAAGCGCGGTAGCGGTATTTTTATCTATCGCGACCTTATTTGAAAAGAAATAGTCAGCCACAAGCGAGGCGCACGCTCCGCAGATACGCACATCACGGAAAAGATATTCATAAGGCACGGCGGTAGGGTGATGGTCTATACACGCTGCTGTTTTGCCCGGAATATCGGCTATGTTGGAATTATTTGCCTGTGCATCTATCGTCAGCACATAGTCATCGGCGGTCATATCTTCGATATCGTTTATATTTACAAGTTCTATCCCGAAAATGTCGACCATGCCCGAAGTAGACGCCTTTTCCATCATGCCCTTACAGCATATCACGGCGTCTATGCCGAACACCGAAAGCAGCTGCTGCATACCGTATGCGCTTGCAAGCGCATCCGGGTCGGGGAAATTATGCGTTTGTATATAAACCCTGTGTCCGTCAAGCACTTCAAGCAGACATTGGAGCCTTTGCGTCATTGCTTTACATTCCTTTCTTTGATATACAATTATATTTTATCATAATTTTAACATTCTTTCAATGCCGCCGCCAAATTTTCGTCACTTTGTACAAAAAGCGGTCAGCGCTTTGAGCCGAAGAGCCGCGCGAGCCATGCAAAAAAGCCGTGCTTTTTCTTTGACGTACCCTTGCCGTCCGCAGAAAGGGTCGGTTCGAGCGAATACGCCCTTTCGTAGAAGGTCTTCTGGCAGTCGTTTTTCACCAGATCGTTGGTAACACGCTTATATGTCGAATCGCTCTGCTGCTGACGCGCCTTGACGTTATCGGAAAGCTGCATTCTGAAATAAGCGAGTATGCGCGAGCGTATGCTCTCGTCAAATATGGGGGCGGCGACCTCTACTCTGCGGCAGGTATTTCTTGTCATAAAATCGGCGGACGAGATATAAATGCGCTGCTGTTCGCCCTCTCCGAATATGTATATG
>CANPYF010000014.1 GCA_947587925.1 uncultured Ruminococcus sp.
CGTTCAAAAGATCAGCCGATAATCGTGCTCGCGGGCAGACCGTATCACACGGACGGCGAGATAAACCACGGCATACCCGAGCTTATATCTTCGCTCGGCTTTGCGGTAATAACCGAAGACGCGGCTGCCGCGCTTTCGCCTACCGCTCCCCCGCTTGACGTTCTCGACCAGTGGACCTACCATTCGCGGCTTTACAAAGCGGCAAAATTCGTCTGCGAAAACCCCGATATGCAGCTCGTTCAGCTCGTATCTTTCGGCTGCGGCATAGACGCGGTGACGACCGACGAGGTACGCGCTATTCTGGAAGAAAACGGCAAACTTTACACCCAGCTGAAAATAGACGAGATAACCAATCTCGGCGCGGCAAAGATACGCCTGCGTTCGCTTGCCGCTGCGCTTGAAGAAAAAGCAACTAAAAGGGAGGGCGCATAACAGATGAGTACAAATGAAAAAAAGCCGAAGATATGTTCGGGAAGAGTACGCCGCGCGGTATTTACCGAGGATATGAAAAAGGATCATGTTATCCTTGTACCCGATATGCTGCCTATCCACTTCGGGATAATAATAAAGGCGTATAAGCATTTCGGCTACAATATGGAACTGCTGACAAACCGTTCGCGCACCGTTATCGACGAGGGACTGAAAAACACGCATAACGACGCCTGCTACCCTGCCCTGCTCGTTATCGGGCAGTTTATGGAAGCGCTCAAAAGCGGGCGGTACGACATAAACAAGGTCGCGCTGCTCATATCGCAGACGGGCGGCGGCTGCCGTGCTTCAAATTACATTTATCTTATCAGAAAAGCCGTTGCCGCGGAATTTCCTCAAGTACCCGTTTTATCCTTGAATTTCAGCGGTCTTGAACCGAATCCCGCTTTCCCGATGACAATACCTATCGCGCTGCGGCTGATATACAGCGTACTTTACGGCGATATGCTCATGCTGCTTTACAACCAGTGCCGCCCCTATGAGCTTCACAAGGGCGACTGCGATAAACTTGTTGCAAAATGGCAGAACCGTATCGGCAAAATAATGGGGGACAACAAAAGGTTTATGTCCGCAAAGCCCATATACCGCGCCATGCTCCGCGATTTTTCCGCCATAGAGCGCAGCGGTGAAAAAAAGCCGCGCGTAGGCATTGTCGGCGAGATATACGTTAAATATTCGCCGCTTGCGAATAACGACCTCAACGAATTTCTCATATCGGAAGGCTGCGAGCCTAACGTTCCCGGTCTGCTCGATTTCGTGCTTTACTGCGCCGCCGCCATAATCAATGACGCGCGTATGTACGACAAAAAGTCCAAACTCACGCTCGGCTATAAGGCAGGCTACAAGCTGCTTTATAAACTGCAAAAAGAGCAGATCGCGGTCATAAAAGAACACGGCGAGTTCTTCCCGCCCCACGATTTTGAAGAACTCCGCGCCATTGCCGACAAGTATATGGATCAGGGCGTAAAAATGGGCGAGGGCTGGCTGATAACGGCTGAAATGGCTGCGCTCGCGCAGACAGGTACTGAGAATATAATCTGCACACAGCCCTTCGGCTGTCTGCCCAATCACATTGTCGCAAAGGGCATGAGCCGCGTGATAAAACAGGCTTTCCCCAATGCCAACATAGTGGCTATCGACTACGACCCGGGTGCTACCAAGGTCAATCAGGAGAACCGCATCAAGCTTATGCTGGCTAATGCGAGAAAATAAAATATAAAACCTCCCGCTTGTATAACTAAAAAAAGATCTCCCCCGCTCGGTACGGCATATATGCACCGTCAGCAGGGGAGATTTTATATAAGGTGTATAATATTATCAGAAGCGGAAGTCGCGCTTGCCCTCGTGGATATTTTCAATATATTCGGTCGCAAGCTTTTGTACCTTTTCGTTGGGTATCTTTTTAAGCTCATCTGCGATAAGCTTTTCGCCTATCTCCTTTGTATCCTCGGTCGCGTAATCCTCAAGAAATTCTTTGAGCGTCATAAGCGCGTTGGGGTGGCAGCAGTTAAGTATCTGACCGTTCTTGCAAAGGCTCATAAAGCGGTCGCCCGTTCTGCCCTCGCGGTAGCAGGCGGTGCAGAAAGAGGGTATGTAGCCCAGTTCCATAAGCCATTTTACTACCTCGTTAAGACTTCTCTGGTCGGAAACGTCAAACTGCTCGGTGTCGTGAGGTCTTTCGTCAGACGAATAGCCCGCATAGCCGCCTACCGAGGTGCGCGAACCGCCCGAGATCTGCGATATGCCCAGACCGAGAACACGGTTGCGGCAGGCTTCGCTCTCACGGGTGGAGATTATCATTCCCGTATAGGGTACGGCTATCCTTATGCAGGCGATTATTTTTGCAAAGGTATCATCATCAATGCCGTTGTCGAACGTGCTCGGGTCTATGTCGTCCGCTCTCTTTACGCGCGGTACGCTTATCGTGTGCGGACCTACGCCGTGTACGGCTTCAAGGTGTTCTGCGTGCATGAGCAGTCCCGCAAATTCGTACTTGTAAAGTTCCAGACCGAACAGTACGCCCAGACCTACATCATCAATGCCGCCGTCCATGGCTCTGTCCATAGCTTCGGTGTGATAAGCATAATTATGCTTAGGTCCTGCCGGGTGAAGCTTTTCATAGCTTTCCTTGTGATATGTCTCTTGGAAGAGTATATATGTGCCTATGCCCGCTTCCTTCAGCTTGCGGTAATTTTCCACCGTGGTAGCCGCGATATTTACATTTACTCTTCTTATCGCGCCGTTTTTGTGCTTTATGGAATAGATAGTCTTGATACATTCAAGTATGTACTCTATGGGGTTGTTCACAGGGTCTTCGCCCGCTTCTATCGCAAGACGCTTATGTCCCATATCCTGCAAAGCGATTACCTCCTGCGCTACTTCCTCCTGCGTCAGCTTTTTGCGGGGGATATGCTTGTTCTGATGATGATACGGACAGTATACGCACTGGTTTACGCAGTAATTGGAAAGATAGAGCGGCGCGAACATTACTATTCTGTTGCCGTAAAACGCAAGTTTTATCTCCTCCGCAAGCGTATACATCTTTTCGATAAGCTCGGGATCTTCACAGGCTAAAAGCACGCTTGCTTCGCGGTGAGTAAGTCCCGAACAGACCGTTCCGTTTGCGGTCTTTCTCGGCTTAGCCTTTTCGAGTATCTGCTCGATAAGTTCCTTATTGTTTTTATTCTGCTCGGCATATTCGAGCGTTTCAAGTATTTCGGCGTGGTCGATAAATTCCTCCGCCTTTAAAGATTTAGGATCGTACATATTTTCAAACCTTACCTTTCTGTAAAATTATAAATTTTATTCCGCATTTATCCTTTTTGTTATAAACGAGATATTATCTCCTCTTGAGGCGGCAGGCACAAAGCCTATGCTTGAAAGTCTGCGCTCCAAGCACCGCCTGCACTGTGCGCTCTCATCGCCCGTGCAGGCTTTGTTGTCATAAAGCATATACTTTTCCCTTACCGACATGGGCGACAGATTAGGCATACACACATTCGCGCCCGCTTGTATGCCCTTTTCCCTGCCGATAGGGTCTATGGTCGCAAGCGCGGTGGTCGCGGGGATAAGCGCGTCGGGCAGCGTAAGCCTTATAAGTCCTATCATAAATACGGTAAGTTCCGCCGTTCCCTGCGGCATATCCTTAAACGGCGTCTGAGAATGAGGTACGAACGGGCCTATTCCCACCATCTGCGGGGCAAGTTCCTTTAAAAACAGCATATCATCCGCAAGACATTCAGCCGTCTGATAGGGCGAACCTACCATAAATCCCGTGCCTACCTGATAGCCTATCTCTTTGAGATCGCGCAGACATCTCTTGCGGTTTTCAAGCGTAAGTTCGGGCGGGTGAAGCCTTGAATAATGCTCCGCATTTGCCGTTTCATGCCTTAACAGATACCTGTCCGCCCCCGCGTCAAAATACGCCTGATAGCTTTCCCTGCTCTTTTCGCCTATCGAAAGGGTAACAGCGCGGTCGGGATAGCGTTTTTTTATCTCGCTTACGATTTGACATATCTTATCGTCGGTAAAATAAGGGTCTTCTCCGCTTTGCAGTACAAAGGTATAATACCCAAGTTCCGCGCCCTCTTTGCAGCATTCAAGGATATCGTCAAGGCTCAGCCGATAACGCTGCGCGTTAATATTCGAGCGGCGCAGACCGCAATAAATGCAGTCATTTTTGCAATAGGACGAAAATTCTATAAGCCCGCGCAGATAAACGTCCGTTGAATAATACCTGCGCCTTAGTTTATCGGAATAGGAAAAAAGCAGTTTTGAATCCTCTTCGGTGTGCGTTGAGATAAGCTGTACATATTCGTCCTTTTTAAGTTCATGCGCTTCGCTTAGTTTTTGGATAAGCTGAGTATTGGTCATTCGCCGCTTCGCTCCTCCCTTGCAAAAATGCTTTTAGCCGTCACCCCGTCAAGTCTGCCCAGACTGCCGCAGAGCGAATTTATAACATCAGCGGGAGCTTCGAGCGTTATGCTGATAACGTTTATCCTTCCGCCCGCCTGCGGTATGCCCATTCTTCCTCTTATATAGTGCGCGTACTCGTTGAGCAGTTCGTTGAGCGCGGGAATGGACGCGGGATTTTCCACCATTATGCCTATCAGCGCTATGCGTTCCATATCTTTCACCCCTTTGAATTTTATTGTTTAATATTTTTCAAATAAAAAATGCTTTCACACCCTTTAACGATGCAAAAGCACAAGCTACTCTCCGTTGAGTATTACCGTTCTATAATAGACCTCAAAGCAAGGCTTATCATAAAGCGTCGCGCTTTCACGTCAGAACCGCTGTAAGCGGTCTTTCGCGTCAGGGCAGCATTTTATAGTTATTTTGTATAAATAATTATAGCATAAAAATATTCAATTGTCAATGGTGTACACTGCCTTACAGGTAAAAAGAATGTGTACAAATAGTTTCGATTTTATGAACCGAAAAGCGCGGATACCGAGCGGATAAAGATATGTGACAAAACAAATATTTTTTTGAGCGTAAGTTTGTGAAATATGCCGATTGACAGGCGGGGTAAGTAATGATATAATGATATCAATGTGATATCACAATTTATCATTTTGATTTTGTTTTAATCTGAAAGGGGTAACAAGATGGAGATAAAGGATCTTAAAGTGGTAAACCAAAAGCCGATGAGCGGATTTGCCGCGCTGTTTTTAAATCTGACCGTGACCTTCGCGTCGATACTTGTGTCGATCCTCGGCGGCATACTGATAGACAAGGGCAGCAAAGCCGCGGGTATCATATTGCTGATAGTAGGAATACTCTGCTTTGCCGCAAGCTGTATCATCTATGCGGGTCTGCGCATAGTTCCGCCCAATCATGCGCTTGTGCTGGAGCTTTTCGGAAATTATTACCGCACGATAGAGGACGCAGGCTTTTTCTTCGTAAATCCGTTCTCGAATGCGGTAAATCCCGCCTATGACCGCGCAAAAAGCGAAGCGGAGGCAAAGATAAAGGCTATGGCTATGACGAACAGCAACGCTGTTCCCGCGGCGGAGATAGACGCCAAAAAGAGCATTTCGCTCAAAGCTATGACGCTTGACAACGGTATACAAAAGGTCAACGACGTGCTCGGCAACCCGATAGTTATCGGCGCGGTCGTTATCTGGCGCGTTACCGACCCGACCAAGGCGGTGTTCAACGTTGAAAATTACCGCGATTATATCTCGATACAGACCGATTCGACCGTAAGAAATATCGCAAGGCTTTATCCGTATGATGTGGTGGATGATGATGACGATGATGATAATTCGGGCAAGGCTGAAAAAACACTGCGCGGCAGCTCTCTGGAGATCGCCGACAGCATGAAGGTCGAACTGGAAAAGCGCGTCGCTTTTGCGGGTCTTGCAATTGAAGAAGTACGCATAACCCATCTTGCGTATTCGGAAGAGATAGCGGCGGCAATGCTCCAACGACAGCAGGCGTCAGCCATAATCGCGGCACGCAAGAAGATAGTAGACGGCGCGGTGAGCATGGTAAAAATGGCGATAGACAGCCTTAGCGAGGAAGAGATAGTCGTACTCGACGAGGAACGCAAGGCGCAGATGGTGTCAAATCTGCTTGTGGTACTCTGCTCTAATAAGGATACCCAGCCGATAGTAAACAGCGGTTCGATATATTAACGATGTTATAAAAAATCTATGTGGAGGACTTCGCGCTATGACCGATGAAAAAAAGCTTGAAGAAAAAGAAATAAAGCTGAGAGAACGGCTCGCGTCTGTTAAAGCGCTCGAAGACGAGATAAAAACGCGCGAGAATGCTCTTAAGCAGAAGGAAAAAGCCCGCAAGCAGATAGTGCTCAGACTGTCCCCCTCCCTGTGGGAGCAGCTCTCCGCGCTTGCCGAAAGGGATTTTCGGTCGATAAACGGCGAGATAGAGTATCTGCTTACGCAGGCGATAAAGGATAAAAAGGAAGAGAAAAAATAGATGTTGGAAGTAAGAGCCGTGTATCCTTGTGACCGAGAGGGGGATACGCGGCTTTTTCGGCAGAATGTTAGTAACTCATACTGTATAAAAAAGGATTTTACGCAGATTTTACAAAGCACGCTCAGAGAATTTACAAATGTGCGTTATAATATTATAACAACGAATACAGATAAAAAACTCGATGTAAAAATGTGTAAAAATTTTCGTCAATGTAATATGGAGGAAAAACAATGACTATATTCTCGGGGCTTACGCTTCTCGGAGGACTTGCGCTGTTTTTATACGGAATGAATATCATGAGCGGCAGTCTTGAAAAAATGGCGGGCGGAAAGCTTGAATCCGTTTTTGAAAAGCTGACCTCAAACCCTTTTAAATCCGTACTGCTCGGCGCGGGCGTAACGGCGGCGATACAATCCTCCGCCGCTACCACCGTAATGCTGATAGGTTTCGTAAACGCGGGCATAATGCGGCTGCATCAGGCAGTGGGCGTAATAATGGGCGCGAATATCGGCACGACCATAACCGCGTGGATACTCTCGCTTTCGGGACTTGACGGCGACAGCCTGCTGATAAATCTGCTGAAACCAACGTCATTTTCGCCGATATTTGCCTTTATCGGCATACTGCTGATAATGGCGGGCAAATCGGACAAGCAAAAAACGCTCGGCAGTATATTTATCGGCTTTGCGATACTCATGTTCGGCATGAACATGATGAGCGATTCGGTATCGCCGCTCAAAGATTCGCCCGCGTTCAAATCAATAATAACGCTGTTTTCAAATCCGCTGCTCGGAGTGCTGGCAGGTGCGCTGATAACCGCAGTTTTGCAGTCGTCCTCCGTTTCGGTAGGAATATTGCAGGCGGTATCGTCAACGGGTGCGCTGAATTTCGGGACGGCACTGCCTATCATACTCGGTCAGAACATCGGCTCATGTGCAACGGCGATAATCAGCTCATTCGGCACAAGCAAGAGCGCAAAGCGAGTAGCCGCCGTACACCTGAGTTTTAATATAATCGGCACTGCGCTGTTTTTAAGCGTGTTTTATATACTCAACGCTTTTCTTGACTTTTCGTTCATGCAAAGCACTATAAACGAAACGATGATAGCCGTGGTGCATACCATATTCAACATCAGCACGACATTAGTCCTGCTTCCGTTCAGCAAGCTGCTTGAAAAGATAGCCTATCTTGTTGTCAAAGAGGACGAGAACGACAAAAAGAGCGCGTCTGCGAACGACAAACTCAAACTGCTTGACGAAAGATTTCTGCGTACCCCTTCGGTGGCGGTAGAGCAGACGAGAGGAGTTATTGCGGGAATGGCTGACGCGGCGCAGCGTTCGGTCGAACTTGCCATGGAGCTTCTGTTTGAATATGACGAGGAAAAAGCGTCGGAGGTATACGCGCTTGAAAAACTTGTCGACAAATACGAGGACGGGCTCGGCACATATTTAGTAAAATTATCCAGCACGGAGATGAACCACAAAGACGCGCAGACGGTAAGCACGCTTTTACACAACATCAGCGACCTTGAAAGGATCTCCGACCATGCGCGGAACATTGCCAAAGGGGCGGAGGAAAGGTACGAAAAAGACATAGACTTTTCGCCGAAAGCAAAGGACGAGCTGTCGGTCATGTGCAATGCGGTGCGGGAAGTCTTAGGCTACACGGTGAAAGCGGTCTGCGAGCAAGACCTATACGCCGCCTACGAGGTAGAGCCGCTTGAAGAGGTAGTAGACCAGATAAAAACGAAGTTAAAGAGCCGTCACGTCAAGCGTTTACAAGCGGGGCGCTGCACGATAGAGTTAGGGTTCATCTTCACAGATTTCCTTACCTGTCTTGAAAGGATATCCGACCACTGTTCAAACATAGCGGTATGTTTAGTACAGGTAAACGATGACAACTTTGAGACGCACGAATATTTAAGAACGATAAAAACGAGCGGAGCGGAGTTTGACAGTGAAGTAGAGAAGTTCCAGAAGATGTTCCCGCTGCCAAAAAAAGAAGTATATAGTTAACAGCCGTAGGTCGGTGACTAATTACAGGTGTGATAAACAGGCAAAGTAGGCTGTAAGAGGTAAGACGTCCGAACAAGTTCGGACTTTAAGAAGTCAGAAGTAGGACGCCCAAACTATCGCGGGAAATAAAAGTTTAGAATGGGGTCAAGGGGAAACCCTTTTTAAAGGGGTTACCCTTGCAGGGGCGCGGGGACAGCGTCCCCGTCAAGGCGCAAACAAAGGAATCATATCAAAGAATACCGAGCGAACGACCCCAAAAATTTAAATCGGCGAACAATACAACATAGGGTTAAAAAATCAACAGAAAAGCGACATCACCCCCTGCAAAATCGCAGTAAAAACCGCCGATTTAAATCGCAAACAAGAGCCGCCTGCCTAAAAGGCAGGTGAGCGTATTGTTCGCGACACATAAAACGCGCGACAGCGCGTTACCCTATTAGAAGTTAGAGGTAAGAGGTCAGAGGTTAGACGCTTGAATTAGAAGTTAGAGGCAAGAAGTAGAAGTAAGCCGCCTGAACAAGTTCAGGCTGTTAAAAACCCTGCCCCCCAACAAACAAAAACAAATAATCACCAATATTAAAACAAAAAAACATAACCCCAAAAGTAAAAGGAGAGTGATGATCTTGCCGCTTATATATTGCGTAGAGGACGATGTGGGAATAAGAGAGCTGATAAGCTGTGCGCTGAAATCGGGCGGGTTTGAAGCTCACGCTTTTGCTATGGCAAAACCGTTTTATGAAGCGGTAAATAACTGTAAGCCCGCGCTTGTGCTGCTGGATATAATGCTGCCGGGCGAGGACGGACTTACCATTCTCGGCAAGCTGAAAGCCGACCCTGCGCTTAAAGATATTCCCGTGATAATGCTGACGGCAAAATCGAGCGAAACGGATAAGGTGTCGGGGCTGGAAGCGGGCGCGGACGATTATATCACTAAACCGTTCGGCGTTATGGAAATGCTTTCGCGCATAAAAGCCGTACTGCGGCGTACCGCAAGACAGCAGGATATGCAGGAGGATATAATAACCGTAAAGGACGTTTCGCTTGACGCGTCAAAGAGGATAGTGACCGTGTGCGGAAAGGAAGTAACGCTGACCTACCGCGAATTTGAACTGCTTATGTACCTGATGAAACATGAATCTATCGCGGTCAGCCGAGATAAACTTATGGAACGGGTGTGGGGCTATGAATTTGCAGGGGAAACACGCACCGTGGATATGCACGTTAAATCTATTCGTCAGAAGCTTGAAGCCGTCGGCTGTACCGATCTGATAAAGACCGTGCGCGGAGTGGGTTATAAAATTTAGGGTAATGATATAATGTAATTATGAAAAAGAAATTTTTTTTGATGACAATTGCTACGGCAGGAGCGTCTATAATCCTGCTGTGCATAGCGGCTCTTGTGATATGCCGACAAAGCGCCGCAGGCGCTATGGACTTTAAGTCTGCCGCCGTGATCTTGATATTAGCCGCCGCCGTGATATCAGTCGCTGCGGCTTTGATATCTTTATGGCTCTCCGAAGAACTTATGAAGCCTGTACGGCAGCTTGTAAGACGCTTTGCAGCGTCCGAAGAAGATACCGTCAAAGGGGCGGCAACGGCGGTTTATGAGGAACTTGAACCTGTGGCTGAAAGCGCGGATAAACTGCTTGATGAAACTCACAGGATAGTCGGCAGATTGAAAAAGGAAAAGGAAAAATTTTCGCTGATAACGGAAAATATGGCGGAGGGTATGATCCTGCTTGACGCAGATCATACCGTGCTTTCCGTCAACCGCACGGCAATGCAGCTTTTCAACCCCGCTTACGACCCTTCCGCCAAGCTGAAAATAAACGAGTTTACAGACGACCGTCAACTGCTTGACATTATCGCGGGGGTGGACAGCGCAAATTCCGCACGCGGAATAATCAGGCTCGGCGAGCATATCTGGAGAGTATTCGTCAACAAATCGGAGTACGCGGGAAAGTACGGTGTGGTGATAATCCTTGCGGACGCGACCGAGAGCATAAAAAGCGAGGAGATACGCCGCGAATTTTCCGCAAACGTTTCGCACGAATTAAAGACCCCGCTCACCACTATAAGGGGCTTCGGCGAGATGATGGAAAACGGCATAATAAGCGATGAAGCGGACGTGAGAAAGTACGGCGGCACTATCTACCGCGAGGCTTCGCGGCTGCTCACGCTGATAAACGACATAATGCGCCTTTCGGAAATAGAAGAGGAAAATCCTCACGCGCTCAACGAAAGCGTAGATCTGCTCGAAGCGGCAAGGGACTGCGAGGAAATACTGCAAAGCAAGGCGGCAGACCACGAGGTGACGATAGAAATAAACGGTACTAAAACGCTCGTGCGCGGCAGCAGGACTTACCTTACCGAACTGCTGCTCAACCTTATGGACAATTCGGTGAAATACAACCGCTCGGGCGGTATGGTAAGGGTGACGGTGGACTCGCTGCCCGAATGTGCGCGGATAGTCGTGGAGGACAACGGGATAGGCATCAGCGAAGCGGATACCGAAAGGGTATTCGAGCGGTTTTACCGCGTTGACAAAAGCCGCTCAAAGGAAACGGGCGGAACGGGTCTGGGGCTTTCTATCGTCAAACACGTTGTTTCTCTGCACGGCGGAGACCTGAAGGTTTTCAGCGAACTCGGAAAGGGTACGCGCATTACCGTAACGCTGCCCTTTGACAGGGCAAAAGAAGGCGGGAACGGAGGAGAGGAAAACATATGATACCTGCGGCGGAAAATGATATACCCCTTATGCTGCGCAGCGCACGGATAAACTGCGGCTATTCGCAAAGCGAAGCGGCAAGGCTCGCGGGACTTACTCAGCCGAGGCTTTCGATGATAGAAAACGGCAAGCGAAGGCTTACCGCAAAGACTGCCGCACGGCTGTGTGAGATATACGGAATAGAAAACGGCTCGCGCTGCGCCGAAGCTTGCGCTTATACCGATAATACGGCGGTAGGCGTACTGAAAATGTTAGCGGATAAATGCGGCGGCGGCATGAGCGAAAGCGCGGCGGATTATATAACCATAGCGGCGTATCTTTACATTAGAGAACTCTATCTTGCAAATCCTCATAATACCGAACGGATATTTTCAATAAGTTCTAATGAGCTTGAAAGGCTGAGAGAACGTGTTTTTTCAGAGCCGTTCAAGGCGGCTGCCTTTGCAAAAAATTCGCAGGAAGCAAACAAAACGCAGATAGAGCCGTCACAGGCTGAACTGCCTGATTTTCTGTCGGCGATAAGAGCCTGCGAACAGGCGGCGTTAAAGCTGCTCGGCAGCGGCGAGTAGCCCCGATCCCGGCAGGATCGGAGGACGTGTTGTGATATTGTTTTAAATACAAAAGAGATATTATGAATCTTATATATCTTCTATATAAATATATCTTATATATCTTCTATATAAATATATCTTATATATTTATATAGAACTAAGAAAGGACGGAATGAAAAATGAATTTTAACAAGCTTACTACAAAATCGGCGGAAGCCGTTCAGCAGGCGCAGAGCCTTGCGGTGGAATATTCCAACCCGACATTAGATCAGCAGCATCTGCTGTATGCGCTTATCAGGCAGGAGGACGGGCTTATCCCCGAACTGCTCACGGCAATGGGCGTACAGACCGCACAGGTGCTAAACGCTGTTGAAGCGCAGATAAGGGCATTGCCGAAAACGGGCTCGCCCGCTTCGTCAGATCAGATATTTATTTCTGCCGAACTTAACCGTGCGCTCAACGAGTCGGAAAATATCGCCGAAAGAATGAAGGACAGCTTTGTGTCCGTTGAGCATATATTTCTTGCGCTTATTGATATACCCAATGACGCTTTGAAAAAGATATTCAGGGATATGGGCATAGACAAGGAAAAAGCGCTTGCCGCGCTCAAAAATATAAGGGGCAGCAGTCAGGTGACTTCACAGGATCCCGAAGATACCTATAACGTGCTGAAAAAATACGGTCAGGAACTGGTAAGCCTTGCAAGGGCGAACAAACTCGACCCCGTTATCGGCAGGGACGCGGAAATAAGAAACGTAATAAGGATATTATCGCGCAAGACAAAGAACAATCCCGTGCTTATCGGCGAACCGGGCGTTGGCAAAACGGCGGTGGTCGAGGGTCTGGCACAGCGTATCGTCAAGGGCGATGTTCCCGAACGGTTAAAGGACAGACAGGTATTTTCACTGGATATGGGCGCACTGATAGCGGGGGCTAAGTACCGCGGCGAATTTGAGGAACGGCTGAAAGCCGTTTTGCAGGAGGTAAAAAAGAGCGAAGGCAGGATAATCCTCTTTATAGACGAACTTCACACCATAGTCGGCGCGGGCAAGACAGACGGCGCAATGGACGCGGGCAACCTGCTCAAACCCATGCTGGCACGCGGCGAACTGCACTGCATAGGCGCGACGACGCTTGACGAATACCGCGAGTATATCGAAAAGGACGCGGCGCTTGAAAGACGTTTCCAGACGGTACTTGTCGCCGAACCCGATGTTGAAGATACTATTTCGATACTTCGCGGATTGAAAGAAAGATACGAAGTATTCCACGGCGTAAAGATACAGGACGCGGCGCTGATAGCCGCGGCTACCCTTTCAAACAGGTATATCACGGACAGATTTCTGCCCGACAAGGCGATAGACCTGATAGACGAAGCCTGCGCTTTGATACGCACGGAAATGGATTCCATGCCGACCGAACTTGACGAGGTACGCAGAAAGATACTCCAGCACGAGATAGAAGAAGCCGCGCTCAAAAAGGAAAACGACCGCGCCGCGGAAGAACAGCTTGAAGAGGTACAGCGCGAACTCAGCGAGTTGAGAGATCAGTTCAACGGAATGAAAGCCAAATGGGAGAACGAAAAAAGTTCTATTTCGAGCGTGCAGAAGCTTAGAGAGGAGATCGAAGCGTGCAGCGCTGAGATGGAAAAAGCCGAACGCGAGTACGATCTCAACAAACTGGCGGAATTAAGGTACGGCAAAATGCCCGCCCTTAAAAAGGAGCTTGAACAGCGCGAACAGGAAGCGGAGCTTAATTCGGGGAAGAATACCCTGCTGCGCGATAAGGTAACGGAAGAAGAGATAGCGAGGATAATTTCCCGCTGGACGGGCATACCCATATCCAAACTTATGGAGGGCGAAAGAGAAAAACTGCTTGCCCTCGGAGATACACTGCACAAGCGCGTTATCGGTCAGGACGAAGCGGTCCGCAAGGTAACGGAAGCCATCTGGCGTTCACGCGCGGGCATTGCAAATCCCAACAGACCGATAGGCTCTTTCCTCTTCTTAGGACCAACGGGCGTGGGCAAAACGGAACTTGCAAAGGCTCTTGCGCAGGCACTGTTTGATGATGAAAAGAACATGGTGCGCATAGACATGAGCGAATATATGGAGAAATTCAGCGTAAGCAGGCTGATAGGAGCGCCTCCGGGATATGTGGGCTACGAGGAAGGCGGTCAGCTTACCGAAGCGGTGCGCCGCAGACCCTATTCGGTCATACTGCTTGACGAAGTGGAAAAGGCTCACCCCGACGTTTTCAATATACTGCTGCAAGTGCTTGACGACGGAAGAATAACCGATTCGCAGGGACGCACGGTGGATTTCAAAAATACCATAATCATTCTTACCTCGAATCTCGGTTCGCAAAGCCTGTTGAGCGGAATAAACCAAGACGGTGAACTCTCGCCGCAGGCTGTAAGCGAAGCGGAAGAACTGTTAAGGAGAAGTTTCCGCCCCGAATTTCTCAACAGGCTCGACGAGATAGTCTATTACAAGCCGCTTATGAGAAGCGAGATAGGCGATATAGTCAAACTCATGCTCAGCGAGCTTGACAAGCGTCTTGAAGATAAGCGGATAAGCATAGAGGTAAGCCGAGCCGCCATGGACGCGATAGTCGATCAGGGCTTTGACCCAAGCTTCGGCGCAAGACCGCTGAAGCGGTTCATACAGCGCAATATAGAAACGCTCATAGCGCAGAGCATGATAGCAGGAGAGATAGAAAACGAAAGTCATGTCCTTGTGGACATTTCGCAGGACGGTACTTTTACAGTAAAATGCGTTTAATGCGTCTTGCGGCGTGACCGCTTGCGGGAAAAGTGCATAGAGTACAATATTTCCCTCCTCTCGCCGAAGGCGGGGGGAGGGAAACTGCTTTGCAAACATATTTTCACCACGGGCGGGGAAAAATTTTCCCCGAAATTATTTTTTATTTTTATCCTCGAAAAATCTGTCTTTTAAAAATTTGAGTTTTTGAGAATGGGTCTTGAAATATTCACTGCTCACGGCAATGACGATAAGCAGACCGCCCGCGGCTAACAGGTATACCCACCAGCCCGCTTCGCCGAGGCGAAACCTTTAAATTCCTTATTCCCACAAATTCTCCGTCGGCTTCGCCGAGAAGATCTTTTGTGATATACACCGTAAGACCCGCCAGAGAAGCCGCAGAGACTGCAAACCAGCGCAGGCTTTTTGCCGCATAGGATATAAGCATTATGGCAAGTACTGCGCACAGGACGAATATCGTGTTGCCGAGCGAGCTTATGCGAACGGCGTCAGCCAAGAGCATGATAAATGCGGCGAGCCATACCGCAAAGCTGAAATTCTTCGCGATGTTTTCTTTGCTGCGCCATATGAGCTTTACAAGCACGCCGAAGGCGGCAATGGGCAGCAGGTCTATCTTTTCTTTAAGCAGTTCGTTATCGGTGAGCAGGAAAGGTCTTGCGTAGAAGGACAGGCAGAGGATCGCCGCGGCTATCGTTATCAGTACGCGGCGGGTGTCCGCTTTGAGCGACGGACGGCAGAGGTTCACGACCGCCGCCGCGGCGATAAGCAGCGTGATAAAGTTTGCACTTTTCGTGTAATATCCCTGACAGATAAACGGGGCTAAACACGCGCCGAAGCCTGCAATATCGGGTTTGAAACAGCCGTTTTGCCTGTTAACAAGGGTATTGCTTGAAAACAGCCGTGAAGCGGCAATGAGCAGCAAAGCGGCTGCGCTTATCATTACGAGCGGACGCTCGTTTCCAAATGTCAGCGAGGCGGCAAGCCACACGGCACTGACATAGACCCCGATAACGGGTATTATGCCCGTAAGGGTGTTTTTGGATCTTGCGGAAATAACGTAGGTCAGACAGCTTATAAGCAGGCTTATTATTATAAGTCCCGTCTTGTCGTCATATGAAGCATATGAAATGATGACAAGCGCGGAAAAAGCGGCGGCGGCGTTGAACGAATAGCGCATAGGGACAAGCCTCTCGTACTCTTTTTTATCCGTAAGATACGCGATAAAGACGGCTGCCGCGGTAAGGATAAGCGGTATAATTAAATCGCCCTTGTAAGAATGATCGGGAAACAGTTCCCTGACGGGTACGGAGGCATATACTATCGGCAGCGAAGAGGTTGCACGGAGCAAAGTCATATGCGTATTGCGCTGATTTGAAAAGCTGTTTATGATGACGACGGCGGCGCACAGGCAGAATATCGCAAGGCTTTGTATATTCATTTCCCTGCTGTATTCCATATGACGTACGCTGCCTATTACATCACAGCCGAAGTAGAAAATAACGGCGGGGAAAAGCAGGTCGCTGAACGCGGTGCGCAGCCTTGCGCGGGCGACGGGAAGATAGTTGAAAATTATCGCAGCCGCGGCTAATATCAGCATACCGTCAAATATCGAGCTTTGGCTGATAAACCTGCCGCCGCTTGACGAAGCCGTGACATATACGCTCTGCGCAAGGTCAACGCATATTATCAGCGCAAGGATATATTTAAACGCGGACATATGCGGCGCACCGTTTTTCTCAAAGCAAAATCCGGCGGTAAGCGCGGTAACTGCCGCCGCTCCTATAAGCATCAGGAAGATGTATTTTCTGTCGAAATTATAGAAAAGGACCATAACGGCTGCCGCCGTCGGCATTATGATATCCGAAAAAGCCGAGCGCAGCGAGCCTAAGAAGGGTACGCGGTCGGAAAGCCTTTTGCCGTAGAAGAAAAGTGCGGCGAAAGCGGCGATAGACATTTGTATAGCGAATACTGCCGTATTGAGCTGTTCAAAGCAGGACACTCCGATAAAGAATGAGGTGAGCAGAGCGGGCAGCGGCAGAGCACAGCGCAGCAGCATACAGTGTCTGCGGGTCTTTTCGTCACGCGCGGTCAGCATATAGACCGCCGCGAGCATTATGCAAGCCGCAAGCGAAAGCAGCTTTTCATATATTTCATATTCGACCGAATAAGTAATTACCGTTATAAGCGTTACCAACGTCATGACAAGCGGCATTATAATATCCGAAAAAGCCGAGCGCAGACGCTTTACAAAGAGCATTACGAGCGCAAAGATAAACGCGATCGTCAGAAAGATATACGGACTAAGGTCGTTGTAAATTATGTAATAGTCCGCATTATTTGCAAAGATAAGCTCGTTTGCGGCGTATGTGAAATTATACGCGCAGATGATCGAAATAATAGGCAGCGAACACCTTAACACGGTAATACCGCTGTCGGCGGACGTAAGAACTTCGCGAGCCGAAAGAATTTCGGCAGATGAAAGTATCAGCAGCATGGCGGCGCAAAGGCTTACGCAAAGGGACGTATAGTGTTCAAGGACGCCAAGTTCGGAGAGTATCGGCAGAGAGATGAGCAGCACGGCGGCAAAGGCATAGTCGGAAAAGAGGGTGCGTATGCGCTTTATCAGCAGATGAATTATACCCGCCGCAAATATCGCCGCGCAGACGGCGGTAAGCGCGTACAGACGGTTTTTGATATCCAATGTGAAAATGCCGAGTTGAACAGCCATGATAATGCACATTGCCGACTGTGCGCCGAGCAGCAGTTTATTTTTAAGCAAAATTCCGTAAGTCAGCAGCTGTGCGAAAATAAGCAGTGCAAGCAGCCAAGCGGCTATGCCCCAGCCCTGCGTAAATTCCATGCAGAGCCTGCCCGCGCCGACAATGCCGTAAAAGACGGTGATAATTGCGGCAAACAGTTTGAACGGGCGGTCGTACATCTCACCAAGCTGTATATTTTTATACAGCGCGATAAGCAGCAGAGCCGAGATGATATTAAGAGAAAGCGCCCATGCGGTGCGGTCCGAGAATGTCTGCGACGCTAAAAGCGTAAGCGACACCATTCCGCCGTAAAGGGAGGCGTGGGCAAAGCCGCGCTTGTTGAACAGCTTGACGCCAAGGCGGCATATGCCCGCCATTACCGCTGCGGATACGGCAAAAACAAGCGTGTAATTGCCCGAAAAGATACGGCTGTCCTCGATCATCGCGTTGCCCGCGATAACGGTCGCTATCGAGGAAAATACCGCGCCGAGCATATACATAGCCATGCTTGCGTTATCCAGTTTGAATTTTTTGCGTGCGGCATAGCTGAGCGCAAAGAACGCCGCCGCCGTTACGGCGGTAAGCACAGTGCGTCCCACCGCGTCCATCGAAAGCCACATACCAAAGGCGAAGACCATTCCCGCCAGTGCGACAAGCAGAGAGCCGAGTATGAGCAGTGCGGAAGCGGACGCAGGCTTGCGCCGCTTTTGAGACCCTGACAAAGGCTGAGAGTAAACGAACTGCGGGTTCTGATAAGGATAAGGCGCGGAACGGGCGTTTACGCTGTCAGTCGGCTTAACATTCACCTTAGCGGGACGCGCATAAACCGTTTGCTGCGGAGCAGGTATATTTATATTCTTATCCTGATAATTCGGGTAAGCCGTTTTATCGGCATATTCCTTCGGGCTTATCCTGCCAAGCTGCCTGAGCTGAGTCAAAAAGCGTTCCTGTGTTCTGCTTCTCAAAATAAAATAAACAGCAACAGGTATCAGCGCTATCGGGGATATTATCCAGATGGTAAGAAATATGATCTCCACCGGCATTTTTCTCACTCCTTTTTTACGCTTTCGCCGATCTTTTCTTTATTATAGCATAAAGATCCCCGCCGTGCAAGGTGATAAATGTAATTTCTATCAGTGACATTTGTCACTATTTTTTCGGTTTAAAAACAAAAAGCTTGCTTATGACATAATTTAAAATTATGGTGACTATGGATACGAGTATCTTGGAGAGCAGTTCGTTCATGCTGAAAGATTCCACAAGAATGTTGAGCAGTACCGTTTCAACGACCAGCGTAAATAATCTGCCCGCGAAAAATTCCGCACATTCTTTGGTTATACCCACCGCGCCGTATGCCTTGTCGGCAAATACCCATATCCGGTTGGTGACATATGCGAAGGTCACGGCGCATATCCACGAGATAACGTTCGCTGTTATTACGTCCATGTCGAGCGTAACGCCAAAAAGCATTTTTTTGCCGAGCGTAAGCCTGCTCAAGGGGGTCTGAAAGAAAATGATACCCACAAGGGTGGTACAGCCGCCGAAGAAAAGGTAGAGCAGCATTTCCTTGTGCTTTTTATAAAACGGCTCGAGCGCCGAGAAAATTTCAGCCGACATTATCCTGTCGAAAATATCCTTCTTGTATTCCTGCATTTTTAATTTATCCTTTCTTGAATCTTGTATAATTTGCACATTAATGATTATACACCTTATTTTAAAATATTGCAAGTAGATGATTGATTTTTTTTTCAAAATGTGTTATCATATTTATATATCATTATTTTTTGGAGATGTGCTATCTTAATTTTATGAATATATTTATTATTTGCATATTACTGATATTATCCGCAATATGCTCGGCAACGGAAACGGCTTTTTCCTCCGCAAACCGCATACGGCTTAAAAATATGGCTGCTTCGGGCAAAAAAAGCGCACAGAAAACGCTGAAGATAATAGAGGATTTTGACAAGGCGCTCACCGCTATACTTATCGGCAACAACATTGTCAACATCTGCTCCTCCTCTCTCGCGACAGTCATTTTTACGGAAAAATTCGGCAGCGGCAGCGTTGCATACGCTACCATAGTAATGACCGTGCTGGTGCTGATATTCGGCGAGATACTGCCAAAAAGCCTTGCGAAAGAAAACGCCGAAACGTTTTCCATGTTTATGAGCGCGCCGCTCGCGGCGGCTATGTTTATACTCACCCCCGCGATATGGTTCTTTACCATGATAAAAAAAGGCGTGACACGCCTTATCGGCAGCAAGAAAAAACAGCCGACCGTTACCGAAGAGGAGCTTAAATACATAATAGACGAAATAGAGATAGAAGGCGTTCTCGAACAGCAGGAATCCGAACTGGTGCGCTCCGCGCTCGACTTTGACGAAACAATGATAAACGAGGTGCTCGTACCGAGGGTAAATATCGTCGGAGTTGAAAAAAATTCGGACGCGGAAACGATACGCGCCGTATTTGCCGAAAACTGCTATTCGCGCATACCTGTGTATGAAAAGACAATGGACAGCATTGTCGGGATAATACATCAGGCGGATTTTTACAAGCTTTACATAGACGGCAGGGCGGATAAAGAGAATATAGACAAAATAATGAGGTCGCCCGTATATATACCCGAAAACAAGCGCATAAGCGAGGTCATGAAGCTTATGCAGAAAAAGAAGGTGCATATGGCGGTCGTGGTCGACCAATACGGCGGCACGGAGGGCATATGTACTCTCGAAGATATTCTTGAAGAACTTGTCGGCGATATTTATGACGAAAGCGACGAAGAGGACGATTCTTTCACACCGCTCAGCGAGAACAGCTGGAGGGTATCGGGCGAACTGAGCGTTTCGGATTTTCTGGAAAAAGCGGGGCTTGACGAAGGGCTGATAGTAACGGACGCAAATTCCATGGGCGGCTGGATAGTGGAAGCACTTGACCGCTTCCCCGCCGACGGAGAAAAAGTAACGACCGATAATTTTACCGTTACGGTAAAAATGGAAAGCGCGCTAAGAATAGACGCGCTTATTATAGAAAAAAATCAAAACCCGAATGAGAAAAGGACGGTAGAATAATATGCCAAAAAAGATCAAAGAAAAACTGCTTGAAAAAAGCGAAAAGACCAACTGCGTTCTCGCGATAATCGAAATGCTGATAGCCTCCGGCTTTGCGGGCGTACTGGTATGGCTTGGAAAAGAGCTTGACGAGAATATCGCAAAATGGAAGTGCCTTATAGTTTTCGGCGTGTATATGCTGTTTTTTATATTTACCGCGGTACACTGTGTACAGGGTATATCGGTGTTTAAAAAGCATGAAAATTACGGCATACTGTTCCGCTCGATAATAAGCGGCGCGGCGGCTGTGACCGCTTTGGCAAATCTCCAGTTTGCAATAACGCTGCTGCTTTCTTCGCTGAAATTAGATGACGCCGCACAGCGCGTCATCGGCAGCCGTACATTTGACGATTTTATCGCCGCACAGCGCGGCCCTTGGGTATTGCTGCTGATAGGCATAACGGCGGCTATACTGATAGGCTTTGCAGGTATCGCGGCACTTGCCGATAACCGCAGGAAACAGCATTAAAATTAATGATGTTAATTTTAATTCCAAAGAAAGAGGATAAAATATGAAAAAGGCAATGACCTTATGCTATGAGATAGGCGATAAGCTTTATCTGAATATCACAAATAAATGTCCGTGCAACTGCACCTTTTGTTTAAGGGGCAACGGTGACGGCGCATACGGCTCCGAGCCGCTGTGGCTGAAAAGACAGCCGAATTTTGAGGATATGAAAAATGCTCTCGAAAAAAAAGACCTTGGCGCGTATAAACAGATAGTTTTCTGCGGATACGGCGAACCGACCTGCGAATTTGAACTGCTCAAACAGACCGCCGCTTATATAAAACAGCGCTGTGATACGCCTGTGCGTATAAACACCAACGGTCTGGGCGACCTTATAAACGGCAGGGAGATCTCCGCCGAACTTGAAGGGCTTGTCGACAGTCTTTCAATAAGCCTTAACGCCCCCGATAAGGAAAATTATGACAAAATAACCCGACCGTCCTTCAAAGCCGACTGCTTTGCCGCCATGCTGAAATTTGCTTCGCAGGCAAGCAAATATGTCCCCGAAGTAATGTTTACGGTGGTGGACGTTATCGGCGAACAGGAGATAGCGCGTTCACGCGCGCTTGCCGACAGTGTCGGGATAAAGCTGAGAGTAAGAGAATATATAGCAGACTGAACGGAGCGGGTGACATATGAATTACGAATGGCGCAAAAATTTTCTTGACATAAAGCCCTACACGGCGGGCGAACAGCCCAAGACCGCCGATATTATAAAACTTAACGCGAACGAATCGCCCTATCCGCCTTCGCCTGCCGTTGAAAAAGTTATCAAAAACGGCTCGTTCGACCTGCGGCTCTATCCTGCCATAGACCCGATCGAGCTGAAAAATGCGGCGGCAAAACGCCTCGGCGCAAGAAACCGCATTTCGCTGACGGCGGACAATATCTTTATCGGCAACGGCTCTGATGATGTACTCGCGGCGGCGTTCCGCGCTTTTTTCAATTCCGACAAGCCGATACTCTTCCCCGATGTGACCTATTCGTTTTATCCCGTATGGTGTGCGCTGTTGAAGATACCGTATGAAACTCCGATGCTTGACGGCAGCTTTAACATAAACGCCGCCGATTATTACAAGCCAAACGGCGGAGTAGTCATCCCCAACCCCAACGCGCCGACATCTATAGGCAGGGACAAGGACTTTATCACGGATATTCTGGAGCATAACGGCGACTGCGTGGTGATAATAGACGAAGCGTATGTGGATTTCGGCTGTTATTCGGCGGTCGAACTGATAAACGAATACCCGAATCTGCTCGTTACGCAGACCTTTTCCAAATCCCGCGCCATGGCGGGCATGAGGATAGGCATGGCGATAGGCTCGCCCGAACTGATAGAAATGCTCGGTGCGGTAAGGGACAGCTATAATTCATACCCCCTTGACAGCATACAGCTTAAAGCCGCCATCGCCGCCATAGAGGACGAGGATTATTTTGAACATATAGTTTCAAAGGTCAAGGCGACAAGGGAGCGCACGGCAAGGGAACTTACGGCGCTGGGTTTTGACATACCCCCAAGCAGTGCGAATTTCCTTTTTGCCGAGCATAAGATCCTTTCGGCAAAGGATATCTTTGAACATCTGCGCAAAAACGGGATATATGTAAGATACTGGGACAAGCCCCGTATCAGCAGCCGATTGAGGATAACCATAGGCACTGACGAACAGATGGATAAACTTATCGCCTGCCTTAAAGAACTTATATCGTGAAAAAGATCCCTCTCTGTCTTGCGGCAGAGAGGGATCTATCTGTAAAGGGTCATTCCTTGTTCTTTTTGCTGTCTTTTAGCGGCTCGGTGACAAAGACTATCTCCCTGCCCTCGTTTATAAACAGCCGCCGCGCGACTATCCTGATTATTATTATCTGCACTATCATGAAAAATATCAGCAGCGGGAAGCCGACCTTTTGCGAACTATCTTTTATAATGTATTTCAGTTCGTCAAAAAGCAGGTGAGGGTGAACGAGCATATATCCGAAGGTCTTGGGGGTAAGCGAGCGGTATTTAAAGGTGAAGTCGTAGGCGTTCATTTCAGCCGCCTTTTTCATGGAAGCCTCCACCTCCGCTATTTCAGAACCGAGTATATCGTCAAATCCGCAGTAATCCCACAGGCTTTCTCTGTTTATCTGCGCAAGTTCATCAGCGGACAGCCCCTCGAGTTTATTTTTATCCATGCCGTCAAGCACAATGGAAGCGGGCGCGGCTTTGAGCTGTCTTATAAAATCCTCGGTATCCTTATAATCCTTTTTAAATTCCTCATAGCCGCCGAAATAATAATCGTCCGCATTGCTGTGCTTCATAAATCCGTACACGCTCGATTCGTAGCCCTGACTGACATAGCTGCAAAGCGTCAGCCACAGCGAGAGCGCATAGCCTATGCAGGCGAGCGAAGCGAGTATTTTCGGCGAGCGTATATGCAGCGCATATGCCGACAGCTTTGCGGCGGCGGCAGGCAGAAGGCAGAGTACCGCAGAGCAGAAAAAGATGATCGGCACAGCCACGGAGGACGAGCATATCAATATAAACAGCATACAAGAAGCGGCGCTTACGCCGAGGACTATCAATATAAGCAGTACCCGTTTAAGCACCGTAAAAAGCTTTTTTTCAGCCATAGCCGACCCTCCCCCTCGCATGCGCGGTTTATTATAATAATTATAGCATATCTAAAAGATAAAATCAATAAGCGCGGGGAAAATTATACCCCATTTCATAGCCCGTTCATAAAAAACCGCTTGCATTCTGTCCGCAAAAATGTTATAATATAATTTGCCGGTATAAGGTATGCTTAAAAGGGGGTCGGATATTGTGGATAACGCTATCGTTCAGCTGCTGCTTAAAGTGCTGGGTATGTCGCTGTGCGCCATGGCAGTGATAATGCTCTGCTGTATCGCTACCCCAAGGCTTGCAAAATGGATAGACAGCCTGAGAGAACGACCTACCAAGGGCGGGGCTGACGATACCGCCGACACAGATGATGTGCCGACCGTCCGCGGTATCTATGACGCTTCGTCCGATAAAGATTATGATCTGAATTACAAAATTTATAATAAAGATATTTACGGAGTTGATTTTAAAAATGGAAAAAAAGGAAAAGAAAGCGGTCAAGGCGATAACCTCGATGAATGAGGATTTCGCCAAGTGGTATACGGATATCTGCAAAAAAGCGGAGCTTGTCGAGTACACCTCGGTAAAGGGCTGCATGGTCATCCGCCCTTACGGCTACGCGATATGGGAAAATATCCAGAAGGATCTTGACACGCGCTTTAAGGAACTGGGTCACGAAAACGTTTGTATGCCTATGTTTATCCCCGAAAGCCTGCTCAATAAGGAAAAAGACCATGTCGACGGCTTTGCGCCCGAGGTCGCATGGGTAACGCACGGCGGCTCGGAAAAACTTGAAGAACGCCTTTGCGTCCGCCCGACCTCCGAAACGCTCTTTTGCGAACATTACGCCAACATAGTCCACTCCTACCGCGATCTTCCCAAGCTTTACAATCAGTGGGTATCGGTCGTAAGGTGGGAAAAAACGACAAGACCGTTCCTGCGTTCAAGAGAATTTCTCTGGCAGGAGGGTCACACCATTCACGAAACGGCTGAACAGGCTGTTGCCGAAACGGAGCAGATGCTTGAGGTATACGCGGATTTTTGCGAACATTCGCTTGCCATGCCCGTAATAAAGGGTAAAAAGACCGAGAGCGACAAGTTCGCGGGCGCGGTATCGACCTATGCCATAGAAGCGCTCATGCACGACGGCAAGGCGCTCCAAGCGGCTACCTCTCACTATTTCGGCGACGGCTTTGCAAGAGCGTTCGGCATACAGTTCACCGACCGCGAAAATACGCTCAGATACCCCCACCAGACCTCATGGGGCGCGACAACACGCCTTATCGGCGCGATAATCATGACCCACGGAGATGACAGCGGACTTGTCCTTCCGCCTGCGGCTGCTCCCGTTCAGGTGGTCGTGATACCCGTTCAGCAGCACAAGGAAGGCGTTCTGCAAAAAGCTGACGAGCTTTGCCAAAAGCTCAAATCGCTCGGCGTGCGCGTAAAGACGGACGACAGCGACAATTCGCCCGGCTGGAAGTTCGCAGAATATGAAATGCGCGGAGTTCCGCTCAGAGTGGAGATCGGACCTAAGGACATTGAAAAGGATCAGTGCGTCTGCGCGATAAGATACAGCGGCGAAAAGCGCACGGTATCTCTTGAAAATGATCTTGAAACATTCGCGGCTGCCGTCAAGGAGCTGCTTGAAACGGAGATACCGCAGGGTATGTATAAAAAGGCTGCGGATAACCGCGCCGCAAGGACCTATCAGTGTACTACAATAGACGAAATGAACGCCGCGCTCACCGAAAAGGGTGACGGATTTATCGAAGCAATGTGGTGCGGCGACCCCGAATGCGAGGATAAAGTCAAGGAACTTACGGGCGCAGGCTCGCGCTGCATACCGCTCGAACAGCGCCGGATAAGCGACAAATGCGTCTGCTGCGGAAAAGAAGCAAAGCATATGGTGCTTTGGGGCAAGGCTTATTGATGCTCCGCCGAAGTATAAATAATACATATCAAATAAAAGGACGGCAGCCGCAAGACCTGCCGTCTTTTTTGTCATTATCCTATCACCGAGCGCGGGGATATCACATAGCAGAC
>CANPYF010000015.1 GCA_947587925.1 uncultured Ruminococcus sp.
GCGCATATCCGTCTGGGCGTTGACTCGCGTCATGCCGACCAGCAGGTAAGAGGCGCGGTAGTTCTCCCCAACGGAACGGGCAAGAACGTAAGAGTGCTCGTTTTCTGCAAGGAGGACAAGTATGACGCTGTAAAGGAAGCGGGAGCAGAATATTACGGCGGAATGGACTATGTTGAAAAGATCTCAAAAGAGGGCTGGCTCGACTTTGACGTTGTTATCGCCTCGCCCGACATGATGGGTGTTGTCGGAAGACTCGGTAAGATACTCGGACCGAGAGGACTTATGCCTACCCCTAAAGCGGGCACGGTAACTCCCGACGTTGCAAAGGCTGTTGCCGAAGCTAAAGCAGGTAAGATAGAGTACAGGTTGGACAAGACGAATATAATCCACTGTCCGATAGGAAAAGCGTCATTCGGAGCTGCAAAGCTTGAAGAGAATTTCAACACGCTGCTCGAAGCTATCGTAAAAGCAAAGCCTGC
Source organism: uncultured Ruminococcus sp. (assembly GCA_947587925.1). Lineage (GTDB taxonomy): Bacteria > Bacillota > Clostridia > Oscillospirales > Ruminococcaceae > YE71. Next base: position 480 of record CANPYF010000015.1, read on the forward strand.
TGCTGCAAAGGGACAGTACCTTAGAAGCATTGTGGTAGCTTCCACTATGGGCGTAGGAATAAAAGTTAATCCTACAAAATTTGCCTAAAGGCAAGCTTTGCAGTACTAAATTTGCCTAAGGCAAATTTAGTACAACAAAATGAGAAGATCATCATCCCCCATTCCGCTGCGGAGTGGGGGATTTTTCTGCTGTCCTTTTTCATTATTTTTGGAAAAGTATCCATGTACACAAGGCTTATTTTTACAAAAAATTTATTTAATCATAACATTTATACTCATTATAGGTGATATAATGAGTAGACATTTTGCGAAAAATAACTTGCTAAAAGTTAAAAATACTTAAAAGGAGTGACCGTCGTGTTTCAGATCCAGTGGATATGGCATAATTTGAAGGGCTACCGCGCTGTTTATATCACCGCCCTTACCCTCTCTATTGTCTGCAATATCCTTTATCTTACTACACCTTATTTCAGCTCGCAGATCGTTGATGTGTACATAAATAATGAACACGCGGCTGAAAATCTCGCCAACGACCGCCGCGGTCTTATTATGCTCCTTATCGGTATGGTGGGATTCACACTTCTCAGAACAGTGCTGCAATATGCCTGCAATATGACCTATGAATACTCCTCACAGGGTATGATCTATAAGATCCGTAATCATCTCTATAAAAGCGTTCAGGAACAGGATATGGATTTTTACGATAAACACCGCACCGGCGACCTTATGAACCGCCTTACCGGCGACCTCGATATGGTGCGGCATACCGTTTCGTGGGTATTTAAGGGCGCGGTCGAGTCCTTTTCCCTCTTTACGGCTTCTATGGTCTATTTCTTCTCCATAAATTTTAAAATGGCTCTGCTGCTGCTCAGCGTGACCCCGTTTATCTTTATCGTGACGATAATGCTTCGCCGCGTGACCCGCCCTGTTTATGTCGATCTGCGCGAACGTCTTGCAAAGATGAATACCGACGCGCAGGAAAATATATCGGGCAACCGCGTGGTCAAGGCTTTTGCACGCGAGGATTATGAGATACAAAAGTTCGGCGAATCCAATAAAAATTATTCCTCACAGAACAAAAAGGCTTCGCTGCTCTGGCTGAAATTCTCCCCGCTTATGGATACGCTCGCTAATCTTTTAAGCGTAATTATGCTGCTCGGCGGCGGTATTTTTCTTATAAAAGGATCGCTGACCATGGGCGAATATGTCGCTATATCGGGGCTTATCTGGGCTATTTCCAACCCCGTGCGCAACCTCGGCGTTTATGTCAACGACTGGCAGCGTGCCATGGCTTCAGCAATGAAGATAATCGAAGTGTACTATTCCAAGCCGCGTATCGTTGACCGCGACGACGCGGTGGATATAGACGACAGACTGCACGGAGATATAGAATTTAAAAACGTAAGCTTCTCCTATGAGGGCAAAAGGGTGCTGAACAACGTTTCGTTTACCATAAAAGCGGGCGAGACTGTCGCGATAATGGGCGAAACGGGTTCGGGCAAGACTACGCTTATCAACCTTATACCGCGCTTTTATGACGTTGAGGAGGGCGCGGTGCTGGTAGACGGCGTTGACGTCCGCAAAAGACATCTCAAACAGCTTAGGGAAAATATAGGCATGGCAACGCAGGACGTACTGCTCTATTCGGATACCATTGACGGAAATATCGCCTACGGCGATCCCGAAATGCCCGAGGATACTGTCAAAAAGTGCGCACAGCTTGCCGCGGCGGACGAATTTATCGAAAAAATGCCCGACGGCTATAACACACTTATCGGCGAACGCGGCGTGGGACTTTCGGGCGGTCAGAAGCAGAGAATATCGCTTGCCCGTGCTCTTGCCATAAAGCCTTCGGTGCTGATACTTGACGACACCACCTCCGCTGTGGATATGGAAACGGAAACGCACATACAAAACAGCCTTAAAAATCTTGATTTTGAATGTACCAAAATAATAATCGCACAGCGTATCTCCTCTACAAAGGACGCTGATAAGATAATCATTCTCGATAACGGCGGCATACGCGAAATGGGTACGCATGATGAACTGCTCGCCAAAAAGGGTTACTATTACGAGGTATTCATGCTCCAGAACGAGGGCTTTGAAAGGGAGGCGGTCTGAGTGGCAAGAAACAGATACGACGTCGACGAAACGCTTGAAACTCCCTTTGATTTTAAGCACTTAAAGCGCAGCTTCGTGTATATGAAAAAATATCGGGGCAAGATGATAATTGCGTTTATACTCAGTATTTTTGCGGCTGTCAGCGGTCTGCTCGGTCCTGTTATAACCAAGCACGCGCTCGACGTGACCGTACCTGCGGGCGATATCCCCGAATTGATACTGCTTGCGGGCGCACTGACGCTTTCGGCGGTCGTTTCGATATCCTTTTCAAATATCCGCGGCAGGATAATGACCGTTGTCGGTCAGGACATAATCTTCGATATAAGGACAGATCTTTTTGAGCATCTGCAAAAACTGCCCTTTCAGTATTATGACGACCGTCCGCACGGCAAAATACTTATCCGCGTGGTAAACTATGTAAACTCCGTTTCGGATATGCTCTCAAACGGTGTTATTAACGTAATACTCGAATTTTTAAACATGATCTTCATAATGCTGTTCATGTTTTTAATGGACGTGCGGCTGTCACTGGTCGTGCTGAGCGGTCTGCCGATATTCATACTCGTTATGTTCACCATCAAGACGCGTCAGCGCAAGGCATGGCAGGACGTTTCAAACAAAAGTTCCAACATGAACGCATATTTGCAGGAAAGCATTGTCGGAGCGCGTATAACGCAGATATTCACCCGCGAAGAGGTCAACGAGGGTATTTTTGACCGCCTTTCGGATAAGCACCGCAAAAGCTGGATGCACGCCGTTACCTATTCAAACCTTGTCTGGCCCGCAACGGATAACATATCCACCTGCGTGCGTGCCGCCATATTCTTTATAGGACTGCTGATGATGCCTAACGGCGCGGTATCACTCGGAACTGTTTCGGCAATGACGAGTTATGCGTCAAGTTTCTGGCAGCCTATCATGAACCTGTCAAACCTGTTCAACAACTTTATAAACAATATCGCCTATCTCGAGCGTATCTTTGAAACGCTTGACGAGCCTGTCACCATAGACGACAAGCCGGGCGCAACGGATATCGGAGATATAACGGGCAACATATCATTTGAGGACGTCACCTTCTCTTATGAAGAGGGCAAAACGGTGCTTGAGCACCTTTCCTTTGACGTTAAAGCGGGCGAGAGCATTGCTCTTGTCGGTCCTACGGGCGCGGGCAAATCGACTATCGTTTCGCTGCTTTCCCGCTTTTATGACGTTACAGACGGCAGGATAACCATTGACGGCAAGGATATAAGCGGCGTTACGCTACATTCACTGCGTTCGCAAATGGGCATAATGCTTCAGGACAGCTTTATTTTCAGCGGAAACATAGCCGACAATATCCGTTACGGCAAACTTGACGCGAACTATGACGAGATAGTTGCGGCGAGCAAGGTAGTCTGTGCGGACGAGTTTATCAAGGAAATGCCTGACGGCTACGAAACGGAAGTAAACGAGCGCGGTTCAAAGCTTTCCGGCGGACAAAAGCAGCTTATCTCCTTTGCGAGAACGCTGCTCAGCGATCCCAAGATACTGGTACTTGACGAAGCGACCTCCTCCATTGACGCGCGTACCGAACGGCTGCTCCAGCAGGGACTCAACAAGCTGCTCAAAGGCAGAACGTCCTTTATCATAGCGCACCGTCTTTCCACGATAAAAAACTGCGACAGGATAATGTACATAGACAACAAGGGCATAACCGAATGCGGTTCGCATGATGAACTTATGGCTAAAAAGGGCGATTACTACAAACTTTATACTTCGCAGCATTTGTAATTTTTGCAGTCTTTGTTTTTCTCCTCCCGCCTGCGCATCAGAAAAATAATATTATAAAAAGATTCTCCCCTGCCCTTTGTGCAGAGGAGAATCTGCTTATTTTTGAACCTTTTTTCGCTCACCGTATGCTACGACCGCCTTGTTTATTTTTGAACTTGCAATAAACGTAACGGCAAACAGTACCGCAAGGACAAGTATCGCTTTTGGGCTAAGTTCGCCGAGCTTGCCGCCGATAAACGTTTCAACGAGCATTTCGGGCGCAAGTCCGAGCAGAGAGCCTGCAATAAACGGCTTCAAAGGTATGTTCATAGAGCCGTAAAGTATGCTTACAAGGTCGTTTGGCAAAACGGTGACCGCACGCGCGGCGTAGGAAGCAAAAAAGCAGTTGCGCTCGGCGTATCGGGTAAAGCGTTTGACGGCGGGGAATTTTTCGATAAGCTGCTGCGCGGTATCCGTGCCTGAGATCTTGCCGACATGATAGGGTATCGCAAAACTTATCGCCATACCCGTCAGGTTTACCAGGACCGCTATCGGGTAGGGGTATATGTGTCCTGCAACGATAAAAAAGACCGTCGCGGGAAAAATTATCGACATGGATTTAAGCGCGTAGAACAGCCACAGCACGGCTGCGGCAAGAAAAACGTTGGACGGCGTGTAGTTCAGCACGTCCTCGATATCCGCCTTTTTAAAAAATATAAGGCAGATCAGAAAAAGTACCGCCGAAAGCATAGCGGGCGAATATTTCAGCAGCTTTGCGGCAAACCCGCTCCGCCGCGTGTTATCGTCAGCTTGGAGCTCGGCAGCATTTATATCTTCATTATCCATATTTTTCTCATACTCCTGTTGTTGAAAGATCGGGCAGAATATGCGAATGTTTTGCGTAACGCATTACTCCTGTTTGGCAGCCTGCGTCAGAAACAGAAAGTCGGTCATCAGTTCGGTTATCTCCGAGCCTGCGTCAGGGTCGGTGACAAGGCAGATACTGCGCGGCGGTATCTCCTCGGCAATGTTTATTTTTATAATTCTTTCCTCTTCAAGATCGTTGGCGGCAAGCGGATAGGGCACAAACCCTATGCCCAGATCACTGCGCACGAGCGGCAGCACCTGACTTATCGAAGCAAGTTCTATGTCAGGCTTCATAAGTATGCCGTGCTTTCTGAAAAGATTGTCAAAAAATCTTCGGGTAGTGCTGCCCTCTTCAAGCGTTATCAGCGTCAGGTCGTTGAGCGCACTCAGCGAAAGTTCCTTATCTTTCAGATGTAAAAAGGCTCTGCCTGCCACGGCAATATCCGTAAACTCGAACAGCGGAATGCTGTTAAGTTCATAGGGCGAGACGAACGGCGTTGTTATCAGCGCCATATCCACAACATTGTTATGTACGGCATCTAAAGTTTCCGCCGCCGACATATTGTCTATTTTAAGGTGTACGGACGGATAGACGGCATGAAAGCGGCTTATGCGCGAAATTATCCTTTGCTGGAACGCCGCATCGCTTATCGCGATCCTGATTATGCCCGTTGTTTCACGCCTTAGCAGCATAAGTTCCTCCTCGGCGGAGAAAAGATGTTTACAGGCAATGCGGACGTGCTTATAAAGCTGCTGTCCTTCGGCTGTAAGTTCAACGCCCCTTTTGGAGCGTATAAACAGCTTACAGCCAAGTTCCGCTTCAAGATTTGCTACCGCGCGGCTTATAGTCGGCTGTGAGAGGAAAAGTGCGTGCGCCGCCGAGGTTATATTGTTGTATTTTGCGACATAATAGAATACCTTATAGTGTTCAAAATTTACATCGGACATGATACGGATACCTCTTTAATCGCAGCAGCTTATCCTCTTCATACGGTTGTGAGCGGTGTTTTTATGTTCCGCTTCGCTTCTTCCGCACTTGGGGCATTTATCGCCTATTATGCCCGTGTAGCCGCAGACGGGGTCGCGGTCAACGGGGTGATTTATAGAGCCGTAGCCTATGCCCTGTTCCTTCATAAATCTTACGACCTTTTCAAATGCCGCAAGGTTGCTCAGCGGGTCGCCGTCAAGTTCGATATAGCTGATATGTCCCGCGTTGGTAAGCGCATGATAGGGCGCTTCTATCTTTATCTTGTCAAATGCACCGATATTGTAATAAACAGGCACATGGAAACTGTTGGTGTAATAAGCCCTGTCGGTAACGCCCTTTATCTCGCCGAATTTTTCGCGGTCTATCTTTACGAATCTGCCCGAAAGTCCCTCGGCGGGAGTGGCAAGCAGCGAGAAATTGAGCCCTCTGCGCTTGGATTCCTCGTCCATGCGCTTCCTCATATGGGTTATTATCTCCAAACCGAGCTGGCGTGCTTCTTCGCTTTCGCCGTGGTGCTTGCCGATAAGCGCGACAAGACATTCGGCAAGACCGATAAATCCGACCGACAGCGTGCCGTGTTTAAGCACTTCTTCAACGGTATCGCCCGCGGTAAGTTTATCGCTGTCTATCCAGATGCCCTGTCCCATAAGGAACGGGAAGTTGTTGACCTTTTTGGACGCCTGTATCCTGAAACGGTGCATAAGCTGATCTATGCACAGATCCATATACTCATCAAGGCTGTCGAAAAATGCACCGATATTGCGGTCGGCAAGTATGCCGAGCCTCGGCAGGTTTATGGTGGTGAAGGAAAGATTTCCTCTGCCCGTTACGATCTCTCTGCTCGGGTCGTAAACATTGCCGATAACGCGGGTACGGCAGCCCATATACGCGATCTCGGTATCGGGGTCGCCCTTTTTGTAATACTGCAAATTAAACGGCGCGTCGATAAACGAGAAATTCGGGAAAAGGCGTTTTGCGGAAACGCGGCAGGCAAGTTTGAACAGGTCGTAGTTGGGGTCGCCCTGATTGTAGTTGACGCCCTCTTTTACCTTGAAAATATGTATCGGGAAGATAGGCGTTTCGCCGTTTCCGAGACCCGCTTCCTGCGCGAGCAGCACGTTCTTTATTACCATTCTGCCCTCGACGCTGGTATCAGTGCCGTAATTTATCGAAGAGAAAGGCGTCTGAGCGCCTGCGCGGGAGTTCATGGTATTAAGGTTATGTATCAGCGCCTCCATTGCCTGATAGGTCGCGCGGTCGGTCTCCTTTACAGAAGTCTTATAGGCAAACTGCTGTATCTTCACGGCAGTTTTTTCATCTACAAAAGCAAGCAGGTACTCGCGCTCCGCTTCGGCGTAGCCGTTATCATACGAAAGAGTAGGCTGAATGTGCAGTTCCTTTTTGATCTTGCTGCATATTTTTTTAGCTATCTCCAGCGAATCTGAAAGATTTGCAAGCAGAGCGAGCGCACGGTGGATATTATCTCTGTAACGGTGCGCGAAGGTCTTTTTTACGCCCTGCGCCATATCGTAATCAAATTTAGGTATCGACTGACCGCCGTGCTGGTCATTCTGGTTAGACTGTATGGCTATGCAGGCAAGCGCGGCATAGCTGGAAATATCGTTAGGCGTTCTTAAAAATCCGTGACCGGTCGAAAAGCCTTTGTTGAAAAGTTTTGTCAGGTCTATCTGCGTGCAGGTGGTCGTCAGCGTATAGAAATCGAGGTCATGGATATGTATAAATCCCTCGGAATGTGCCTTGGCGTGTTTAGGGTCAAGGACATACATCTCATAAAATTCCTTAGCGCCGACCGAGCCGTATTTAAGCATAGTACCCATTGCGGTATCGCCGTCTATGTTAGCGTTTTCGCGTTTAAGGTCGTTATCCTTAGCCGCCTTGAAGGTAAGGTCCTCATAGACCTTCATAAGGCGGGTATTCATTTCCCTTGCGCGGGTGCGTTCGGAGCGGTAAAGGATATACGACTTAGCGGTAGAGGCGTGTCCCTCCTCGATAAGCACCTTTTCAACGCAGTCCTGGATCTCCTCAACGGTAGGCTTTTCAAGCCCCTTTTGCATAAGCAGGTCGCCGACCTTGCCTGCGAGTTCGAGCGCTTCCTCATAATTTGAACCGCCGACCGACTCTGCCGCCTTATAAATAGCGTTAGCTATTTTTTCTATGTTAAAGGTAACAAGTCTGCCGTCACGTTTTTGAATTTTTACTATCATATCAACTTACTCCCTTTATATTCTCTGCGGCGGGCAGGACAAAAGCAGGACGTTCCCAAGTGTCTGTGCCGTATCTGCCATTCTCATACCCGGCGCTATATATTGTGGTTTAATTACCGCCGTATTCAAGTATATAGTATTTTTCACCGCTTGTCAATAGCTGAAATAAACAATAGCTACACCATCATTTTGTAAAAACTGCACAAGCGTTATCACGCTTCGGAATCGGTATGAGTAATAATAACATTTTCGCCGCGTTCATCGGCAAGCACATCCTCAAGCGAGGTATCGAGCATATAGGCAAAAAAGGTCGCCAACAGCGTCAGCAGGGCAAATACAGCGATTATCTCGACCCTGAGGCGGTCATTATTTTTCTTCTTTTTATTATCGTTTTGATTTTCATTCGGCATAAAGGTATCTCCATTCTTTGGTGAGAGGCGGTGTCAGCGGGAACTGATTTTGCAAAAAATAGTTCCCATGGTATCTAACCATTATATATTATATCACATTTTGGAGAAGAATGCAACTGCGGGGGGAAATTAATTTTAAACAGAGGATACGCAAGATTTATTTTGCAAATATTCTGCTTTTCTAATTTTGATAGATGCGCTAATTTTCCTATCTATCATTTGAGAAGGAACGCTCTCACCCCCCTTCCCTTGAGGGAATGAGGGTGGAAAAATCGGCGTTGCCGATGTTTTCCGTGGTTAGGAGAAGCCCCTCCTGAAAGGAGGGGTTTGGGGTGGTATTAAGATCCGCCCCGCAGGGGCGCACCATTAAAAAAAGACCGCCCCCATGCGGAAGCGGTCTTTGAATATTTGCCTTTGGATTACATTCCTGTAAGTCCGGAACGCTCAACGCCCTCTACAAAGTACTTTTGCAGGAATACGTACATTATCAGTAACGGCGTTATCGACAACAGACAGCCCGATTCGAGCCATACTATTATCTGCCTTACACTGACGCTTTGTCCGTCAAATAACTGCTGCTGTAGGTTTGCATCGAGGTTCTTCAGCATAAGAGCAACGGTGTGGCTCTCTGTGAAGAATGAGCTGGATACATAGAAGTCGTTCCAGTACCATACTATCGAGAAGAGGAATACGGTGAGGAATGAAGTCTTTGCGTTGGGGACCATTATCTTGATGTAAGTCTCGAGAGGTCCGCAGCCGTCAAGATATGCGGCGTCCTCAAGTTCCTTGGGAAGTCCGCGGAAGAACTGGCGGAATATGTAGATGAACAGTCCCGCTTTTATTCCGTTTGCGAACATCGCAGGCAGATACATGGTCAGTCCCGAGTTGATTATACTCAGCGGTTTGCCGTCGCCGCCGTAAAGCGGGATTATTCCGAACAGCTTGAAGTAAGCGTATTGCAGATAAAGCGGTATGGTGGTTATCTGCGGCGGAACGATTATCATAAGTATTACTATGGCAAACAGCAGATTTCTGCCTTTGAATTTAAATCTTGCAAAGCCGTATCCGGTTATCGAACAGGTTATTACCTGAAGCATACTGGATATGATGTTGAGTACGATAGTGTTAAGAACGGTGTTGTCAAGCGGACTGCTCGGGTTCCATACGTCGAATTTCATTACCGCAGCAGTCTGCTTTAAGTTGTCAAGCGTAAAGCTCTTGGGAAGCCATACTATAGAGGGATCGCTCATCTGCTCGTTTGGTCTGAATGCTGTTGAGATCATGAACAGCAGCGGATACATGATAACGAATCCCAGACCGAACAGTATGAGGAATCTGAACACAGGCCACACAGCGCCTACTATTTTGCTGTTGCGGTTGTAGCGTATCTGTTCGGGTGTGAAGTATTTTTCCAGACCCTCTTCCTTCATACGCTTCATACGCTCTTTATTATATTTGCGCCGCTCTTTTTCAAACTCTTTTTCTTCTTTTTTAGTTGCCAATGTGATCCCCCCCTTTTAATCAACTTCATAGTAAACAAATTTGTTTACAAGTGCCAAGAGAACCGCGAGTATAACTCCGACTATCGCGAAGTACGCCCACGCCATTGCCGCCGAATAGCCGTGCTCCCATTGCTGCGATTGTGCAAGAACGAGCGTCATTACCTCATTTTCAGGGTCAACGAACGAATCGACAACAGTGTATACAAGGCTTGCTATAAGCATAGGGCTGATATAAGGAACGGTTATCTTCCAGAAGTATTCCCAAGAGGTCGCACCCTCCATTGACGCCGCTTCCTTGGCGGAATAGGGTATGCCCTGCAGCGCCGAGAGGAAGAGGAGTATCTGTATTCCGCATCTCCACACCAGATTGAATATATCCGATGTCAGCGTCGAAATGACCTCTGTAAGCCTGTCGCTTATGTTGTAAACTCCGAGGAAGGTGAGCAGGTCGTCAACAAGGTCTGTTTCAAACATCGTGCTGAACTGCTCCGAGCCGCCTGCGTAGCCGCCCGTTGACATATTACCATTGATTATGTCGATAACAGGTCCGGTCGCGATAATTACCGGCAGGAAGAATATCGCTCTTGCGGCGGTCCTTCCCTTGAATTTCTGGTTGAGTATTACCGCAACGAATACCGAGAAAATAAGTATCAGCGGGGTATTCAGCAGGGTATTCTTTATCATGTTGGTGAGCGCGGGAACATAGTCCTGGCTCTTTCTGAATGCGGTATAGTAATTCTGGATACCGAGTTTTGAAAGTTCCATTCCGCCCTCGCCGACCTTGGTATCGTGGAACGAATAGATCAGCGATTGGATAAGCGGGGCTATGAAGAAATATATGCTTCCTATAAACCACAGCGCAATGAAGCCGTAGCCGTAAAGAGCCTTTCTTCTTTCATACGGGATCTTTAATCCCTTTTGTTTTGCGGGTATAGCCGCGGCAGCGGAATAATCCGTTTCAGCAGTCACATCTTCGACGGACTCGTTTTCTTCGGCCGCTGTTTCAACGGTCTCATCAACGATCTCTTCTGCCTGATTTTTTTCCATTTCGCTCATCAGCTTACCGCACCTCCTTCATCAGCCGCACCTTCCGCGACAAGATCTATCGTTTCCGATCCTGACTTTACAATGCGGTTTTTGGTATCGACCTCGATAACAACATCGGCAGCGCCGTCCTTGCTGTAGGTCGTTGTGATGACGTCACCGTTCACCTGATAATCGGAAATGGTGTAGTCGCTTACGGGAGCAAGCACCTTGTCGGCGACTTTGAACTGATTAGCAGCCGTATCCAGCCAGCCCGAATAATGCGAGTAGAACAGATCGTCATCTCTTGTGTCGATAAGCTCGTCGGCGTCCTCATAGATCATATCGTAATTTACGTTAGATCCTGCCGCCAGAGCGCGCATATAAGAACGTGTTCCGTCCGAACTGCCGTTGAGCGCTTCGGTCGAATAGGGAACATATCCGTGCAGTACCATCTGATAGAACGGTATGTCCAGATCGGTTATGTTGAATCCGCTCGAATATACGGGTATATCGGTAACGGCGTTTACATAAGGCAGTACATATGAGTTTGCGCCTGCCGCGATCACCTTTTGTCCCTTGTCTACCGAATCCTTATAACCGTTTGTTATGGTGTTCATTGTCTTATCTCTTGAAGAGCGGTTCTTCTTCGAGAAGTCGCTTACAAGCTTGGTAGACCAGTCGCCGTAACCCATTGAGTTTACGCCCTCGCCCGTAAAGCTGCTGAGCGTTTCGTTAAAGATCTTCACATAGGTGTTGGGAGCTATGAGCGCGGGAGAAACTCCGCCCTCTGCAACTCCGAATGCGGGACTGTAGCTGGACTGTCTGGAGTACGCGCTCGAAACTCTTATCGCGGTATTGGTCAGCGTGAAGTAACCCCATCTGCCCTTTTGCATCGTGAAATTGTTTACCGAGCCGTAAACGGTAAGTCCGTCGCCGTTAAGTGCTGTAAGATCTGACGTCTTGCCGAGCTTTCTGCAAGCCTTTGCGTCGTCGGCTACGACATCTTTTACCGACAGGTTGGTCCAGTCGTTGTAGTTCATAACGATATTGTCAACGCCCTTGTCTTTAAGAGAGGATGCTATTTCCGAAGCCTGCGAGAAGGTCGTCAGCTTCTTTTTCATCGTTATCGGTATACCGATTATAGATTCTTCTTTAAGCACCGCACCGTATGTGTCAACATAAAGCTGAGTATCGTTTGCGGGCGCTTTTGCGGTAAGTCCCTTTTCGTTTACAAGGTAATCTCTGTAGACTGCCGCGCAGTCTGCGTAATTGACTCCGTTTTCATCATCTATCGGGAAATATTCTATGCCGAACTGCTCGGTCTGGATATCGCCCTTTTCAAATACCGTTATTTTGTTGGAGTCTGTACCGCTCATGAAAAATTCATCGGTGCTTCTTGTTTCAAATGTGAAATAGCAGCTGTTGTAAGCCTGTTTGTTCTGTCCGCTTACCTGAGCGTTTGCCGAAACGTTTGCATTGCCCTCGGTAACGACGGCTACAAGTCCCGAATTGCCCTCAACGGTCGCCATAACGGGCAGATAAGCCTGTTCGGTAACACGCGGAGCGGTAAGGGGTACTGCCGTGTAATCTCTGCCGTAGATCTTCTGGCTGTAGCTTGCGTAGTTGGTCTTTCCGTTGTTATAATTGATGACCGCGCCGCTTCCGTCAGGAACTATCATATATCCCTGAGTGGGATTGCCGTTGATGTCCACGGAGGATACCGCGCCCATGTACGGGTTGAGTATCAGCTTGGTAGTTACCATTCCGTTTTCGCTTGAATTATCCTTTTCAACGATCTCGGAGGTATTTACATAGCAGTGTATGCTGTTTTCTTTAAGCTCATAATGCATGGTAAGCTTTACCTTATGCTTTGAGGTGTAGTCGCAGGTAACGGCAACGCCGTTTGCTTCCTTTTTAAAGCTTACTCTTGCGGTGTTTGAATAAGCGGGAGCGGGCAGCTCGTTGCGCTTTGACTGTTCGAGGTTGCCGACGTTTATCGCCATGAGCGAGCCGACCTGTTTTATCTGACCGCTCTTCATGGTATTGCCCTTTTCATCGACAATGGTAGGATCGGCTTCGGCGTTTATCGGAGAGGTCCACCAGCATTTGCCCGAGGATTTTACCTTAAAGCAAAGTCTTTTGTTTTCCTCGTCAAGATACATTATCATGTTGTCGTTCTCGGTGATAAGCTCACAGGTTGCAAGCGCGTCCTCGTCCGTTATCATCGGAGGAAGCTCGTCGCTTTCCTCTTCGTCCTCGCCTTCAGAGTCCTCATCACCTTCGGTGTCCTCGCCCTCGGTGTCAGCATCCTCCTCACCTTCGGCGGGCTCTTCGCCTTCGGTATCTTCACCCTCGGCGGGTTCTTCGCCCTCGCCTTCGCTGTCGGAGTTTTCTTCGTCCGCTGCGTCCTCGTCAGCTGCATCTTCATCAGATGCTGCATCTTCATCAGCCGCATCTTCATCAGATGCTGCACTTTCGTCCGCCGTTGAATCTTCATCTACTGCCGCGCCGTCATCGGCTGATATAGGCATTATATCGCCGTCTGACGCCTGCGTATCGGAGTCTGCGGCAACAGAGCCGATAGGCATCATCATTGAAAGGACCAGAGCAAATGTCAATATTCTTTTGTAATCTTTATTTTGCATTTTAACACCACCCTTTCTTTTTAACCGCGTACCCTATACAGGATCTCAGTATAGATGGTGTATACGAATACATATACCTGCTGGAAAAGTGAGAGAAGAAGTATTGCCAAGAAAAGTATCAGCAGCATTGCTATCAGCGTAAGCAGGATAGAAACGAGCGTTTTGGGCATTGTGTACTGATGTACCGCTTTCATTGCGGATATCATAAGCACTACCGACCAGCCCATTCCCAGATACGAGAAAGCATAGTACCAAATCGACTCATCAAGAATTATGAAGTTTGATAATATTACCGCTATGTATGTGCAGATTATGTAGGGCACAAGCGCATATGCGGAATATATGCAGATCTTTTTCAGCGTTCCTTCTCCGTCAAGAAGGGTACAAATACACCAGTTTCCGATGACCCATGTCGCAAAGTATACGACCGACTGTACAACGAGCGGAACAACGTTGAATATCTTTACGGTGTTCGTGTTGTAAGCGTAGCCTACCATACGGTTCTGCGCTACCATTGCGATAAAGAGCATCAGAACTATTACGAATGAAAGCTTAAGAGAGCCTTGCTTTTTCCACCTTAGATCCTCGAATCCCTCAGTGGGGTGGAAAACAACGTGCCTTACCCAGCCCAGTGTAGAAAAATCATACATTGAATCCATTGTTTATCCGACCTCCTTTATCCCTTATGCTTTAATCTGTATGTTCTTGCCTGATTGAATTTTACTATCTTGCGAACCAGCCATACAACTACCAGTACGCCGATTATTACCGCTATTATGGTGAAGTGATCCTGTAACCATTCATCTCTGTAGTATTCAAACGCCTTATCGTAATTTCTTCTCGAATGTGCGATCTTGAATCTTTCCATAGCGGAATAGTAGTTGCCGTTTTTAAGATCCGCCTTGCCGAGACCGATATGCGCGTAGGTATATCCGCCGTCTCTCTTGACGATCTCCTCCCAGTAGGGAGCGGCTTCGAGGTAAAGTCCCTCGTCATAATATTCAAACGCCTTGTGCAGGTTTTCACCGAACACGGTCTTTTTGAATATCGTTATGTCATTTCTTGTCTTAGAGCCTTCAAGCACCATTACGGTATCTCCGAAAGTTTCAACGGCGTTCGGAGTGGTGAACGATCCTCTCTGATCGGCGGTAGAACTTGTCGTTCCGAATATGCAGATGAGGTTTGCAAGTCTGTCATACTGGAAAACTCTTCCCGTTTCATAGTCGAGGATATTCATTATTCCGTTGTCGTCAACGGCTATATCGGTAAGTTTTGTTGAGTGGCTCTTCTTTGTGGTCATGTCGTACTGTGCGGCTGTGTTGTCGCCGAACGTGTACTCATCACCCGAAACGTTATCCCAGATGTTATATCCCGCGGGGTTGATCTTCTTTACCGCGTCGGTATCGGTCTTGACCTCTGTTACCGTGTATATGAAGCCTTCCTTGTCCATATCGAAGTTTGCGTATTCGACAGGAACGTTACGGCTCATTCCGGCGATCTGCTCGTTTGACGCGATCTTTCTCCAGAGTTTCTGAGCAACTACCTTTGCGGTGACTTCAACTCTGTTTGCTCCGTAAAATCCGGTAAAGCTTCCGTCCGCTTTGAACTGTACGGAACCTGTGTTTACGGATTTAACAACTACATAAACGTTTTCCGCAAAATCGACCTGTACCTTTGACGGGTTAAAGGTCTTTGAGGTATAAAGGCTTTCTTCGGGCTTTGTATATTCCTGTTCGAGAATAAGCTCGGTGTCGCTTGCGACCTCAGCCCTTACGACTCTTGAATTTGAATAATCGGCAACGTAGAGCGTTTTCTTTCCCGTTGTGGGACTTATCGTTATTTTAAGTCCGTAAGGCTCATTGAACATAGACGTTTTTCCGTCCGCGCTTTGTTCAATACCCTCAACAGAGGAAGTGCCCGTTACGCCGTAATATCTTGCCTTGACCTTAAAATTGCTGTCAAGTACTATTATTCTGCTGTTGCCCGTATCGGCTATCCATGTTTCGCTGTCCTCAAACACGTCGAAGTCCCTTGCTCCGTTAAGAGAGTCGGAGGCGTCTTCGCTGTAGAAAAGCGGATCGGCGGGATCTGAGAGCCTGTCAAGCTCCATTTCCATTCCCGAGACCGTTCGGTCAACGGTATATCCTGCCTGAGAGGGGATAGCGTCGTCCCAGTTGTCATAACTGTAAGGCTCGTAAGGCTCTTCTGCGAAAGCAGTGACGGACATCATAGTCAGAGCCGTGCAGGCTGCCATCGACAGACATATCAGCTTTTTAGCGTATGCTTTTAATCCATTCACTGTATTATCACCTGTTTCCTTTTTTAATTTATCGTTAGATCAATCCTTCATACCTGAGTTAGCCATTGTTTCCATGACGTTACCCTGTGCGATAAGGAATACGACCAGCGGAGGGATCAGGAGCAATACAGCGGAGGCGAAGGTAACACCCTGTCTTGCAAGACCCGCAAGCGAGATCTGCTGAACTATGGTCGGGAGCGTTTTATATTCTTCCGAATATATTACCGAACCGCCGTTGATATTCCATGCCTGCTGGAATGCGAATATTATTATCGTCATGATAGCGGGCTTGGAGTTGGGAACAACTATCTGCCAGCATATCCTGAAAAGACCTGCGCCGTCGACCTTTGCCGCTTCTATCATCGAATCGGGTATGGTAGACATACTCTGGCGCATAAGGTAAAGGTTCATCGCCGTTGCGATATAAGGGAGTATCAGTACCCAATATGTATCTATTATGTGCAGCTTTGAATATACAAGGAACTGCATGATCCATGTCGCCTGCGACTGGAACAAAAGGGCGATAACGATTATCTTGTTGAGCAGTTTGTCGCCGGGGAATTTGCACTTTGAAAGTACGAACGCCGCCATACAGGTGACAAACACGTTGGTAACGCATATAACTACTGTTGTGAAAATACTGTTGAATACATATCTGGGAAGCGGAACGAGAGATTCAGCCGCGACCTTGAACATATCCGAAAAGTTCTTTCCCGTGGGGTTAAGCACATAGAGCTTAGGCGGGAATACGAACAGCTCTTCAACAGGCTTGAGAGATTGTACAAACGAATAATAGATCGGGAATACCATGAATATTCCGAGCAGCGTTAAGAATACAAAGATGCAGACATCGCCGCCGACAGAACCGTTTATATGCTTATGTTTCTCTCTTACTTTAAGCTGTTCTATAGACTTCTTTTTCTTTCTTCTTGCCATATCCTATCCGCACCCCCTTAATCTATGTATTTACCGAGCAGCCAGTTTACGCCCTTGTTTGCGACAAGCATCGCAAGGAACAGTACAAAGCAGACTGCCGAAGCGTATCCCATTTCGTAACGCACGCTGCCGTAGTCGGTCGCGTGGTTCATTATGGTGTGAGCCGCGTAGTCGGTCGAAGGAAGTCCCACGAGCATTTGTCCTACCGTACCAACGGTGAACGAACCTGCGATCTGGTTTACCGCCGCGAACAGCAGCTGAGGACCCATTGACGGGATAGTTATCTTGAAAAGTTCCTGCCATCTGTTCTTTATACCCTCTATAGCTCCCGCCTCATACATAGACTTATCTATGTTCTGGAAGCCTGCGCGTATTGCAAGGAAGCCTGCGCCCATCGACATCCACAGCTGTACGATTATGCATACGCCGAGGATATAGGTAGTATCGGTCAGCCACTGTACAGGCTTGCTGACAAATCCGAAGTCGAGCAGGATAGCGTTGAGGTATCCGTACTGGTCGCCCGAAAGAATGAGCTGCCATGTAACATATACGGAAGTAGTCATTGACGGCGCGTAGAAAACGAAGGTGAAGAGCGTTTTAAGGAACGGGTTCATTTCGTTTATCAGCCATGCGACTATGAAGCTCAGCGCATATGCGAAAGGGCCTGTGAAGATAGCGAAGATAAGAGTGTTTCTTATCGCGATAAGGAATACATCGTCGTTAAGACAGAGCGTATAGAAGTTTGACAAGCCTACCCACTTGGGCGACTGTATCATGTTGAAGTTTGTAAAACTCATAGGGAGCGACATACAAACGGGTATGATCGTGCAGACCAAAAAGAGTATCATGAAGGGTGCGAGCAGACCATAGCAGCCCTTTTGCACCTTCATCATGTGCCATGTATACGCCCAGTATCCCATTGTATTCGAGGGCGCATCATTATTCTTATTTTTTGCCATAATATATGCTCTCCCCTTTCTTATTCTTCATTGTAAAGCGCAAGGTCATTGTTCTTTCTGGTGATCTCGTCGTTGATGTCCCTGTCATACCAGAAAAGCGTATCTCTTGCGTTTTCATACTGGTTGGCAACTTCTCTGAACGCGTTGTTAAGACCTCTTGTAACGCCGTATGAAGCGGGTATTACAGGTATCTCTATCTGAGCGTTGAGCTGTTCAAGAAGCTTGTTGCACTGAGTCTGAGTCCACGAAAGCTGCTGGAGAGCGTTTACATTTGCGGTGTCGAAACGTCCCATTGTTCCGAGAACTGACTCTATGTCGTTTCCGTAGGTAGCCTGTATCTCATCAGATGTGAACCACTTGATGAAATCCCATGCGCCCTCTATATCGGGGCAGGTGGTGAATATAAGCGCACCCGAACCTGTCGAGTTGGAAGCTATGCTTATCGTTCTGCCGTCGGGCAGCTTAACTGTTCCTGTTTCGGAATTTTCCGTTCCGGGAACGTGCATGAAGTCCCAGCAGCCCTTTATTTCGGGAGCGGCTACGGAAAGCTGGTTAAAGAACGTATAGTTCTGTATAAGCACAGGCATATCGCCCTGTCTGAATCTGGTGAATGCGTCATATGTCTGGCTGAAGCTGTACTTGGTGTAGAACTCCGTCCACTGCTCAAAGGCGTTTACCGCCTCGGGAGTATCGAAGTTGGTCTTGGTCTTGGCGTCATCATAATAGTTTATGCCCTGCTGTAAGAGCAGCATTGCGAAGGTGTTGCCCGCTTCGGTAACAGGCGAAACGGTGGTAACGCCCGACGTACCGCCCATTACGGGAAGTATAAGACCTACCTCCATGTAGTTTCTCTGAAGAACGGGAAGAACGTTCATAAGTCCGTCCCATGTAGCAAGATCGATCTCGGGGTCTATTCCGAGTTCTTCAAGCACATCACTGCGGTAGAACAGCATCGGGAAGGTCTGCGAAACGGGAAGTCCGTAAACTCCGCCGTTATATTCATAAAGCGTCATGGCGTCATGTGAGAACCTCTGTGTTACTTCCTCATAATCGGGGAACTGTGTGAGATCCTCCAGCACTCCTCTCGAAGCAAGCTGTATCGGGAAGTCGCCGCCCATGAACAGAGCAAGGTCGGGACCTTTGCCCGCAAAGGTAGCTTCTATGATACCGCCCTGAACGAGCTTCATGTTGACCTTTGTTTTAGCGTTGATATTGTATTCATTATTAACAAGGTTTGTAACGACCGTTGCGTTATCGCGTCCGAGCGAGATCCAGCAGGTCATTACGTCATCGCCCTCTTCCAGATCCGTAAGAGAATTGTAATCCTCAAAGAAAGAGCCGATGAACGAATCAAATCCGAATTTAAAGGACTTAAAGAAGTTTGACTTACAGTCGGTAAATTCCTGATCGGAGGTGCAAAGCTCTATAAGGTCTATCTCGAGCGGCTGCTCGCGGTAGGTGCTTACCCATGATGAAAGCGAGGTAACATTTTCCTTTATCTGGCTCATCATTTCGGGTATCCTGTCGGGCTTTTCTATACATTCGTCAAGCGATATCGCCATTTTTTCAAGTGTTACCGCTTCCGATCCGCCCTGATTTGAAAGGCTTTCTATCTCTTCCTTAAGCTCAATAAGTCTTGAAGAGAAGTGCTTGAAATCGGGGATTATCTCAGGTATGGTCTGATCTATATTATAGTTGTTGTATTCATCAGGGTCCGGTCCTGTTATCTGGCGGATCCTTCTGTAATATTCGTTGATATCGTATGTTATGTCGTCAAGCTCGCCCATTATATCGCCTATCTCGCCGGGTACGGCTTCAAGCGTAAGGGTGTGCTGACCTGCCGATAGATAGAAGTAAAGCGGATCGGATATTTCGTCCTCGGTAACTGACGGCACCGTAACGCTCCAATCGGAATTATAGTAGAACTTTATCTGGTCTGCCTGAAGACAAGGTACTGTTCCGTCTATGTAAAGTCTGCGGTTGGAATACATTCCGCGCATCTGATCCTGCTTGGCTCTTATGCCTATCTTATACCAGCCGTCCTGCGAAACGGTAAAATTCCATGTCGCCGACTGCGTTGACTGCCCCCAGCTTGCCTTACCGATAGTGTTATACCTTGTTTTGGTAGGGCTTGTGCCGTTTACGGCAGATGTGATATAAGAGTGCATATCGCTTGTGGGGAAGAGAGTACGGTCGCTCTTTTCATCGGCAAGCTCGCCCTCCAAGACTATCCTCTGTCCGGATGTTGAACTTACGTCGGAAGCAAGCGGCATCTCGTAGGGTTCGGGCGCCTGATACTGATAGAGTTTGAACTCCTTTATGGCAAACTGCGCCTTTTCGGAGATTATCTCTACCCTGTTGACACCCTCTTCAAAATAGAACATCAGCGGTGTGCCGTAAAGTCCGTCTATGTCCTTTATCGGAACAGTCTGCCACTTAGGAAACGCTTCCTGTCCGGGGCGTATATCGTTTCCTCTCGTATCGGTGTCTATGCCCGTTCCGCCCGTTGTTTCCTCATTCACCCATACCTTGGGCATTGTGATACGCGAAGCGGTGGGATACTGACATTCTCCGTTGATCCTCATCTCAAATTCAACATCGCCGGTGTTGCTCTCCTGCGGAACGTAATATGTGAGCATTACGTTATATGTACCCGCCTGCGGAACATCGAGCGAGAAGGAAAAGCCGCCCGTCTGGTTTGCCCAGTTGAGTACTCCGCTTTCTCCTCCAACGTCGGCTATCGAGATCTCTGTGCCCTCTAAGGCTTCAAAATCCGCGTTGTAAATGTCCTGCGCCGTAAGAGCGATCTCGCCGTCCGCGCCCTTTTCCGTAGAGTATTTGGAATAGAACGCCCTGTACGATTCCTCGGTGCGAACACCTTCAGCATCAGACTCGCCGTCTTCAGACTGAGGATCTTCAGCCGCCGCGTCAAGCGCCATTATGCCGTCTTCTTCCGAGGTATCGGTATCGGCATAAGCAGGCAGCGCCGCCGTAGCAAGCATCATAGCTGCGACCGCAGATGAGATAACACGTCTCAGCATTGTGTTATTCACTATGAATCCACCTTTCCAGTAAATTTGCTGTGCATATATCAAATGTCCTTTTCAAAGCACGGATCTATCTTTGCAAAAAGACATTAAATACCTTGATCCAAAAATTTTATGATAAATTTATGAGCTTTTGATAAGATAAAGTCTTTGCTCTTCCTCGTCAAGTTCTACCTTGACCCTGTCGCCGCCCTTTATGCCCATGGAATCCATGTAATTCTTAGGCAGCTGCAGCCTTCCCGCGCGGTCGAGCACCACAAGTTCTTCGTGAGTGAAATCCTCCTCCGAAGTTTCTTCATCTTCAGACGCCGCCGCACTTCTTATAACGGCAAGTTCTTCAAGATCCTCCTTATAGGATCTTCTTCTGACTATCTCCGAACTGGTCCTTCCGTCCCTTATCGCCACCACCCTGTCGATATTCCTCGACATTTTGACATCGTGTGTAACGATAACTATGGTAAGTCCCTCGCTGCGGTTAAGTTCCTTGAATATATCGAGTATGACCCTTGAAGTTTTGGTATCCACCGAGCCTGTCGGTTCATCGGCAAGCAGCAGCCTCGGTCCGTTGGCGAGCGCTATGGCTATTGCGACCCTTTGCTGTTCGCCGCCGCTCATCTGGTCGAGCCGTGAATTTTTTCTGCCGCTTAGTCCCACCTTTTCAAGCAGTTCGAGCGCGCGTTCGCGTCTTCGGTGAGAACCGGTAAGCAGCATGGGCAGTTCCACGTTCTGCACGGCGGTAAGGTATGGCACAAGGTTCCTCGCGTTGTTCTGCCACACAAAACCGACCGTTTCGCGCTTATATTTGACATAATCGGCATCGGTAAATTTCAGCAGATTTTTTCCGTCTACGAAAAGTCCGCCCGCGCTCGGTCTGTCAAGTCCGCCGAGCATATTCAGCAGTGTTGATTTTCCGCTGCCCGAATTGCCGACTATCGCCATAAGTTCTCCGCGCTCAACGGTAAGGTCAAGTCCCTGCAGGGCGACCACCTCGACCTCAGATGTCTTATATATTTTAACAAGATTTTCGCAGCTTATCATATGGTTTTCACCTTCACGGCTTACCATATCGACAGAGGAAAAGGCGTCAGTCTTCTTCAACGATCTCACCGTCCTCAAGTGTATAAACCTTATCGGCAATGTCTATCATGCTCGGATCATGTGTCGTCATTATTATAGTCATTCCGCGCTCGGCGACCAGCCGCTTGAAAAGCGACACGATATGCAGTGCGGTGTTGGTGTCAAGTTCGGCTGTCGGCTCATCGGCAAAGACTATCATCGGTTCATGCGCTATCGCCCTTGCTATCGCCGTTCTCTGCTGTTCTCCGCCTGACATTTCGGTCGGGCGGTGGTGCATACGCTTGTCGAGCCCCACGTCCGTCATGACCTCGGTGACGCGCGCTTTCCTTTTTTCGTAAGGATATTTTGCCAGCCTGAGACCAAATTCGACATTTTCAAAGGCTGTCAGTCCGCTCATAAGTGCGACCGACTGAAAGACGAATGCCATTTCCATGCGGCGGATATTGTCCCGCTTTTTATCGGAAAGCTTTGTTATATCTCTTCCGCCGAAATCAACAGAGCCCTTTGTCGGTCTGTCGAGTGCGCCGAGAATGTTTATCAGCGTTGTTTTTCCGCTGCCCGATCTGCCGCGCAGAATGGTAAGTTTGCCTTTTTCGATCTCAACATTGATATTTTTGAGCGCGGAAACTACGCTTCCGTCGCCTATCTTGAAATCACGGCATATATTGCTTGTCGAAAGAATGATCTCATTCATTGCAGCCGCCTCCCGCGCAGGTTATTTGTGTAAAATGCTGACAAATTCGACCGACACCATATATTTAGTATTTTTGCACAGACCTATCCACCACATCTTGTTAATATGCACAACTTTTAACTAATTTGCACATTTAACTTATGTGATTTTCGTTAGAAATATCCAAAATACATCAAGTGACTATTTATAATTATATCAATTTTAACCGTGTTTGTCAAGCTTGCGAAAACGTTTAAGCTAATCGTTTTTGTGCAATTTAAACATTTTGGTGATTTTAACTAATCTGCCTATAATTTTTTGTGTATTTTGTTTTGGTAAAATTTTTGCATATCGACCGTTCTTTTCCGTTTACAGCGGTGAAGGACGGTTTTTTGCTGTCATATCGGCATCTGGCGGGATACCGTGTATCGCAAAGCGATGCGCTTTTCCCCGACCGATAGTGCGAAAATGCTCGGATAATGTCGAAAAGTTTTTAGTAAAAAGGGCGGGTATGCCGCAGATTGCGACATTTTTTTCACAGCGGCAATGCTATACTTTATTACAGCAAAAGCGCGGGGTATACTCGTGCGGAAGGGAGGCTGACGCAAAAAATGGTAACGCTCAAACTTAACGAACAGACGCTTGTTGCCTGCCTGAGCGGGGATATAGACCACCACACTGCTTCTTCCATGCGCACCGAGATAGACCGTGCGGTCAGAAGTTCGCCGATAAACAGGCTGGTACTTGATTTTTCCCAAGTAAGTTTTATGGACAGTTCCGGAATAGGTCTTGTCATGGGCAGGTACAAGCTCATCAGCGAACTCGGAGGAGTATGCGAGGTCGCCGATCCGCCCCCTTATATCGCCAAGGTCATGAAGCTGTCGGGTATCGAAAGGCTCTGCGAGATAACCTTTCACAACAGCCGCAGCTGTCATACCGACGGTGAAATGAAGGTATAATAACAGACACAAAAAGGACGTATAATATCATGAAAAAATGTATAAACCGAATGAGCCTTGCTTTTCCTGCGGCAAGTGAAAATGAAGCGTTTGCACGCGCCGCCGCGTCATCATTCATAACGCTTGCCGATCCTTATATAAACGAACTTGCCGAACTTAAAACGGCAGTTTCCGAAGCAGTCACCAACTGTGTAGTCCACGCCTACCGCGGAATGAGTACGGGAATGATATATATGGATATCAAACTTTTCAGCGACCGCACCGTTTACATAAAGATCCGCGACAAGGGCTGCGGCATTGCGGATATAGGTCAGGCTATGCAGCCGCTTTTTACCACCGCTCCCGAAGAGGAACGCGCAGGGCTGGGCTTTGCGGTAATGGAAAGTTTTACAGACCGTCTGCGTGTAAGAAGTTCATGCGGCAGCGGTACTGTCCTTGTCATGGAAAAAGCCTTGCAGGAGAAAATGCTTGATGATGACCAAAGAGATATTTCAGACAAGAGCGGAAGAAAACTTGGGGCTTGTTCACCTGTGCGCTAACCGTTTCCGCGGCAGAGGGATCGAATACGACGATCTTTACAGCGCAGGCTGTATGGGACTGATGAAAGCCGCACGCGCCTTTGACGAATCGCGCGGAGTAAAATTTTCCACATACGCCGTACCGGTGATACTCGGCGAGATAAAAAGACTCTTTCGCGACGGCGGAGCCGTAAGAGTGAGCCGAGGGACAAGGGAACTTTCGTTAAAGCTTGCGCGCTACCGCGAGGAGTTTATGGCAAAAACGGGCAGAGAGCCGCTTATCAGCGAACTGAGCGAATACTGCGGTAAGCCGCCCGAGGTGATAGCGCAAGCCATAGCGGCGGGTCAGCCGCCCGTCAGCCTTACGGTCTACAGCGAGGAGGGTACGGACGAAGCGGACATACCCGTGCCGTCCTCGGAGGAGAAGATAATCGAGATGATGACATTAAAAAATGCCCTTGACATACTTGAAGAAAAGGACAAGCTGCTGATATTCCTGCGTTATTTTCGCGGAAAAACGCAGACGCAGACCGCACAGGCGCTGGGAATGACGCAGGTGCAGGTATCGCGGCGCGAAAAAAAGCTGCTGCTTGCCATGCGCGAAAAATGCGCCGTATGACCATGCTTATGAGCTGATTTTTTACCATACCCCACAAAAAGCCCGACCCCCGTTACGGACCTTAGCTGCGCTCAAAGGGGAAAAAGCACAGCTTTTA
>CANPYF010000016.1 GCA_947587925.1 uncultured Ruminococcus sp.
CTGAACATAATGGCAAACTTGATATTTTCCATCACGCAAGACAAACCTCATATCAAACCAAACATCTCCAAGCACCTCTAAATGAAGCTGATTGTTGTCCTCAGATTTTGTACGTATCAAGTTCATCCCATTTTGTGTATCGTTTTCGAGTGATTCCAAATATTTTTGAAGTTCTGCTTTAGTTATTGTTGTGTTGTCCTTTATTATATTAGGCAACTCTCTAAAATCAACATCCGCTTCGGTCTTTTTGATACTGTAATTGTAGTACAGTCCATAAGAGAAATTAATTATAAAGGCCGATGCGGCAATACAGATAATTGTGACAAAAAAGATGATCTTCTCTTCGGCAAAAAAATTTCTTAGGTTTTTTATGATGTATTTCATGTCAGGAAAATCCTTTCATTTTTTCATATGGGCATTACCGAATCCATAATTTTTGTTATCTCTTCTAAAGACATAACTCCCGAAAGTGAATACATATAATCTCCGTCTATCCATATTACTCTTACATTTTTATAATCCTGAGTAACGAAGACCTTGCGTCCCGAAATTATCATAAATTTTGCGTCCTCACCGGCTGTTTTAACGTGCATCATATAGTCAAGCTCATACTGAGAATAATAGATGTAATAATAATCGTCCTTTGAATATAATACACTATACCAATTATCCTGCTTGCCGGGATCTAATTTCACATAACCGTCGGGTATATAAGTGGGTTCTTGATATACAAATTTTTCGGGCAGTTCGCCCTCGTATCTGTCACCGTTAAGATAATCGCCCTTAAAAGATGTGATACAGGTATACGAACCGTCCTTTTTGGCATACGGCGCACCGAGCCATATATCTACATTTGATTCGGCAATGACCGTAAAGGTGCTTACAGCAAACACAGCCGCCAGCACCGCCGCCGTTATCCTTTTGATATACTTTTTATGCTTTACATTTGATACACTGCTTTTCTCCGCGCTTTCAGCTATGAATTTTTCATCAATGTTATTCAGCGCTTTCATAATATCATTTCCGTTCATTGTAATACTCCTTTCTTTTCAAGAAAAATTTTCAGTTCTTTTCTTATCCTGTGCAGGACGGTCTTTACCTTGCTTTGCGAAAAGCCCATTTCATTTGCGATATTTTCGATACTTTCGCCGTGCCAATATCGTTTTAACAGCATTACGCGCTTGTCGTACGGCAGGGTTTTAAGAAATTCATTGATAAATTCAGTCGTTTGCTGTTCTGCCGTGCTGACATTGCGGCTGTTGTCGGGTATGCACTCTTCCATTTCGCGGGTAAGCTCGACCAGAATAACACTGCGTTTTGCCGCCTGTTTTTTGTCGATAATATCATAAGCGGTACATCGGCATATCCTCGCAAGATAAGAGAACATATCGGTCGGGACGTTCGGCGGTATCGAATTCCATGTTTTTAAAAAAGTATCGTTTACACATTCCTCGGCGTCGCGCGTATCGCCGAGAAAGCTCAATGCCAAGCGCATAAGCTTATCGCCGTATACCTTCATGCTTTCTTCGACCGCATTGCTGTCCCTTGTGTTGAACAGATCAAACAAATATTTATCTTTTTCTTCTTTGTTCAACCGATCATGCCTCCTTTCCCTATTATAGTAATCGGAAAAAAACCTGAAAAGGTTACAATATTGCCGAAATTTATTTATATTATATCAGAACAGACTTTAAAAATCAATAAACCGCCGTTTTTACGGCACGGAAATTATTTTTGCCGAGAAGTATATTAAACAATACCAAAAGTATTTGACTTTATTCCGATTTTGTGGTATAATTATCTTATGCCGACAGAGCATTATTTTTGATACTAAACGGACAGCCTGTCGGGAAATTATTCTTTCTCACTCTATTAGCATTTATGCTTTGTTTTATGTGAGATAAGGCGATAATAAAAAAGAAAAGAGGTAATTTTTATGGCAAAGGAAAATATTGCAGCCGGAAAGGGCGGAGAGATCTATGTTCCTTATGAACAGCGCAGCGGTGAAAAATCAATCGTGTATTTTACGCGCGATCTGTCCGAAAACGGTCTTTTGAAAATTTACGGATATATTAAAAATGTGCTTGAAGGCAAAATTGCCGTCAAACTTCATACGGGCGAAAAGAACGGACCTAATATTATTCCTCGGCAGTGGGTAAAAACGCTGATGGAAAAAGAACTGCCCGATTCATCTATAATAGAAACAAATTCTTATTATGAGGGCGACAGAGATACCACTGAAAAGCATTTGGAAACTCTTAAAGTCAACGGCTGGACCTTTGCTCCCGTGGATATTACCGACGCTGACGGAACGGTATTTCTTCCGATAAAGGGCGGAAAATGGTTTACTCAAATGTCTATGGGTAAAAATATTACAAAGTACGATTCGCTGCTCGCTCTTACCCATTTCAAAGGACACAGCAAGGGCGGCTTCGGAGGTTCTGATAAAAATATCGGTATAGGCTGCGCTGACGGAAAGATCGGCAAGGCTATGATACACACTACCCCCGGACAAAACGATCAGTGGGATATTAGTGATGAGGAATTTATGGAACGCATGACAGAGTCCACCAAGGCAATAACCGATCATTTCGGCAGCAGGATAGCCTATATCAACGTAATGCGCAATATGTCCGTATCCTGCGACTGCGAGGGTATCTACGCCGAGCCTGTAGTAACGCCTAATGTGGGTATCTGCGCTTCTTTGGATATACTCGCCGCAGATCAGGCGTGTGTGGATATTGTCTACGCCATGAAGAAGGAAGAAAATCATGCTCTTGTTGAACGTATAGAATCGCGCCACGGTCTGCGCCAGCTTTCCTATATGAAGGAGCTCGGAATGGGTAACGATCTGTACGATCTGATAGATATTGACAACGGAGATACGCTCATTACGGCTAAGGACGCCGCAAAGGATCTTGTTCCGTTCGGTTCATGACCTGTGCCAAGATATATGTTAATATAAAAACAAACGCATAACGCGCTGTAAATATGCACGTCATGCGTTTGTTTATAAATAAGGGTATAGGGATGTTGTCATTTATTCAGTACAACTGATTTTTAAGCTGTCTTAGCAGATAATCCGCAAGTATCATAATAAATTCGCGGCTGGTCGGTATATTCGATTTGTCCGAAAAAATCAAACCGAAATATTTTTCATGTGCGCCGGGCATAGAGTTCGGCCAGCACTTTTTTATCGCGTGTCTTATGCCGTGCGAAACTGACGAGATCTCAACATTGAGCGTTTTTGCCGTATAGGGTATCATTACCTTGCTCATGCTGTCGGATATGCTCAGATCTCCGCGACAGATCGCTTCAAGTATAGTTCTGATATATATTGTGCCGCAGTAATTGACCGTAAAACCAAGTTCGCCGAAGCATTCGTTTATTAACTCATCTGCAGCGTTTTGTCTCATATATCTTTGCTTGCTTATAAGCTTATAATTCCCGTAAACCTTTTCAAGTATCTTATTTGCTTCTTTTTCTATGTTAATCTGCATATCAAAAGGATATATGAAAATATCGGGAGGGGAGCTGCTTGGAAGAAAGTGTGTGCTTAGGGTCTCTCCGAAAAGTTTATTAGTAAGAATGACCGCAGACGGCAGCTGCTTTGTTATCTCGGAATATATCCTGAACAGTTCCTGTTTGCACTTTATTATCCTTACTCCCGAAGATTCCAATTTTTTTGATAGCTTTTCCAAACGGCTGTTTTCATCGGCTACTATTATTTTTAAATAATCCATATTTCCTACCTCTTTGGTAATATGTTGTATCGTATCATATCATTATTATAACATATCTAAAAATCAAAATAAATAGTTAAAAAAGTTTTCATGATATTATACAACTATTATGAAAAAATTTGGCAGGAAGATTATGCAATGTATAGCATTTATGTGAATATTCGACATTATTTTTACAGTGCAGTACTTAAAATTATTAAATATTTTGACATTTTTCTACATTCAAAAAATAAAATTTACATTTTGATAACATTTTCATCGGGATACTGCATATTCCAGTCGGATCTGCATTTATCCATTATTTTCATGACAGTTTTTGTAGAGGAATGAGGAACGAGCGTGCTTTCTTTGAGTCCTTTGTCAAGACAGCGGCAAAATTCTCTTATTTCATATTCATAGCCGTTTATTTCATCGGGAATATTTATACGTTCGATCTCCGAACCGTTTCTGTCATAAAGCGCGGCTTCGGAGGTGCAGAAAAACCAGTCCGAAAAGATTATGCTGCCCTTTTCGCCCGATATGAGCGCGTTATTATTGTTGGGCACTTCAAATCCTGAACTGAGTGCGGCAAAACCGTTTTTATATTTCAATATGACCGCATTGCTCAGATCTACTCCGTCTTTTCCTATATTTGCGGCGCTTGTTACAGATTCCGGGTATTCTCCGAAAACGTCTGACGAAAGCGTAAGCGGATACACCAGCAGATCGAGCAATGCGCCGCCGCCAAGTTCGGGAGCAAAAAGTCTGTCCGATCGGTCATAGCGCACAAGGTTGTTAAAATCTGCTTTTACATATTTTACTTTGCCTATCCTGCCCTGTCTGATCCAATCAAGCACTTTGATATACACAGGGCGGCATTTTGTCCACATTGCCTCCATAAACAGCAGTTCCTTTTCGGCTGCCGCTTTCAGCATTATGTCAAGCTGACGAGAATCGAGCGATACGGATTTTTCACAGAGAATATGCTTTCCCTTATTTATGCAGAGCATGGCGTTATCAAAATGGCAGCTCATGGGCGTTGCGATGTACACCGCGTCTATATCCTTGTCATCGGCAAGTTCCTCGTAGCTTCCGTAGCTCTTTACCGCCCCGAATTTTTCGGCAAAAGCGTCCGCTTTTTGTTTTGTGCGCGAGCCTACGGCATAAAATTCAGCCTCGCTGACCTCGGATAATGCCTTGGCAAATGTAGCGGCTATACGTCCTGTTCCCAGAATGGCAAAACGATATTTTTTCATATAAAGCTCTCCTGTCAATATTTGATATTTGTTCGTATCATAATTATACCATAAATTGCATGATTAAGTCAAGGGTTTATTAAAATAGTTGATGTAAATCAATTTTACTTGTAAGAATACGGTTTTTCCCCGCGCGGCAAAAAAATTATGATAAAATATGCGATAAACTGTTGCATTATCGTTAATTTTGTGTTATAATTAAAATATTATTAAAGCCGCATGGCGGCGGCGAAAGGAATGGTGCAATGCCAATGAAAAAACTTATGCTTGGAAACGAAGCGTTTGCGCGCGGTTTGTATGAATCGGGCTGCGAGTTTGTTTCCTCATATCCGGGAACTCCCTCCACCGAGGTCACGGAATTTGCAGCAAAATATGACGAGATCTACGCCGAATGGGCGCCTAACGAAAAGGTAGCTATGGAAGCTGCGCTTGGTGCTTCTATTGCGGGTAAAAGAAGCTTTTGCGGAATGAAGCACGTCGGTCTGAACGTTGCCGCAGATCCTCTGTACACGGCTGGTTATACCGGCGTAGGAGGCGGAATGGTCATATGCGTTGCCGACGATCCGGGACTTCATTCATCGCAGAATGAACAGGACTCGCGTCATCATGCTATCGCTTCAAAGGTGCTTATGCTCGAGCCGTCTGATTCGCTCGAATGCAAAAATTATGTAAAAAAAGCCTTTGAACTTTCCGAAAGGTTTGATACGCCCGTTATTGTAAGACTTTCAACGAGAATAGCACATTCTCAGTCGATCGTAGAACTTGAAGAACGCGAAGAATACATATCTCAGCCGTATGAAAAAAACGCTGCCAAATATGTTATGATGCCTGCTTTTGCCAAAAAAAGGCACACTGTCGTGGAGCAGCGCCTGAAGGCGGCAGCAGAATATGCCGAGGAATGTCCGTTAAATACCGTAGAATACAACGATACGGATATAGGTATAATCACCGCGGGCAACTGTTATCTTTATGCAAAAGAAGCGCTTGGCGATAATGCTTCATATTTAAAACTCGGAATGGTAAATCCGCTGCCCGTAAAGCTTATCAAGGATTTTGCCGCTAAGTGCGGCAGGCTTTATGTAATAGAAGAACTTGACGACATAATCGAAACACATTGTCTTAAACACGGAATAAATGTACAGGGCAAGGAACTTTTCGGTTTTGAGGGTGAGATCTCTCAGGCTATAGTAAGAGAAAAGCTGCTCGGCATAAGACCTCAGACGATTTCGCTTGACGAGATCGCTCCTGCAAGACCGCCCGTAATGTGCGCAGGCTGTCCTCACAGAGGATTGTTCTACTGCTTACAGCAGCTTGGAGTATTTGTTTCGGGAGATATAGGCTGCTATACGCTCGGTGCGGCTGCACCTCTTTCTGCAATGGATACCACTATATGTATGGGGGCTTCGGTGAGCGCGCTTCACGGCTATAATAAAGCGCTCGGCAGGGAAGCCGAAAAGAAAAGCGTTGCCGTTATCGGCGATTCTACATTTATGCACAGCGGTATAACAGGGCTTGTTAATATAGCTTATAACGCGACAAATTCTACCGTTATTATACTGGATAACTCTATAACGGGCATGACGGGACATCAGCAGAATCCGACAACGGGTATGAACCTTAAAGGCGATCCTGCGGCGGCGGTAGATCTTGAAGCACTCTGCCGTGCGGTCGGAATAAACAGCGTAAGGGTAGTCGATCCTTACAAAATGGCTGAAACAAAAGCGGTAATTGCCGAGGAGCTTGAAAAGGAAGAACCTTCTGTGATAATTTCCCGCCGTCCCTGTGCGCTGCTGAAATATGTGAAACATTCAGCACCGCTAAAGGTAGATGAGAAAAAATGCGTCGGCTGCAAGCAATGTCTGAAAATAGGCTGTCCTGCAATATCAATGAGCGGCGGCAAGAGCGTTATAGATCATACACAGTGCGTTGGCTGCGGTATCTGCAAGGAACTTTGCAGACCTGCCGCTATCGGCTGAAAATAAAAAAATTATAAGGAGGAAAATAAAATGCAAACTGAAAACAAAGCAATGGGTATTCTTGGAGCGCTTATAGGTACTGCGCTCGGACTTGTAGTATGGTGTCTTATAGGTTCTCTCGGTTATATAAGCGCTATAGGCGGTCTTGCCATATGTGCGGGAGCGTTTTTCGGATATATTCTGCTCGGCAAGGATATGAGCGCCTTCGGAGCGATATTCTGTATCGTTCTGATAATAGCTTCGGTATATCTCGGAGAAAGAATAACCTATGCAATGGCGCTTAAAGAAGCGCTTGAAGCGTATTCAGATGACGTATCGCTTATGGACTGCTTTAAAAATATTGAAGAGGTCGTTGAATTACTCGATATGAAAGCTGATTATATAGGCGATATGGTAAAGAGCTACTTATTTACCGCTATCGGCGGAGTCTGCATACTTGCCAAGGCATTCAGACGGTAATATAATGAGGTGAATGTAATAAATGGAAACAAGATCAATAATGATAGTCGGCGTCGGCGGACAGGGTACGCTGCTTGCTTCAAGGATACTCGGCAATGTATTTATGTCGCAGGGCTATGACGTAAAGGTCAGCGAGGTACACGGAATGAGCCAGCGCGGCGGCTCTGTCGTTACATATGTAAAATACGGCGACAAGGTGTATTCTCCCGTTGTAGAAAAAGGGGAGGCTGACGTAATAATAAGTTTTGAACAGCTTGAAACGGAAAGGTGGCTGCCGTACCTTAAAAAGGGCGGAAAAATAGTCACTTCCGACCAGCGGCTCGATCCTATGCCTGTAATAACCGGAGCGGCGCAGTATCCGGAGGATATAATAAACAGAATATCCGCTCTCGGCGTTGACGTTACAGCGGTGGACGCGCTCGGTCTTGCCGAACAGGCGGGAAGTGCAAAGGCGGCTAACGTGGTGCTTATGGGAGTTGTATCAAAGAAACTCCCGTTTGAAGAAAGCGTATGGCAGGCTGCGCTCGATAAGTGCGTACCGCAGAAATTTATAGAGCTGAACAAAAAAGCCTTCGAGTTAGGAAGAGGTACGGCTGATGAATAATGAAACAAGACAAGCACAGCTTGTTGACGCTATGAAAGAATATTTCGGCGAGGACGTCAGGCGGATAAATCATTTTATAAAAGTATATTCTTTTGCTCAGAAGATAGGCTCGCTTGAAAAACTTGATGAAAAGACATATGATATTTTGTGTACCGCGGCTATCGTACACGATATAGGCATAAAACCTGCCGAGGAAAAATACGGTGCGGGAAACTGCGGCGGAAAGCTTCAGGAGCAGTTAGGCCCTAAGCCTGCCGAAGAAATGCTGCGCAGACTCGGATATGACGAGCAGACTATCGAAAGGGTATGTTATCTTATAGCTCATCATCATACATATGAGGGCGTTGACGGTATCGACCTGCAAATACTGCTTGAAGCGGACTTTATTGTAAACGCTGACGAGGACGCGCTCTCTTCCAAAGCCGCGTCAAAGGCGCTTAACAGGTTTTTTAAGACTTCATCAGGCAAAAATATTCTTGAAGGATATATCCGGGATAATTCGGACCGGAAATAAATATAATATTATAACAGGAGGTAATCGGACCAATGGCGAGCGAAAAACGTTACTGGAACAAAGAGATCGAGTGTATGCCGCGCGAAGAAATGATAAAGCTGCAAAACGAGCGGCTTGTAGCACAGGTAAAGCACGTTTATGACAATGTTCCTTATTACAGGGAGCTTATGAAAAAAAGGGGATTAACGCCCGACGACATCAGATCTATAGACGATCTTCATAAGCTGCCGTTTCTTACAAAAGCCGATCTCAGAGACGCTTATCCTTACGGACTTCTTGCAAAACCGCTTGAGGACTGCGTAAGAATACAATCTACAAGCGGAACTACCGGAAAAAGAGTTGTTGCTTTTTATACTCAGCACGACCTTGATCTGTGGGAGGATTGCTGTGCAAGGGCGATAGTAGCAGCGGGCGGCTCTAACAAGGACGTCTGTCAGGTCTGCTACGGCTACGGACTTTTCACGGGCGGTCCGGGACTCAACGGAGGTTCGCATAAGGTAGGCTGTCTTACTCTTCCGATGTCTTCGGGCAATACCGAACGTCAGATACAATTTATGATGGATCTTGGTTCAACTATCCTTTGCTGTACGCCGTCTTATGCCGCTTACATAGGAGAAACGCTTCACGATATGGGATATTCGCCCGACGACATAAAACTTAAAGCGGGCATATTCGGCGCAGAACCGTGGACGGAGGAAATGCGTCACGAGATCGAAAGACTGCTCGGAATAAAAGCGTATGACATTTACGGACTTACCGAAACAAGCGGTCCGGGCGTATCCTTTGAGTGCGAAGAACAGACGGGTATGCATATTAATGAGGATCACTTTATCGCAGAGATAATTGACCCCGATACGGGCGAAGTACTGCCCGAGGGTTCAAAGGGAGAACTTGTTTTCACAAGCATAACCAAGGAGGCTTTCCCGCTGCTCAGATACCGCACAAGAGATATCTGTGTGCTTACGAGAGAAAAATGCTCCTGCGGAAGAACGCTCGTAAAAATGAGCAAGCCTATGGGCAGAACGGACGATATGCTGATAATAAAGGGCGTCAACGTGTTCCCGTCGCAGATAGAATCCGTATTGCTTAAAATGAGCAACGCCACGCCTAATTATCAGATAGTTGTGGACAGAGTCGGAACTACCGACACATTTGAGATACTTGTTGAAATATCAGACGATATGTTTTCCGATACCGTTAAAACTGTCGAGGAGCTTTCAAAGAAAATTTCCTCCGATATACAGTCGATACTCGGAATAAGGGCTAAGATAAAACTTGTAGAGCCAAAGAGCATACCGAGATCCGAGGGTAAGGCGGTAAGAGTAATAGACAAACGAAAGCTGGTGTAAAATGTCAGGATCAGGTGTTTTATTCGCCGTTGAAAAGGACGAGATAAACAAGCTGAAAAATATGCGGCTCTCGGAGCGTCCCGAATATATCAGCAGTGAGTTGGAAGAGATATACTTTGAAGAATATCCCGAACGCACCTGCGAACTTGACGTATCGTGGGACGCAATGCACCGCGCTTTGACTGACGGGTCGCTGTGCTTTGACGTTGGTCAAAACATAGCGGGTCTGGCGATACTGGGAGGAGAAGAGCTTTATTATGACGGCGAGGATCATGACGATTATATAATCTCAGCAAAAACACCGGATCAGGTAAAAAGTATTTATAATGTTCTGTCCGGAATAAGCGATGCGGAATTTAAACGCGGCTACAAAAAAATAGATCCCGAAGAATATCCTTCTAAGGATAACGAAGATATGGAGTATACGCTTGAATATTTCCGCGACAGCATAGCCTTCTGGCGTTTTGCGGCAGAACACGGCTATTGGGTGCTGTTTACGGCAGATCAATAAAAAATAAACAGGAAAGAAGGTAAGCTATCATGACGGTAAAACAATTATCTGTATTTGTTGAAAACAGAGCGGGAAGGCTTTCAAAAATTACAAGGCTTCTCGGAGATAACAATATCAGTATCCGTGCAATGAGCATTGCGGATACAAAGGATTTCGGCATACTGCGGCTTATTGTCAACGACAGTGACAAGGCTCTCGCTATTCTTAAAGAGAACAATTTTGCGGTAACGGTAACAGGCGTACTTGCGATAAGGATAAGCGACAAACCGGGCGGACTTGCCGATGCAATGGAATGTCTTTATGCTGAAAATATAAGCGTAGAATATATGTACGCGGCATTTATCAGTGAAACGGACGAGACCGCTTATCTCGTACTCAGGGTAGATAAACTCGACGAAGCGGTCACCGCGCTGAACGAAAGCGGTTTTAAGCTTGTCAGCGACGACGAGCTCAGATCTTTGTAATATTTATATCAGATGAGATCTGAAATGTAAATTTATCGTAAGAGCATTGCGCGTTGAAAGACGCGCGGTGTTCTCACGTTCAGACAGATACGGGAGATGAATGTGTGAACAAAGGTAAAGCGGCAGCTTTTTTAACATCGCTGGCGCTGCTGATCGTTATGATGGTCGGCAGTATAAATATGACCGCATTTGCAGATGAAGAACCAAATATAGAGGTGAACGCTCCTCCGCATATAGTTTTTATGGGGGATTCCATTGCGACAGGCTTCGGGCTTGAGGGATATTCGGCGGAGGATAAGTCAAAATGCGCTTCTTATGCTAATCTGCTTACGGCGGTATTTGATTCTGAGCTGCCCGAAGCAGCCGGATTTTCTTCGGATAATATCGCCAAGGATGGACTTACTTCAAAAAAAATGCTCGCAAATCTGCGCGAGGGTCTGTATGACAAGGAATTGAAGCACGCGGACGCTATAGTTATATCTATAGGCGGAAACGACCTGTTAAAGCCGCTTTTAAATATAGCAAGCGGTGAAAACAGTTTTTCGGAGGTCGTGGATAAACTGTTTTCTCTCGGCGAAACGCTTGATAAAAATCTTGATGATTATTCGGAAAATCTTGAAAATATAATGGCGGAGATATATGCAAGAAATTCAAGCAGCGACCTGTCGCTCTTTGTACAGACGCTTTACGACCCGCTTGAAGGCAATTCGCTGACTGCTCTTGCAGATATGGCAAAAGAAAAAATAGACAGACTTAATGAAATAATAAAAGCAGAGGCTGATCCGCTCGGTTATGAGGTCGTTGATATAGCTAAAGCTTTTGAGGGAGAAAACGTTCAGCTCACAAACATTGAGGATATGGATATACACCCGAATGCTGCCGGTCATTCAAGGATAGCCAAGACTTTGCAGCCGATAATCGAATCGCATATTTATACCTATTACGATCCCGAAGCGGCTGCGGCTGATGAAAAGGTCAAAGATAATGACGGCGATAACGGCTTCCCCGTAGGCGCGGCAGCGGCTGTCACAGCTTCGGCGGCAGCAGTCGGTGTATTTGCAGCGGTAATTACCGCAAGGCGTAAAACGCGATAAAAGCAACGAAAGGAACAGATAATATATGAAATCATATCTGGTCGATTTTGAAAATGTTAAATCAAAGGGACTCGCAGGTATAGAAAAGCTCTGCGAGGACGACCGAGTAATAATTTTTTACAGTGATAATTCGGATACGATCAGTTTTGAGATGCATTGCATGGTAATGAGATCTAAAGCTGACGTCCAATATATAAAGGTCAAGGTAGGCGGAAAGAACGCGCTCGATTTTCAGCTTTCAACTCTTCTCGGCTACCTTGTTGCAAAGGAACTTTACACTCATATTTTTGTAATAAGCAACGATAAGGGCTTTGACAAGCTGCATGATTTCTGGGAAAATACTTTTGAGGACGCGCCGTCCTGCAAGGTATACAGAACGCAGAACATATCTGCGGCGATAAATTATGCTAAGTATAATCTTCCGCCGATAGAAGAACCGACAGAAGAAGAGCAGATCGCTGATGAGGTCAAGGATATTGAAATAACTCAAACGGCAGCCGAACCGATAAGCGCCGAGATAAAGGTCACCGATACCCCCGCAGATAATATCGCGGAGGAGGGCGTGATAGTTGTCCCCGAAACTCTTATCGACAGCTTCAGAGAAGAACAGGAGCATTCGGCGGAGGATAAAGAAACGGATCTTACTGCCAAAGTAATGGAGCTTATACCCGAAATAGATGAAAATTCCGCGCATACGATAGCCGATTGCATGGAAAACTCGCAGAGCAAACTTGAACTTCACAATGCTTTGGCAAAGCTTTTTGATGTTGATACTACGGGTAAATATTATAACGCTGTCAAAGCGGAATATGTCGAACTTCATAAAAATGACACGGCAAAGACTTCCGAACAGAATGCAGCCGATGATGAGGAACAGCAGCAGGGTCAGCCCAAAAAGGTCGATATTGCAATGAAAAAACGTCTGCACTCGATACTTGACGGTATCGCGACGCCCGACGAATTTTCCGGCATAGTAGCACAGATAAATCAATCTATGACTATCCAGCAGCTTTATATCAATATGATACAAAGATTCAAAAAGGATCGCGGAAGAGAGTTGTATAATGCTATAAAGGACGAATACCGCGAATATATAAAAGAGGATGAGGTAAAGCCGAAAAGAAAAAGGAAGGCTAAGACCGATAAAGCGACTGATGCAAAGGCAGATACAGCTGCCGCTTTGCCGGAACAGCCTGACGGCGGGCAGCAGAGCGTGCTCGAAAGGCTCAAAGCCTCTGTGGGCGACAAGATGACAGATGACGAGATAAACGAGGTCTATAAAATAATGGCAAACTCGTCAAGCTCTCACGATCTTTACCTCGGAGTTATAAAGCAGTTCAGAAAAAGCCGCGGTCTTACCGTTTATAATTATGTCAAAGGCGAATTCAGGCAAATGGTCGCATCGGCAAAGGGCGAAGGATCGTGATTTGCTCTTTAAATTATGCTTATTTTACGAAAAAATTGTTCTTAATTATTAATTTACATGATAATTTGATGATTTTTAATAAATAGAGTTGCATTTTTTTTAGAAATGTGTTATTATATTAATTATAAGGATTAATAAAAAGGAAGGACCGATGGATATGAAAACCAAAAATTGTCCGTTTTGCGGCAAGGAGATCTCTGATGAGGCAATAATATGCAAATTTTGCCACCGTCTGCTGATCGATGAAAACGGAAATGATATACAGCCTGAAACAGAAACCCCCGTGGAAGATCAGGAGCAGACAGCAGCACCCGAACCTGTATCCGAACCCGAAGAAAAGTTCACTGAGGACGATGATAAGACAATAGTATATTCAAAGGACGATCTGAAAAAAGCGCTTGCCGCTTCCGCCCCCGCAGAAGATGACTATGAGCCTGAGTCTGAGGAGGAATATGACGAGCCGCCTATGCAGACGGAAAACGACGCATACATATATAATGAATCGTATGATGACGACTATGAAGAGGACGACGAAACATTTGCCGCTGATAACAGCGAAGGCTACGATCCCAAACGCACATTTATCATAACAGCTATCATAACGGGAGGAATACTCATTGTTGTTATAGCGGCTGTCTGTGTTGGATATAAGCTGTTCGGATTCGGAGATGATGAATCCTCATCAACAGTCAAAGTCCCGCCCGCCGTATCATTTGTTCACAGCGAAGCGGAGTCCGCTGACTCAATAGACGTTTACGTTCCGCAGGTAACTGACGATACCCTTTCGGAAGAACCCGAAGAAGTTACCGACAGCGAGCTTTCAGATCCTGTTACAGAAAACTCCTCAGCGGCTGACACCACCTCGCTGACAGACAGCGCTGCTCCGACCGAAAGTGTTCCTTCGACCGACAGCACGGCTTCAACTGACAGCACAGATGCATCTTCTGTATCAGACAGCACCTCGTCAACTACAGTTTCTTCCGCTGACGGCGGTCCCGGATTTGCTCCCGCAGGTTCATATTACAGCTGGGACGAGGCAAATACCATAATCAGCAATTACTTTATGTCAAACGGAATGAACGGAAGCTATTCTTATCAGTACGGAACTGACGGAGTTGAAATGGTATACGGATATACTGATGATTCCGGAAATACCGTAAGCTACAGAGTCGACCTTAATACAGGCGCAGTAAGCCTTGTAGGATAATTATTTAACATTCAATGATATATGTGTTGCCTGATCAGTTTTCAGGCAGCGCATATATTAAAAGCTGTAGGCTGCGAGAGAAAAGTGCAAAGCAAAAAACAAGGAGGAACAAGCTATTGGAAACAAAATTCTGTCCGCGCTGCGGCAGATCTGTGCCGGCAGATGCGATAACCTGTAAGCATTGCGGTAATATGTTCTTTTCTTCCGAAGCGGATATAGGAACTGTGGATTTTACACATGACGATGATGAGGAGCAGTATATTCCACAGGAAGGATCGGAAGAATATTACGATAATGACAACGCAGACTATGACGAATATGAAGATGATGAAGAATATGAAGATGACGAAGTGTACAGAGATGAAAAATATAAAAAGACACTTATAATTATAGTAACGATCATCATTGCACTTCTTGCAATTCTTATATTCATAATTGCGGTATATATTACAAACAGAGATAATTCTAACTTTACCCGCAAGGACGACGCCCCGGAAATATCACTTGAAAGTAAAGCTGTCATCTCAGAAGACGATACATCGGCTGACGAAGAAAGCATATCGTCAGATGAGGAAAGCAGCGAGGAGGAGGAATCAGAGGAGGAAAGTTCTTCCAAAGAAGATAAGGAAAGCAGTGAGGAGGACGATTCTTCCGAAGCTGAGCTTCCCGAAGAGGTAATACCGGCGGATACATCTGAGCCGCAGACAGAACCCCCGCAGACAGAGCCGCCTCAAACAGAGCCTCCGCAAACAGAACCGCCCCAGACCGAGCCTCCGCAGACAGAGCCTACGGATACTTCATCGGAAGAACCGCCTCCTGATACAAGTAAGCCTGATGATCCATCAGTTCCCGACACGTCAGCTGCTGACAGTCCGAGCGAATCACAGGCGGACACCACTCAGGATACCGAGCCTGAGCTTCCGGACTTTTGAGAAATTACAATATCCCCGATACAAAAATAAATATCGGGGATATTTTTTCGTTATTATATACAAAATAATCGCTTGACAGTGCAGAGAATTTTTTATTGCATTTATACGCTTTTTGTGGTATAATATTATTTTGAGAAGTAATATAAAACGCACGAAGGGAAGTTAATTTATAATGATAAGAGAAGATCTTAGAAATATAGCGATAATCGCTCACGTTGACCACGGCAAGACAACGCTTGTTGATGAAATGCTCAAACAATCGGGTACATTCAGAGATAATCAGACTGTTGAAGAAAGAGTCATGGATTCAAATGATATAGAGCGCGAAAGAGGAATAACTATCCTTGCAAAAAATACGTCTATTAAATATAAAGACGTCAAAATAAACATAATAGATACTCCGGGTCATGCTGATTTTGGCGGAGAGGTCGAGCGCGTACTGAAAATGGTGAACGGCGTTATACTGCTCGTTGACGCTGCCGAAGGTCCTATGCCGCAGACAAGGTTTGTTTTGCAGAAGGCGCTTGAACTTGGCCATAAAATAATAGTTGTGGTCAATAAGATCGACCGACCCGACGCAAGGCTTAACGAAGTCGGCGACGAAGTCCTTGAACTGCTTATGGATCTTGACGCAAGTGATGAACAGCTTGACAGTCCTATTCTTTATTGTTCGGGACGTGACGGCACGGCTTCAATGGATCCCAATGCGCCGGGAAAGGATCTTATACCGCTGCTTGACGAGATACTTTCATATATTCCTGCTCCCGAAGCAGATGACGAGGGTGAAATGCAGTATCTGGTTTCCGCCATTGACTATAACGATTATGTCGGAAGAATTGCAATAGGCAGGATAGAGCGCGGCGTCATAAAGGTCAATCAGGAGGTCACTGTCGGCGACTATCATGCTACCAAAAAAGAATACCGCGGCAAGATCGTTACGATCTATCAGATAGAGGGTCTTAACCGCGTGCCGTGCGAATCTGCCCGCGCAGGCGACATAGTATGTATAAGCGGTCTTGAAAATATAACTATCGGCGACACCATCTGCTCATTCGGCAACTTTGAACCGCTTCCGTTTGTAAAAATATCCGAACCGACTGTTGAAATGACTTTTTCAGTAAACGATTCTCCGTTTGCAGGCAGAGAGGGTAAATTCGTCACCTCGCGTCAGCTGCGCGACAGGCTTTTCAAAGAACTTTTGAAGGACGTATCGCTCAGAGTTTCCGAGACTGATACCACCGACAGCTTCCGCGTTGCGGGCAGGGGAGAGATGCACCTTTCGATACTTATCGAAACTATGCGCCGTGAGGGATACGAACTTGCGGTATCTACACCGCGCGTACTTTATAAGGAGATAAACGGCAAGCTGTGCGAGCCTATCGAGCGGCTCGTGATAGACGTTCCCGAAAACTGCGTAGGCTCTGTTATGGAAAAGATCGGTGCGCGTAAGGGCGATCTGTTACAGATGACGCCTGTGGGAAGCCGAATGAGGATAGAATTTCTTATACCGTCACGCGGTCTTTTCGGCTATCGAAGCGAATTTCTCACCGATACTAAGGGCGAAGGTATCATGAGCTCTGTTTTCTATGAGTATAAGCCGCATAAGGGCGATATTGAAAGGCGTTCTACAGGTTCGCTCGTTGCCTTTGAGACAGGCGAAGCGGTCACTTACGGTCTTTATAATGCGCAGGAGCGCGGCGAATTGTTCATAGGCGCAGGTACGCAGGTATACGAGGGAATGGTCGTAGGCGCATCTCCGAAATCGGACGATCTTGTAGTAAATGTCTGCAAGAAAAAACATCTTACAAATACACGCGCAAGCGGCAGCGACGACGCTTTAAGGCTCATTCCACCGAGAATATTGAGTTTGGAGGACTGCCTTGAATTTCTTGCCGACGACGAATTGCTTGAAATAACACCTAAAAGTATGAGAATACGCAAAAGAACGCTCAGCAATTCCATGCGTGCCAAGGAAAGAGCCAAAATGTAAATATCAACAAAAAAAGGACTGCTGCAATTTAACTGCGGCAGTCCTTTTTTATCTTTAGTCCTCTTCTTCCTCTTCGGGAGCGTTCCAGTTGTGGTAAACGTTTTGAACGTCATCGTTCTCTTCAAGGTTATCGAGAAGCAGATTCATCATTTTTATCTGCTTTTCATCTGTAAGAGTAGTGTATGTTGACGGTACCATTTCGCTTTCAGCCGAAAGTACGTTATATCCAATATCTTTAAGAGCACGGCTGACAGTATCAACACTGTTCGGCTCACAGCTTATTACAACTACATCGTCCTCAATGTTGAAATCGTCAGCGCCTGCGTCAAAGCAGTTCTCCATAAGTTCATCTTCATCAATATCGTTATTTTCAAGCACGATAGTACCTTTTTTGGTGAACATAAAGGATACGCAGCCTGTTGTACCGAGATTGCCGCCGAATTTGTCAAAATAATGGCGTACATCACCTGCTGTACGGTTTTTATTATCGGTAAGACATTCAACAATAACGGCTACACCGCCGGGACCGTAGCCCTCGTAGGTCATTTCCTCATAATTGTTTTTATCGCCCTCTCCGGCAGCCTTTTTGATTATTCTGTCAATGTTATCATTGGGGATATTGTTGGATTTTGCCTTGGCAATAAGGTTAGCAAGCTTCGCATTGTTAGCGGGATCGGGACCGCCTTGCTTTACAACAACGGTTATTTCCCTGCCTATCTTTGTAAATATCTTTCCTTTGACAGCATCATTAGCTTCCTTTTTCCTTTTTATGTTTGCCCATTTAGAATGTCCTGACATAAACGTATTCACTCCTTAATGTTATCTCGAATTGTTTTATAAAGCTCGGCACAGCGTTTATCCTGACCTGTCAAGGCAAGGTACCCGAATACCGTTTCCAGACCTGTTGCGGCGCGGTAATCGGCATTGGTAGCGCTGCGCGGAGCATTTATTCCGTTGGAATTTCTGCCGCGCTTAAAAAAGTATTCTTCCTTTTCGTTAAAATGTCCTTCGAGCAGAAAATGAGCCGCCTGAGCCTGATATTTGGCGCATACTATTTTTACGGCAAGTTTGTGCAGCTTATCGGGCGGCATATTGGCGTCAAGCAGCAGTTCTGTCCTCACCAGACGTTCATATACGCTGTCGCCGAGGAATGCAAGCGCTGCGGGCGAATATTGTGCAGCCTCATCGTTTGTCAATATCCTGTCGGTATTTTTCAAGCTGAAAGCTCACCTCGTTAGTCTATAAAGTCAAATTCAAAGTCGAAGATATTTACGGTATCTCCCTCTTTGATACCCATTTGCTCAAGCCTGTCGATTATTCCCGTTGAGCGCAGTACGCGCTGAAAATACTGCAATGACGAATAATCCTCCATATTACATGAACGCAGCACGTCCCAAAGCCAGTCGGCTTCAACGTAATAAACACCGTTTTCGACCGTTACATTAAATTCGCGGCGCGAGAAAAGTTTTTCGTCAAGTTCTTCGGGAGTAAGCGGCTGCGCTTCAAACTGCTTTACGGGAGGCAGCTTGGATAACTTTTCAAACACAGCGTTCATAAGTTCTTTGGTACCCTTTGCCGAGGCTGCCGATATTTCAAAAAACGGATAGCCTTCTTTTTCAACGTGATCCTTAAAGCGCTGTATCTGCTCTGCCTGAGCAATATCCGTTTTATTTGCGGCAACGATCTGCGGAGCGTTTGCAAGTTCCTCAGAGAAATTTTTAAGTTCTCGGTTTATCGCCTTAAAATCTTCTATCGGATCGCGTCCCTCACTGCCCGAAACGTCGACTATGTGTATAATAAGGCGGCAGCGCTCTACATGACGCAAAAATTCATGTCCAAGCCCTACGCCTTCGCTCGCGCCCTCAATAAGACCGGGAATGTCAGCCATAACAAAGCTTTGTTCCTCATTTAACCTGACAACTCCGAGTACGGGTGTAAGGGTGGTGAAGTGATAGTTTGCTATCTTTGGTTTTGCGGCTGAAACAACGGAAACGAGCGTTGATTTGCCTACATTGGGAAAGCCGACAAGACCAACGTCCGCTATAAGCTTAAGCTCGAGCATTACCTCATATTCATCGCCGCGGAATCCCGGCTTGGCAAAGCGCGGTATCTGCCGTGTTGACGTTGCAAAATGTGCATTGCCTTTGCCGCCCTTGCCGCCCTTGCATATAACAACAGGTCCATCGTCCGAAATATCGGCGAGTATCCTGCCGCTGTTTACTTCTTTAACGACAGTTCCTCTCGGCACTTTTATAATAAGATCGGGGGCATTTTTGCCCGTACATCTTTTTGCAGCACCGTCTTTTCCTCGTTCCGCAATATATTTACGCTTATAGCGAAAGTCCAAAAGATTGGACAGATTATCGTCCGCTTGAAAAATGATATCTCCGCCCTTGCCGCCGTCTCCGCCGTCAGGTCCGCCTGCTGCCACATATTTTTCACGATGAAATGAAACACAGCCGTCCCCTCCATCGCCTGCTTTTATATAAATTTTTGCAGAATCAACAAACATTTATCTATTCCTTTCTTTTTTCAGACCTTTTGCATTACTCATCTGAAGATCCGGATGACATTCCCCAGTATTTCTTATAGGCTTCGTCAAATTCCTCCATAAGCTCATCATATGTCGGGGGAGGAGGACTGTTTTCATCGGCAAGTACGATTTCTTTTG
This sequence comes from uncultured Ruminococcus sp., assembly GCA_947587925.1. Taxonomy (GTDB): domain Bacteria; phylum Bacillota; class Clostridia; order Oscillospirales; family Ruminococcaceae; genus YE71. The sequence goes on from CANPYF010000016.1 coordinate 20,176, forward strand.
AATCAAAAGGCACGTCGTTGCGCGGATATTTCATAGCCACTCTTATCTGCCTTATCCCCACCGCAAGACTTATCAATGAAGCAAGCGTCGTAATAATAAATAATACCGTTAATACGGTGGATATGGTAGTGGGGTGAGTTTTCTTAAATTCTTTCAGCACCTTCTCGGGTTCAAGAGGTGAAATATAATATGTGTTAAAAAGCGTTGATCTATACATATTATAGGTATGAGGATGAGAACTGTCCGTTTCTTTAAAAGCCCGGTAGGTGTCATGTCCGACCTCTTCGAGATGTTTGAATTTAGTTCCGTCAGAGCTTGTAACGCTTAATTCAACATAATAATGGGCCTTTGAAAATATATGAAATTCCCCGTCCTTATTTTTGCCTATTGCAGTTCGTTCGGATATATAAGATTTGGAAAGATCTACAGATACTCTGTCTTCAAACACAAGGGTATTGGACGGCTGAGTAATGATAGGATATATGAGCAGCAGTGAAATAATGAAAAGCAGCAGCCAAAGCCGCATAAATCCTACGCCGAGATTATATGTGAAATGAGCTCCGCTGTCTTTTTTGAACATTCGGAAAAAGTTGTGGATATATCTCATAACTTATGTTGACCTCTCATGTAAACGAACGAGCCTGCTGCAAAAAAACCCCAAGCTTTGTTAAGGCTCGGGGCGATTTTTTTATTAAGCCTGCGGATACACGGATACTTTTTTGCGGTCTTTTCCGTCTCTTTCAAACTTAACGATTCCGTCTGTTTTGGCAAACAGTGTATCATCAGAGCCTTTTCCAACGTTATTGCCTGCATGGATATGAGTGCCTCTCTGACGCACGAGAATATTTCCCGCAAGGACAAACTGACCGTCAGATCTCTTTACACCGAGCCTTTTTGATTCGGAATCACGGCCGTTCTTGGTAGAACCCATACCTTTTTTATGGGCAAAAAACTGCATGGATATTCTGATCATTTAAATTACACCTCCGTACGATCTTATCTTTGGATCGTGCTGACTTTTATTGCCTGCGGAAAATCCTCACACAGCATTTTAAGGTGAAGAGATAACCCTGCCAGCAGCTTATCGCCGATTTTGTCGGGGTCTTCCGTAAGCTTCAGCAAAACTTCATTTTTTAATACCTTAGCCTTTGCTTTTATATTAAAGACATCGGTAATGTTATTTACCGTCAGCATAACAGCGGACGATACTGATGCGCATACAATGTCCTCGCCGGGATTGCCGTATCCGGCATGACCTTTGACATCAAAGCCTAACAGCCTTTTGTCTGATGCGCAGTAAAATTTAACCGAGATCATTATTTTAAGCGTTTACCGCTTCGATAACGACTTTGGTATAGGGCTGTCTGTGACCCATTTTTCTCTTGCTGCTCTTTTTGGGCTTGTAAGTGAAAACAGTAACTTTCTTAGCTCTGCCGTTTTTAAGCACCTTTGCAGTCACGTTTGCGCCTTCAACATAAGGAGCACCCGTTTTTATTCCGTTTTCGGATCCTACGGCGAGAATTTTATCAAAGGTAACGGTCTCATCGACCTCAGCGCCGATCTTTTCGATAAAGATCTCATCGCCTACCTTGACCTGATACTGTTTTCCGCCTGTTTCGATAACTGCGTACATCTTAACTGTACACCTGCCTTTTATATAGAACTCGCTGCGTCCGGGGCATGGCAAATGATACAAGATCATTCACGCATGACTTGAGGGCATAAAAACCCACCGCGGAAACAAGCGGCTTTACTTTAATATAATAACATATTTAACATGATTTGTCAAGTGCTGACGCTTAACCAAAAATAATTTTACTTTAAATTAACATTTTTTTTACAAAATTTACAGTCATTTTAGGCAGAGATAGATCCGCGCGGTCATACTCCGTTAAGAAAATCATTCAATCTCTTGACCGATTCTTTAAGGATATCCGCTTCGGGAAGGAAAACTATCCTGAAATGGTCGGGCTGTTCCCAGTGGAATCCTCCTCCGTGGACGAGAAGTATTTTCTTTTTACGAAGAAAATCAAGCACAAATTGTTCGTCATTATCAATTCCGTATTTTTTGGTGTCTATCTTTGGGAAAATGTAAAATGCCGCACGCGGCTTGAAGGCGGTGATCCCGTCTATATCCGTTATCGCGTTATAAATAAGCTCGCGCTGCTCGTATATTCTTCCGCCCTTTTCGAGCAATGGGTCTTTTCTGCCGAAATTATTCGGGTCGAGAGCGGAGGCTATCATATGCTGTGCGGGTACGTTTGAACATAATCTCATGGAAGAGAGCATATTCAATCCTTCGATATATCCGCGCGCCGCCTTTTTATTTCCCGAAAGAGATATCCAGCCGCAGCGGAAGCCCGCCGTCATATGGGATTTTGAAAGTCCGCCGAATGTAACGCAGAAAACATCATCACCCGCAAGAGATGCTATCGAGGTATGTTCATAGCCGTCCATAAGCAGTCTGTCATATATCTCATCTGAGAAAATTATCAGGCCGTGTTCACGTGCTATCCTTACTATCTCCGTCAGTATATTTTTATCATATACCGCGCCTGTCGGATTGTTCGGATTGATTATGACAACGGCTTTGGTTTTATCCGTTATTTTACTTTCCATATCTGCAATATCGGGATTCCAGTCGGCTTTTTCATCGCATATGTAATGAACGGCTGTACCTCCCGCAAGCGTGACCGACGCTGTCCACAGGGGATAATCGGGAGCGGGAACAAGTACCTCATCTCCGTTGTCGAGCAGTCCCTGCATTGACATTGTTATAAGTTCTGAAACGCCGTTGCCTGTATAAATATCCTTTTCCTCAACGCCGTGTATGCCTCGGAACTCGTCATATTTTATTATGGCTCTTCTTGCTTCTGCAATGCCGTGTGAATCGCTGTATCCCTGTGCAAGCGGCAGCGCTTCTTTCATGGCGTTCATCACGCTTTCGGGTGCTTTGAACCCGAACGGTGCGGGATTGCCTATATTGAGTTTTATTATTTTTTCTCCGTCAGCTTCCATTTCATTAGCAGCGTCCATAACAGGACCTCTTATATCGTAGCATACGTTATCGAGCTTGTGAGATTTTGAAAAGCTTTTCATAGCTTATTACCTCCATATTACAAAAGAAAATTTCTCACGCAAATTTTATTATAGCACTGCTTTGATGATTTGTCAATCGGTTGAACAAATTATATTATGAAATTTCCGCATACTGTCAAATTATTCTTAAATAATTAATATTTATTGTGATTTAAGGATTGTAAATAAAAAATTATATTAAATATTCTTCTGGCATATTTCCTACATGATACGAAAACATAGATTCATCAATATAACCAGAATTATCGTGATCGATAATGTATTCAAATTTATCCGTATCCTCAACATAAAGTTCTACAAATCCGATTAATTCCGGATGATCTTTATATACAGAGTATCCTTTGCAACTGATCAAATATTTGTTTCCCTTATCAGTGATAACATTTTCAATTATCGCACAATAAGTATAAACAACCACACCATCTTTTTCTGTTGTTCTCCCAACCGCTTTCCTTGTTTCTATTTCGTCATGAGAAACAATTTTACCGTCAATATAATCATACAGATTTTGAATTTCAGGTTTTAGGTCATCACCATATTCCTCAACCGTATATTGACAAAATAAATCGGCAAGCGCATCTACATCTTCATTTTGAATTGCGGTCAAAACATTTTGTCCCAACTCTTTTGCCAATTTTATATTAGTAGGCGTTAAATCGTCTTCAATTTTTTCTGAAACTTCTTTTTTTATCTCATTTACCTTTTCTTTTGCTTTGTCTATTTTTTTATTAACAGTTTCTGTAAAGGCACACGAGGTAAACAAAACTGCGGCGGTCAATACGGCTAAGATTTTTTTGAACATTGTAAACTGCTCCTTATCTTTTCGAGGTCTTTTCTCATGTGGATCAAGTTTTGGTGTAATGGATATTATTCATTTTTTTCTTCCGGCAGGTGTCCTATTTGATATGAAAATTTAGATGGGTCAACACCAGTTTCATGATTTTGATGAAGGAGATCATATTTATTTTCATCTTGAACATAAAGTCTTACAAAACCGACTAATTTCGGATTTTCTTTATATACAGAGTATCCTCTGCAACCGATCAAATATTTATTTCCCTTATCAGTGATAACATTTTCAATTGTCGCATTATAAGAGTAAATAACTATACCATCTTTTTCTGTTGTTCTCCCAACCGCTTCCCTTGTTTTTATTTCATCATGAGAAACAATTTTACCGTCAATATAATCATACAGATTTTGAATTTCAGGTTTTAGGTCATCACCATATTCCTCAACCGTATATTGACAAAATAAATCGGCAAGCGCATCTACATCTTCATTTTGAATTGCGGTCAAAACATTTTGTCCCAACTCTTTTGCCAATTTTATATTAGTAGGCGTTAAATCGTCTTCAATTTTTTCTGAAACTTCTTTTTTTATCTCATTTACCTTTTCTTTTACTTTCTCTATTTTTTTATTAACAGTTTCTGTGAAGGCACACGAGGTAAACAAAACTGCGGCGATCATAACGGCTATGAGCCTTTTGTACATTTTAAAATCTCCTTTTTAAATTCTTTTGCAGTTTAACATAGACCTTATAATAAAATCACCGATCAGTTTGAAATTCTCCCGACCGGCTGTTTTTGATAATATTTATAAAGGGTATATCTGACATCAAAAACCATTCGTTATCAGAGATCATTTTTTATATTTTAGCATATATTGGTCGGTTTGTCAATGACCCGCACCCCGTCAAGTAGACAGCGCAAAAAACAAAAATAATCTATGTATTAACCAAAAGCAGTCTGTGCAA
>CANPYF010000017.1 GCA_947587925.1 uncultured Ruminococcus sp.
ATTTTTTTACTACAAACTGCCTATTTACGAGATTATTTCAATAATTGCCGATAACATTTTTTTGCCGATAATAGATGTTATCGGAAATTTCCGATAACCACTAAGTATCGCTTCAGGCAAAGTATATATAAGATAATTACCCAGCCCGTTCTTATCCCACAGCTCTTTAGCTTTGTCTTCGTCGGTCTCGTGTACATATTCAAGAATTTTTTCCAATAATTCTCTGTCTCTCAGAATTTCGAGATCCTCCTTGACCCTGCAGCATCTTCCGGCTGCGCTGTTAAAGATAACTTCGCCTAAAGCATTGCTCCAACGTGTATAAACATCTTCCATTATCCAATTTATGGGGAATATACGCAGACTTGAAGGAAATGCAAGATGTACGATACGCATACTTTCAAGATCCTCATTGAACGGATCAAAGGTCTCAGGGAAACTTTTAGAACGGCAATCTTCCCATTTCTGATAATATTTTTCCGGCATGAAGAAAAAGTCGGTAAGCCTTTCGGTACCTTCTTTTATCTCAAGAAAACCGTAACTCTTGACAGCATAGCCCAATGTTCCGACGTAATAAATACCGCCCTCCGATCTGAGCATGGAAGCGCCGTCAAACGCGCCGTCTTCTATTTCAACGTTATCAGGCACAGTAACACTTTTAAGAGTAGGATTATTTCTGAAAGCAAAATGACCTATCACGTCAACATTTTCGGGTATGGTATATTCTTCTGTCATAGGCGGAACAAAGGCTAATTCTGCTTTTTCCTCTCCACTCCATTCTCTGTTCCAATGATACAAAACTCCGTTTTCGGAATAATAATATTCATTGCCTTCCGCCACCGTTATAGACCTGAGCTTTTTGCAGCCTACGAGCTTATCAACGTCGATATGAGTAATACTTTTCGGAATATAGATCTCTTCAAGCGTATTCGCATTCTGGATCTTTTCACTCAATTTTTCCTGACCCTCCGGTATCCTCAGAACGGTCTTGTTTAAATTGCAGATCACATTATTTTTGCTGTCAATAAGCATATCATTTTCGGTCCGCAGATTTTTCTTTTTGGAAGGCAAAAGCGATACATCTGTAATGCTGCAGCCCTCAAAGGCGGATCGCGATACTTTGGCAGATTCGGGGAGTTTTACCGAATTTACCGCCGTTCCTATAAACGCCTGATCGTCGATCTTTTTAATTTTTTCAGACCATGTGATCTTTTTAAGATCCTTACAGCCTGCAAAGGCTCTTTTGCCTATTCGCTTCAGCGAATTTGGGAGAACTATCTCTTTCAAGCCGGTACATTCTGCAAAAGCCTCATCATCTATCTCTTCGATACCGGCGGGCAGGATAAGTTTTTTCATTGTTTTGAGATCAGTCCCGTCAGCGGCAATTACCGAACTCAGCTTAGTTTTATAAAAAGCCCTTTTGCCTATTCTTTTAAGCTCTTTGCAGCTTTCAGCCTGACCTTTTCCGAATCTTACGCTCTCCAGATCCGTGTTATCCGCAAACGCGCAGTCGCTTATCTCAGTCAATTTCTCGGAAATCACAAGCGTTTTTAATCCGACAGAACGAAAGGCGCTGATGCCGATAAATTTAACGCTGTCGGGCAAAATAAGTTCGCTTATTTTTGTTCTTTTGAATGCGCCCATGCCTATTTCTTTGACGGAATCGGGCAGGAAATCACTTTCAAAGCTGAGCGGCGTATCATAAAATGCACCGTCGCCTATCCTTGTTACCGAGTTTGGTATATTTATCCTTTTTACAACACTTTTCATAAACGCGAAGTCGTCTATGACCTTAACGCTTTCGGGCAGTTCGACATCAGTGAACTTACGACCGTGAGAATATTTGCACTTTTCAATTACCTCGGTCATATCGGGAACTTCTAATTTTAACATATCGTTACCTCCTTAAATTTAATCGGAACTTGAAACGAAGGTACTGCAGGAATAACCTCCGTTATCCATTGCGTCTTCTATAAGAAACTCAAGTCGATCGAGATTTTCCCGTTCATTTATATTTTCACAGTCGTTCATCTCCATATAAGCTACGACAGCGTCAAACAGGCTGCTCATGTAATCGCCTACATATGAGCATTCGGGTGAATAATCCTGAATTTCAAGTCTGTTGGAATAAAGACTAAAACCCGTGCTGCATCCGCCGGCACCCATCGGCGCATCTATTTCCAGTCCGCTGTCTGTTCCGGCGATCCCGCGCAAAAATTTTGCAAGCCGCTCATCATTTACTGTATAGCAAATAAAACTGGCGCTTGATGAATTGGTCACAAAATCCGTTCTTATTTTCATATTGATTTCCTCCTTATTTTTCAGCGTAAAGCTGTTTTTTATCTGTTCTCGGGCATATTGCGGCATCAGGCACGAGCGGGCAGCCGCCCATGCAGAATGTCCGATCGGGACATTTCGGGCAGGAGAGCCGCAGACTGTCGCGGAACGCTTCAAACTGCGGGCTGTTCCAGACCTCACGGATAGATTTGTCTTTTAATGATACGCCGTATTTTTCTTCGCGGTCAAAGCTGCAGGGGCTCATCACCATTTCGCTTGATATGTAACAGGAATAGCGTGCGCCCTCGCAGGTATCAAGAGTGATCTTCGCGATACCGGGGCAGTAATTAACTATCATCGGCACGCTGCACGAATCAAATCCTATTTTGTACGGCACATTTTGTTCATTTACAAGTCTGCAAAATTCTTTTAACAGCGGGTCGTCCTTAGTTATCATATTTTTGCGCTGACCCTGTCCGACAGGTTTATGCATAAGAAAAATAACTGCGTTTATGCCGTCCGCGAAGCCCTTGCCCGACAGCCGTTCGACCGCTTCCGCGATAGAATTTTTCGACAATACATAATGGATATTTGTCTTACACCCTGCGTCAACAAAGCGTTTTATCGCTTCCTGCGTATAGCGGCTGCGGTACCAGCTGACCGCAACTGCTCCGCAGTATTCGCGGGTAAGTCTTACCTGTTCGTCAGTCATTGCAAAACCGGAGGTCGTATAATTCGGCACAAGGTCATTTTCGCGGCATATCTGCAAAATACGCTCAAGGTCCTTATGCTGATTGGGATCTCCCCTGCCGCCTAATGCAAGCTGATTTGTGATATGACGGCACTGCTTTGCGATACTTTCAAAATCTTCGGCCGTCATATCCGGTTTTTTGACCGAATACCCGCTTTGATAGCACTGCACGCCTGCCGCCTTGCACAGACCGCTTTCACCATGAATGCAATGTCCCATTATCCCGACATCTATCAGATGCGGAAAAGAAGCCATAAACGGGTCGATACCGCTGTCCCTGCCGTCCTCATCGAGAATGCCCGTCCGCATATAAGATCCGGTCTTGGTATCGAAAAAATATTTATAGCTGTATTTTTTATCGTAAACTGAATATTTCATATTACTCCTTATCCGAATATTTCGTCATTATATCCTTAGTCCGAAGTCTGCCGTCTCTAATTTTATACAACATAATGATCTCCTCTGAAATTTATTTTTTCTTTCCAAAAAATATTTCAAAAATTATATCCCAACCCAGTTTGCTCAGCAGATAGATCACGATACAAAGAATGACAAAGCCCATATAGATACCTCCTTATATCTATTATAACATATCAGGTTTCCGGTTTGGTTATTTCTGAGCCTTGTTCACGAATTATTTTCTGTTTAGTAACAGAATATTATGTTTTACAGCCGTTTTAATAACGTCTGACCCCATTTTTACCGCTGCAAATAAGCGCGGCGGAAAATAAAAATGTACCGACAATATCCGTCCGTTAAAACCGGAATACCGTCGGTACATTTTATCACAAAATTTATAACTTGCCGCCCGAAAAAACAACTTTCCGATAAGTGTCAAATTTCATCCACCGTTTGAAAAATTCTGCATCTTCGGGGGCGTACTCATCAAGGAAACGTTCAACATCTGCCTGTGATGATACTTTGATCTCAAAGCCGCGCCCGTTTACGACCGCTTCACCGCTGTAGCTGTAATCGTCAAAGGGAACTATCCGTTCAATTTTTCCGCCGCGTACAATAACGGCAGTCTTATCGCGGAGCACAAGAATGTCAAAATTTTCGGGGTAGGAATAGCTCTCGCCTTTGAGCGGCAGCTTGTCGCCTATCGCGTAGGTCTGATGTACGGGCTGATATTTCAGCACATTCAGGCTTGACGCGTCATAGAAAAATTCCTCAAAAATATCCCCTCTTGCCGTTATCTCGCCGTTTATAAACGACGCTTTGTTTGCCTGCTCCGTCATTTGAGTTTCCAATACAACACCGCAGGCGGAGGTCATATTTGTAACGCGGTCTATCAGGATAAATTCGCCCAGCGTCTTATGATTTTTAAACGTATCCGCCGTTATGCCTTCGGCAAGCAGTATTTCACAAACGGCAAGGCCGTTCTTTGAAAGCGTATCCACAGATACCTTTTCGCCTGTGTTAACATCGACCGCATGATCTATTTTTGTAAGTATACCCGAACCGGTTTTTGTGCCGAGCTTGACAAGATATTCCTTCGGCGCGGCAAGCGGTTGGTCGTCCATCCACAGCAGTGAAACGGTCAGCTTTTTGCACACAGGTATATCGTTATCCCGCGTAAACACACAGCCCCTCGACACATCTACCTCTCTGTCGAGCGTCAGCGTTACCGGCTGACCCTTGTATGCCGTTTCGGCCGGCTTATCCGTTACGAAAATATTTTTTATATGCGCCTTTTCACCGCTCGGCAGAACGGTTATCTCATCACCGACAGAAATGCTCCCCGATTCTATCTGACCCTGAGATCCGCGGAATGTGCGGTCGGGACGGCATACGCGCTGTATCGGCATATAAAATCCCTGCTCGCTGTCATCAGCGTCAATGTCTATATTTTCAAGATATTCCAACAGCGGCTCGCCGCTATACCATGTAATATTTTTCGACTTAGCCGTAACGTTATCGCCCTCCGTTGCCGACAGCGGTATTATCTTGATATTTTCAAGAGAAAGCTCTTCGCTCAGCGCTTCTATCTGCTTTTGAATTTCCAAAAAACGCGGCTGACTATAGCCGATAAGATCCATTTTATTTACGGCAAAAACAAAATATCTTATCCCCATAAGACTGCATATCCTTGCGTGCCGCCTTGTCTGCACAAGCACGCCCTGCGAGGCGTCAACGAGTATCACCGCAAGGTCGGCAAAGGACGCTCCGACTGCCATATTGCGAGTATATTCCTCATGACCGGGAGTGTCCGCAACGATAAAGCTGCGCTTGTCCGTTGTGAAATATCGGTATGCCACATCTATCGTGATACCCTGTTCGCGCTCCGCCATAAGACCGTCAAGCAGCAGCGAATAATCTATCTTGCCCCCTCTGCTGCCGACCTTGCTGTCAAGCGCAAGCGCTTTTTCCTGATCGGCATACAGCAGCTTTGCGTCATAAAGAATATGTCCTATCAGCGTTGATTTACCGTCATCAACACTTCCGCAGGTAATAAATTTAAGTAAGCCCTTCATCAAAAATAGCCCTCTCTCTTTCTGCGTTCCATACTGCCCGCCGCTTCATTGTCGATAACTCTTGAGGTGCGTTCGGAGGAGACCGCGCTTAGTGTTTCTTCGATAATTTCATCGAGCGTTGACGCTGTTGATTCAATTCCGCCTGTCAGAGGATAACAGCCGAGCGTGCGGAATCTCACCGATTTGTATTCGGGAGTTTCTCCTTCTCTCAGCGGAAATCTGTCGTCGTCCACCATAATTATCGCGCCGTCACGTTCGACAACAGGGCGCACCGCCGCAAAATACAGCGGCACAATGTCGATATTTTCACGGCGTATATACTGCCATATATCCTTTTCCGTCCAGTTTGAAATAGGAAATACCCGTATACTTTCGCCCTTGTTTATCTTGGTGTTATACAGCTTCCACATCTCGGGACGCTGATTTTTCGGATCCCACGCCTGCGCCGAATTGCGGAAAGAAAAAATCCTTTCTTTTGCCCGCGATTTTTCTTCATCACGCCGTCCGCCGCCGAATGCCGCCGTAAAACCGTATTTGGCAAGCGCCTGTTTCAAAGCCTGCGTTTTCATTATATCCGTATACGCCGCGCCGTGGTCGAACGGGTTTATCCCCTGCTTTACGCCCTCTTCGTTGGTATAGACTATCATTTCTATGCCGAGTTTTTTTGCCGTTTCATCGCGAAATTTTATCATGTCATGGAATTTCCATGTCGTATCTATATGCATAAACGGAAACGGCGGCTTTTCGGGATAAAATGCTTTCATGGCAAGGTGCAGCATTACAGAGCTGTCCTTGCCGATAGAATACAGCATTACGGGTCTTTCACATTCTGCGGCGACCTCGCGGATAATGTATATCGCTTCCGCTTCCAGTTCATCAAGGTGGGATAATCCACTCATTGCATTTCACTCCTCAGTACCTGTTTGATTCTTTTCTGTTGATATCTATTTCTTTGACGCTGCCGTCGGGGCGTTCTATTACCCAAGTGAGTATATCGCCCTTTTGCCTTGTATACACAAGGCTTCCCATGCCGCCTATATCCGCGCCGAGAAAAAATTTCACCGCGTTTACCTTACATTCCTTGACGCAGGACGTACAGCCCCAGCAGTCCTTCGGGTATCTGATAAACGCCTTGCCGTCAAGCTTGATAAGATTTCCCGGGCAGACCTCCGCGCATTTTCCGCAGCCGATACATTTTTCACGGTCGATCATTATGCTCATACCGTTCGCCCTCCTTTATCAGTCTGCGTTTGATGATCTTTATTCTGCCGTTTTCAAGTTTTGAATTTATGCAGCAAAGATAATTTTCATCGTCCCTTTGCGGATAGTCGAGATTTTCCGCAAAGCTGTGCCAGCGGGTCTCTTTTCTTGCGCGAAGATGAGCGATAAGAGTTTTGCACACCGTCAGCCGCTCGCGTAATTCATAGATAAGCATCAGCTCGTGCATATCCTCTGCGCAAAGCTCATCTGTAAGCGTTTGTATCTGCGATATTCTTTCATCAGCAATGTCAAGCTGTCTATCGTTGTAACGATAATTAGTCCCGATACCGCCCGCATAGCGGTCCATGACCGTCTGCATAGCTTCTTCAAGCTGTTCACAGCTAAAACGTGAATTTTTGTTATTCAGAAATTTCTCCGCCCGTGAAAAATTTTCGGAAATTTTCTCATCGGAAATTTCAGAAATGCTTTGAGCAGCGATATATTTTAACGCCGACAATGCGGCTATCCTGCCCTCTGCAAGTGCGCCCGTGACATATTTCTGCGGACAGCCGCCCGCGACATCTCCCGCGGCAAAAAGCCCGTGTATCGTGGTCTCCCTGTCGGTATCTACCCAATATCCGCTTGCGGTATGCCCTCCGACAATGTACGGCTCTGTACCCTCTATCTCAACATTTTGCTCTGACGGCATTTTGCCGCTTTCCAGCCATTTTATCGTCTGCGAGGGCGCCATATTCAGATATGCCTTTATCAGCGCGTCGTCCTGCTGAGCAGTTATGCCTGCCGTTTTCAGATAGCAAGGTCCTCTGCCGCTGATATTTTCCATGACCGTACCGTGGACCCTCTGTGATGTGGTAAGACCGTATTTATCCTCATAAACTCCTCCGAGCGAATTTATCTGCTTTGCGCCCACGCCCTGTGCCAGCGTTCCCGTCGGCGCAATGGTATCCTTACAGCGAAGCGCGATAAAGCGCATTTCAAATGTCGTCATTTCCGCCCCCGCGCGAATGCCCATGGCATAGCCCGCGCCCGTGTTGAACGGCGGATACCACATTTTATGCCGTGAAAATCCGGGATTGTTGGGCTTATAAAGCCCCGCCGCTCCTCCCGTGCAGATGATGACGGCTTTAGCCGTAATGCTGTAGAAAATTTCTTCATTGACGTTAAAACCGAACGCGCCGTTTATCTTCAGATTTCGTTTTCCTCTTGTGACGTAATTCCCGTTTTCGTCCTTTAATATCACAAGCCCGAGCTGTTCAAGATGAGCCGTTACGCTGTTTAAATTTTCCGACATGGTGAGCAGCAGATCGCCGCGCACGATGCCAGCCGCGTCATGCCTTGCATAGTCCACATAATCCTGCGGAGTACAGCCCTTGGTGATATAGGCGTTCAGGGCGTTGACCCCTGCCGCAAGACAGCCGCTGCGCTTTATATTCGCCTTTTCGCAGATAAGCACTTTTGTATCGGGAGAATTTTGGGCAATGGTCATAGCCGCATAGCAGCCCGCCGTACCCCCGCCGATTATAAGTACGTCTGTACGCAATTTTTTAAATTGCATTTTCTGTGATCGCATATTTTCAGCTCCGTTTTTGAGATAAGTATATCCTTGCCGATTCCGCACAATTTGCACCGTCAGCCGCCGCCGTTATGACCTGCCTTAACCGCTTTGTACGGACATCTCCCGCGGCAAATATGCCCTGCGCGGAAGTGATGCCGTTTTCGTCCGCGATAACATATCCGCTCTCGTCAATATCAGCAATTCCCTTTAAAAGTCCGCTGTTGGGGATACTTCCTATTGCGATAAATACGCCGTCAGCATCAAGGATATTTTCCTCATTGTTGCGGATAAATTTTACCGAATTTATTTTTTTATCCCCGATAAATTCAACAGGTACGGCATTTAGTATCAGCTCGATATTTGCGGTATTTTTAACGGCTTTTTGCAGCGCTTCATTTGCGCGGAAAACTTCTCTGCGGTGTATGATATATACCTTTTTTGCAATTTGAGAAAGATACAGCGCGTCCGATAAAGCAGTGTCGCCGCCGCCTATCACAGCTACTGTTTTATTCGCATAAAAAGAGCCGTCACAAACCGCGCAAAAGGATATTCCCTTTGACAAAAATTCGCTTTCGCCTTTTATTTCAAGCCGCCTGCGTTTTGTACCCGCCGCATAAATTACGGTACGCGCTGAAATTTCTTTTCCGTCCGAGGTTTTAAGAATATAGCTTTCACTATCGGGGATCATTTCAATAATTTCCGCTTCGGTAAATTCCGCGCCGACCGCCTGAGCGTGAGCGAGAAATTTTTCACCGAGGTCAAATCCGTTTTCGCCGTATAACCCCAAATAATTATCCACACGGCTGCTCTGAGCGATCTGCCCCGTACCCATATACTCTTTTTCGATCACCACCGTGCTAAGTTCGGCTCTTTTTGCATAGACAGCGGCGGAAAGTCCTGCCGGTCCGCTGCCGATTATCGCAACATCGTACATAAATCATTCCTCAATAACAAGCTGTTCTTTTTCAGCCGTTTTCGGGTCTTTTCCGGTTATTCTGAATGAATTTAGAACAGGCTTGCCGCGCTCCATAAGTGAAAGTATCATATAGCTTGCTTTGCTGTCAAATGCAAGGCGTTTATCTTCATCGGACGGTCTTGACGGCGATTCGGGGTGCGAATGCCAGTTGCCGAGAGGGGTCAGACCCTTTGAACGCATATCCTTTATCGCCGCAAGCTGTTCTTTCGGGTCGAGCGAAAAATGTTCATTGGACTGATCAATATTTGTAAGAAGATAGACTTCTTTTATCTCCCTCACACCGTTATTTTCTATGCCCGCTATCAAGCCGCAGGCTTCGTTCGGCAGACAATTTTGCGCATGATCTATAATTTTTTCAAGATCGGATTTTTTCAGTTTTATCATAAGATCACTCACCATTCGTCAGACCTAAGCCGTCACATTCCGCCTGTTCATAGTCTATCAATTTTGTTATAGTGGGACTATCTCCGCAGACGGCACAGCCCGATGTATTTTTGGGCAGTTTTATCTTGTGGAACTGCATGGTAAGCGCGTCATAGGTCAGCAGCTGACCGATAAGAAGTTCACCTTTTCCGATTATGTATTTTATCGCTTCCATTGCCTGCAAACTGCCGATAACTCCGCCCATTGCACCGATAACGCCCGCCTGTTTGCAGGTCGGGACCGCGTCCTTCGGGGGCGGTTCTTTGAATACGCAGCGGTAACACGGTCCTTGGTCGGGAACATATGTCATAAGCTGACCTTTGAACCTGATGATACCCGCATGAGAAAACGGTTTTTTTGCCATAACGCAAGCGTCGTTTATCAAAAATTTTGCAGGGAAGTTGTCAGTTCCGTCAATGATAAAATCATAGTCCGCAATAAGCTCCGTGATGTTTTCGGAACTTACAAATGTGCGGTATGTGTTCACCGTTATATCGGGGTTTATCGCCAGCATGCTCTCCTTTGCCGACTGCACCTTTGCTTTGCCTATATCCGCCGTTGAGTGGATTATCTGCCGCTGTAAATTTGAAAGATCGACCTCATCGGCATCGGCTATGCCGATAGTTCCCACGCCCGCCGCCGCAAGATACATTGCCGCAGGTGCTCCGAGACCGCCCGCACCGATTATCAGTACCTTTGCATTAAGCAGTTTTTTCTGACCCTTCGCGCCGACCTCTTTTAAAATAATATGCCGCGAATAGCGTTCAAGCTGTTCATTTGTAAATGCCATTTGTAAAGATCCCCCTTATACGCGCTCAACGCTTCCGCCGCCCATAAAATAGAGAAATTCCACCGAATCTCCTGCTTTAAGGACAGTACTGCTCAATTTGTCGCTGTCTATAAAATCATCATTGACAGTAACGGTAACATATTCGGGAGTTTCCACATTTTCTAAAACAATAAGTTCGGCTACGGTGATATTGTCCTTGACTTCCTTTTTTTCGCCTGCGATCGTGATCTGCATATAAAACGCTCCTTATCTTAATTTATTTATAATTTCGAGTATATCCGATTTTTTTGCCGTACCTCTTATGCGCCCGCGTTCCTCGCCGTCTGCGAAAAAGATCAGCGTCGGCGCAGCCATGACCTCGTATTTTTCCGCAAGACTGCCGTCAAAATTAACGTTTATCTTTACAAGCTTAATATCGCTGTTTTCCTCTTCGATCTCGGCAAGTATGGGCGACATACGCTTGCAGGGAACGCAGCTGTCCGAATAAAAATCGGCTATGACGATACCCTCTTTTATCTGCTCATCAAAATTTTGAGCATTTGCTTTTACCGGCATTTTATTCACCGACCTTTTGGACAATAAGATCGTAAGTACCGTCCTCATTGTCTATTAATTTGAGAATTTTATGTCCCTCTTCCTTTATGCTCCGCGGAACATTCTGCACGGGTTCGCCGTCGTTCATTCTGACAGAAAGTATCTGCCCTTCGTCCAGTTCCTCCAGCGCGACTTTTGCTTTTACAAAAGTTGTCGGGCAGACTACGTCCGTAATATCCACGCTTTCATTAATTTCAAACTCAGCCATAATAGACCTCCTCAATTTTTTCTTTGAATTTATCAAAACCTACACGCTCAAGGCAAGATCTGAATCTTTCGCCCGCATTTGCATTTTCCGCAAAAAATTGTACCGCCGCATCGCAAATTTCCATCAGCTTATCGTGATCCTCGATAAAGGGAATTATAGGTTCACCCTTTGCGATCTTGTTGCCGAAAAGTCCGCCGAAGGATACGATATATCCGCTCGTTTGCTCCCAGGCGTCGGTCGGACAGGATTTGCAGCAGCGTCCGCAGTAATTGCATTTGCTTTCATCAAGCGTGATCTTGCCGTCTTGCAGGCTTATCGCTTCGCTTCGGCAGGCTTTTACGCATACGCCGCAGGAAATGCAGTTTTCCTTTTTCCAAGCGACTTTTATCCCGCCTTTTATGCCGAGATCGTTTTCCTCCGATTTAAGGCAGTTATTCTGACAGCCCGTAATGCCGAATTTGAATTTGTGCGGAAGCTCCTTTGCAAAATATCTTTCGTCAAGTTCCTTTGCAAGCGCATAGGTATCGATACAGCCGCTCGGACATATCGCTTCGCCCTGACAAGCCGTCACCGTGCGCACCCTCGGACCGCAGACGCCCGGCTCAACGCCGCCGTCGGCAAGCGCAGCCTTTACTTTGTCGATATCGTCAAGCTTGACAAACGGTATCTCAACGCTCTGGCGTGATGTGAGATGAACATGACCGTCACCGAATTTTTCGGCGACCTCCGCTATTTTTGCAAGCTGCACCGCCGTAAGATTTCCGCCGACCACACGCAGGCGCAGCGAAAAATTATTTTTCTGTTTCTGGCGCATAAATCCGCCTTTTTTTAATGTTGCATAATCAACAGCCATGTTTATTCCTCCCGTATTTGGTCGATCGCCTGCTTAAAATCGGCAATAATATCGTCAATATCTTCAATGCCGACGCTTACGCGGATAAGATCGTCATAAACGCCTCGATCGCCTCTGCCGTTATATTTTTTACAAATTTTGTCGTGATGCCGAACGCTTTAAGATCGCTGAAAAGGTCTATCGTGCCGCCGAACAGTCCTGCTCCCGCAATGACCTCATCGCCGCTTTCGAGAATATTCAGCAGCGACATAGTTACCGCCGCCATGCCCGATGAACAGGCGACCGCGCCTATTCCTTTTTCTATATATGCTATCTTTTTTTCAAATGCGTCAACGGTCGGGTTGCTGATTCGCGTATAAGCAAATCCGCCCGCATTATTGCCGAAAACCTTTTCAAGCCGTTCAGCCGAACCGTGTTCAAACGCGCTTACCTGATATATAGGAGTAAGAGTTGCGCCAAACGTTTCGGCAGGCTTAGAGCGTTCCGACTGCGGCGGACGGTGCAGCAGTGCGGTATTGAATTTCATTTGCGTTTCCCCCTTAGAGCCTGTTCCGGCTTCAAAATAAAATAAGTGTAATGACATTTTATCACTCTTTTCATAGTAAGTCAATAGGCTTTATATGATTTCTGCGTTTTGCACATTTATTTTGGAAATAAAAATAAATAAGTTGTACGCTCTGCCTAATTGACAAGGCGTAACTAAAGGGGTATAATAAATCATATATAACCTATTTATATAATATGAAATGAGGAGGAAAGCAAGTGAGGATAACATCTAAATCGGATTACGCATTAAAGCTGCTTGTAGATCTTGCCGAGCATTACGAAAGCGGGTATATTTCTCTGACCGATATTTCAAACCGAATGAACATATCAAAAAAATATCTTGAACAGATAGTCCCCATGCTGGCAAAAAGCGGACTTATACTTGCAAACAGGGGCAACAAGGGCGGATATATGCTTAACGTCCCGCCGCAGCGCTGTACGCTCGGGGATATTCTTACCGCAACGGAAGGGAGCGTCCTGTCGCTCGGTACAAGCAGCGACGATCTTCAGTTTGTCTGGAAAGAGGTCGGGGAAGCTATCGAAAATATCGTCGGCGGCATAACCTTGCAGGATATTATAGAGCGCAGAAATAATTGCTATAATTACTATATTTAAAATAACAATGCGGAACGTTACGGAACGTTAAATAACGTTCTAACGTTTGATATATTTTTTCTAAAAATTATAGTAAATCAATGTGAATACTATGCAATATTCCGAAATTAATAAAAATGTCTTGACAAAACCATATCTCGGTGGTATCATATAAATCACAGTAAACCTACTGATTTTATATGATATTGGAGGCGGTAAAAATGATACGTTCATTTCTTACCTCTGCCGGAGGAGTTATCCGATGCCGATCTCATTTTTTTATTATACGATACAAATAAACCAAAATCTTAAATAATGAAATGAGGTCATTAAAATGAAAAAAATAATATCTTCCGTCTTAGCCTTTACCCTTGCCGCCGCAGTTTTGCTTACCGCCTGCGGTTCTTCCGATAGATCAGACGGCAAAAATAACGATTCGGGAAAGGTAACAATAACAAACGTTTCCTACGATCCGACCCGTGAGCTTTACGCCGCTTACAATGAAATTTTTGCAAAGCACTGGAAGGAGACCAAGGGTCAGGACGTTGAAATAACGCAGTCGCACGGCGGTTCGGGCAAGCAGGCTCTTGAGGTCGCCAACGGACTTGAAGCCGATGTTGTAACGCTTGCGCTTGAATATGACGTAAACGCCGTCCGTGACGCGGGACTTATCGAGGACGGCTGGGTCAAGGAGTTTGACAAGGACAGCTCACCCTACACGTCAACGATAGTTTTCCTTGTCCGCAAGGGCAACCCCAAGGATATTCACGACTGGGACGATATTGTTAAAGACGGCGTGGGTATCATAACGCCTAACCCGAAAACGTCGGGCGGCGCAAGGTGGAATTATCTTGCCGCATGGGCGTTCGCGCAAAAGCAGTACGGCAATGATGAAGAGCAGATAAAAGATTTTATGAAAAAGCTTTTTGCAAATGTGCTTGTGCTCGATTCGGGCGCAAGAGGTGCTACCACGACATTTGTTGAAAACGGTCAGGGAGATGTGCTGCTTGCATGGGAAAATGAAGCGTTTCTTTCGATACAGGATCACCCTGATGAATACGAGATAATTACCCCGAGTATCAGTATCCTTGCACAGCCGTCTGTCGCCATTGTGGACAGCGTTGTAGATGAAAGAGGTACGAGAGAGGTCGCTACGGAATATCTGAATTATCTTTATTCAGATGAAGCGCAGCGTCTTGCGGGACAGAATTTCTACCGTCCGTCAAATCCCGATATTCTGAATGAATTTGCCGACACGTTCGATCTTAACCTCGATCTTGTCACGATAGATGATTTCGGCGGTTGGGACGAAGCTCAGCAAAAGCATTTTTCTGACGGCGGTATTTTCGATCAGATATACGAGGAATAAGGAGTTAAATTAGGATGAAAAGGTCGGGAAAAAGAGTGATACCCGGATTTGGTCTGTCAATGGGCGTTACTCTGACAATGGTAAGTCTTATCGTGGTAATACCGCTTGCGTCGCTCGTGGTCTTTACCGCAAAGCTTAGTCCGAAGGACATATGGGAAACCATAACGAGGGAGCGCGTGCTTGCAAGTTTTCAGGTCAGCTTTCTGACGGCGTTTATCGCTTCGCTGATAAATGCGGTGATGGGAGTTATCCTTGCATGGGTGCTTGTGAGGTATGATTTTCCGCTGAAAAGACTGCTTGACGGACTTATCGAACTTCCCTTTGCGATGCCTACAGCCGTTGCGGGCATCGCCCTTACATCTCTCACTTCCGACAAAGGCTTGATAGGCAAATTCTTTTCGCGCTTTGGGATAAAAATAGCTTACACGAGAATAGGCATAACCGTTGCGCTTGTGTTTATCGGCATACCGTTTGTTGTACGCGCCGTACAGCCCGTGCTTGAAAAGCTTGACCCGTCATATGAAGAAGCCGCAGGCTCTATGGGAGCGTCAAGGGCAAGAATTTTTCGGAGCGTTATCCTGCCCGAAATTCTTCCCGCGGCAATGACGGGATTCGGACTTGCGTTCGGCAGGTGCTTGGGCGAATACGGCAGCGTTGTATTTATCGCGGGAAATAAGCCGTTTGAAACGGAAATAACACCGCTCATCATAATGTCCGAATTGCAGGAATACGACTATGCGAGCGCGTCGGCGATCTCGCTTGTGATACTTGCGGCGGCATTTCTGATATTGTTTTTTGTAAATCTGATACAGTCAAGAAACAGCAAAATTCTCGGAAGATAGGAGTTTTCTAATGAAAAAATCGGACTCGGGCATTGCAAAATACCTGCTTATCGGTATCAGCTTTTTGTTTATAATTCTAATGCTCATACTTCCGCTGATAACGGTCATAACGGAGGCTTTCAGAAACGGTTGGGAGGCTTACAAGGAAGCGGTCAGTGATGAATACACCGTAAAGGCTACGCTGCTGACTTTGGAAGCGACATTTTTCGCCGTGCTTTTCAATACCATATTCGGACTTTTTGCGGCTTGGGCGGTCACGAAATTTCGTTTCAGGGGCAAAAAGATACTTACCACGCTGATAGATATTCCCGTTACGTTATCGCCTATTATCGCGGGTCTGATATTCGTGCTGACCTTCGGCAGACAGAGCGCCATTTATCCATATCTGAAACAATGGGATATAGATATTGTTTTTGCCGTTCCGGGTATCGTTCTTGCAACGATATTTGTGACCTTTCCGTTTATCTCCCGCGAGCTGATACCCGTTCTGGAAACGCAGGGTACGGACGAGGAAGAAGCGGCTGCGCTTATGGGTGAAAAATGGTTCGGGATATTCAGAAAAGTAACATTCCCGCATATAAAATGGGCATTTTTATACGGTATCGTACTTTGTACGGCAAGAGCAATGGGAGAGTTCGGCGCGGTCTCGGTGCTTTCGGGACATCTTCGCGGAAAAACGAACACGCTGCCGCTCCATGTTGAGATACTGTTCAACGAATTTAAATATGTACCCGCATTTGCCGTGTCGTCCATACTTGTTTTGATAGCGATAGTGATACTCGTGATACGGAGTATTATTGAATATATTGGAAAGAGGAACGGTGAAGATGTACGTTGAACTTAAAAATATAAATAAAAGTTTCGGCAATTTCAAGGCTTCCGACAACGTGAGTTTCGGCATAGAAAAGGGCAGCTTTATCGGCCTGCTCGGTCCGAGCGGAAGCGGCAAGACAACGATACTTCGCATGATAGCGGGTCTTGAAACTCCCGACAGCGGCGAGATAATAATTGACGGAAATGTCGTCAACGACATTCACCCGAGCAAGCGCGGCATAGGATTTGTTTTTCAGAATTACGCGCTCTTTCGGTATATGACGGCTTATGACAACATTGCGTTCGGTTTAAAGGTGCAAAAAGCCGACAAGAAGTACATAAAGGAAAGAGTTACCGAGCTGATAGAACTTATCGGGCTTAAAGGATTTGAAAAGCGTTATCCGAGCCGGCTTTCGGGCGGTCAGCGGCAGAGAGTTGCCTTTGCAAGGGCTATCGCGCCCAATCCGCAGCTTTTGCTGCTTGACGAGCCGTTTGCGGCGATAGACGCTAAGGTGCGGCAGGAACTGCGGACATGGCTGCGCGAAACTATTACGAAACTCGGCATAACAAGTATTTTTGTCACACACGACCAGGACGAAGCTATTGAAGTTGCCGACAAGATAATCATTACAAACAAAGGACGGGTAGAACAGATCGGCACTCCCGCCGAGGTTTACAAAGACCCGCAGACTGCGTTTACAGCGTCATTTTTCGGCAGAACTTCATTTCTTACCGACTATCAAAAATTCAAAAGTTTTGAAAAGATCGAAAATGTGGATAAAGCTATCGTTCGTCCCGAATTTGTCAAGATCGCAAAACTTGATGAAAATATTATGTACCGCGCGTCCGCTTCCGAGGGAACAGTCTTGCAGACGGCGTTCAGAGGAAACACTACGGAGCTGACGATAGAGACCAACGGAAGTACGATCTACGCACACCGCGCTCTCGATCAGCCTGAAATAAAGGTCGGCGAAAAGGTGAACGTATTTCTCTACCGCATATTTGTGACATCAGACGAAAAAGCATATTTGCTTGAAAATAAAACTCTTGCGGATACGGGCGTATATATCTGACTTGGAAAGGGTGCGTAAAATGGGCAATATCTATAAAAGCGCTGTTGAGATAATCGGAAAAACACCGCTTCTCGAAACGGTAAACATTGAAAATAAATTAGACCTTGGCGCAAAAATATTCGTTAAACTCGAATATCTCAATCCTGCCGGAAGCGTAAAAGACAGGATAGCCAAGGAGCTTATTGAAGCTGCGGAAAGGGACGGAACGCTTGCCGAAAACTCCGTTATTATCGAGCCGACTTCGGGCAATACGGGTATAGGTCTTGCAATGATCGCCGCGTCAAAGGGCTATCGTGCGATCTTTACCATGCCGCAGTCAATGAGTATCGAGCGCAGGAATATCCTTAAAGCCTACGGCGCGGAAATTGTCCTTACTCCTCCGCAGGAGGGAATGAAGGGGGCGATCGCAAAGGCAAAGGAGCTTGCCGAACAGATACCTCACAGCTTTATCCCCGGACAGTTTGAAAATCCCGCAAATCCGCAGGCGTACATCAAAACTACGGGTCCCGAAATATGGGAGGATACGGACGGCGATATAGATTATTTTGTCGCGGGAGTAGGCACGGGCGGCACTATCACGGGCACGGGAAAATATCTTAGATCGAAGAAAAAAGATGTGAAAATAATTGCCGTTGAGCCGAAAACTTCTCCCGTGCTTTCGGGCGGCAAAGCAGGTCAGCATAAAATTCAAGGGATAGGGGCAGGTTTTGTACCGAAAGTTCTCGATACAAATATTTATGATGAGATAATCCGAGTGGATAATGAAGCTGCTTTTGAAACCGCAAAGCTTATCGCAAAATACGAGGGAATTTTAGTCGGAATATCTTCGGGAGCGGCGTATAAAGCGGCGATAGAGCTTTCAAAACGCTGCGAGGCAAAGGGAAAAAGGATAGTCGTTATCCTTCCCGACAGCGGCGACAGATATTATTCGACCGAATTATTTGCCGACGCTAAAAAATAATTCGCGGAGAAATTTAAATGAATTGTATAAGCATAAATTACAAAAAAGCGAATGCGCGGATAAGAGGCGCATTTGCTTTTGATATAAATAAACAAAAAAATTTTTTATCCGAAATTGCAAAAAATCACGAGGCTTGCGGCGTTATATTATGTACCTGCAACAGAACGGAGGTCTATTTTTGCGGCTGTGATGAAGAAAAAATTTTGTCGCTGCTGTCAAAATATTCGGGTACGGATACGCAAATTATAAAACAGACTGCTATGTTTTTTTGCGGCGAAAAGGCTCTTTCGCATTTGTTTTGCGTCTGCTGCGGCGTGGATTCCATGGTCATCGGAGAGGACGAAATACTCAGCCAGACAAAAAATGCGTATCAAAATTCACTAAGATCGGGGAATGTAAACAGCGAGATTAATATAATTTTTCAGTCGGCATTTGCCTGCGCGAAAAAAATAAAAACGCAGACTGCGCTTTCAAATGTTTCAGTATCTTCAGCGACACTTGCCGCAAATTGTGCGGCAAAAAACGGCAGTGAAATACTTGTGATAGGCGCGTCGGGAAAGATAGGGAAAATTATCGTAAAGGATCTTTTGTCGCATAAAAATAAAAGTGTGACCGTTACTGTCCGCAAACATTCCCCCGATATGTATATTTTATCCGACAGCAGAGTAAAATGCGTGCCTTTTGACGAAAGATACAATTATATCGACAGCGCGGATTGTATTATCAGCGCAACGTCAAGTCCGCATTATATTTTCACCCGCTCAGAAGCTCAAAAGTACATAAATACGCCTAAAAAAAGACTGTTTATAGACCTGGCAGTGCCGCATGATATTGACAAAGAAATAGGCAAAATTGAAAATGCAGCTTTGATAGATATTGACTATTTTAATGATCTTGCCAAAGACAATAATATCAAAAAAATGCACAGCGCTCAGCTTGCAAAAAAGATGATCGAAAAGCAATGTGAAGAGGTGCAAAAAGCGTTAGCGCTGCAAAATTTTTTTGCAAAAAATCAAAAAACGGAAAATAAAAAATTGCTGTATAAATTGCGCGATTCACTTTCGGCAGAGCAATTTTCAGCGGTGCTTGACGCTATAAAAAAGGAGTAAAATTTTATGGGATATTTCCCGCTTTATGTTGATATTTCAAATAAAAACTGCGTTGTGGTCGGCGGTGGGAACACGGCGGCGAGGAAGATAGAAAAGCTGGCGCTTTTCAATGCGAAAATAACAGTGATCGCACCAAAAATTTCTGATGAAATTTTAAAAATAAAAAACATAAAAATTTTAAAAAGAGAATTTGAGGACAGCGATTTAAACGGTGCGTTTATTGTTATCGGGGCGACTGATAACAAAAATTTAAACAGTAAAATCTCGCAAATTTGCAGGCAAAAAAATATACCCGTGAATATCGTGGACGACCCGAAAAATTGCAGTTTTTATTTTCCGTCGATCGTCAGAAAAAATAATATTACAGTCGCAGTTTCGACAGATGGAGAAGCTCCGCTTATCGCTCGTTTTTTGCGTGAAAAAATCGAAAAAATAATTGACGATAATTTTATAAAAATTACGGAAAATTCAGCCGAATGCAGAAGAAAAATTCGCAGAATTTTCTCCGAAGAAAATGTGAGAAAGCAAATTCTTGAAGAATTTTTTGAAAGATGTCTGCATGGAAAAACGCCTGAAAATATTGATGATTTTGTACAGGAAATGAGGGATAAATTTGATAATTCGGATAGGGACGAGAAAGAGCCGTCTGGCTCTTGCGCAGACACAAATGGTCTGTAATGCGCTGAAAAATAAATTTGACGACATTCAAACCGAAATAATTCCCATTACGACAAAGGGCGACAATATACTTGACAAGCCGCTTGCAAAGATCGGCGGAAAGGGGATCTTTATCACCGATATAGAGCATGCTCTGCGTGATAAAAAAATCGATATTGCCGTACACAGCGCGAAGGATCTGCCGGTCGATATTGACGATGAACTTGAAATTTCAGCGGTTTTAGAGCGCGGCGATCCGAGAGATGTTATCGTCACAAGGTCGGGTGAAAATGTTCGTGATGAAAAAAATTTTATCGTAGGAACGGGCAGTATAAGGCGAAAAATTTTTATGAAAAAATTTTTTCCGAATGTATCTTTTTCGGATATTCGCGGCAATGTGGATACACGGATCAAAAAACTTATTGACGGCAATTATGACGCGGTGATCCTTGCGGCGGCGGGGCTTGAACGCCTTGAAATTAAAGAGGATAAAGTATCTTTTTTTGCGCTTGATATTGAAAAATTTTTGCCCGCGCCCTGTCAGGGTATAATTGCAATTGAAAGCAGAAAAAATGATGAAAAAATTTTAAAATTTTTAGACGGTATCAACGATAAAAAAACATTTTATGTTTTTGAAACGGAAAAATATATTTTGAAATTAACGGGCGGAAATTGTGATATCCCGCTTGGTGCGTATGCGTATGTTTCGGGAGAAAAAATTTTTTTGAAGGTGTCAAATAATGCAGAAAATTTTGCAAGCGGCTGTGCGAAAATTGAGGAAAGATCTGCGCTTGCCGAGAAGTTGGTGAAGGAAATTTGAGTGTCGGAAAAGTATACATAATCGGCGCGGGGTGCGGCAAATACGATCTTATTTCGCTGCGCGGAATGAATGCGCTGAAAAATTGCAATGTGATATTGTATGACAATCTGATAGACCGTCAGCTGCTTGATCTTTTGCCCGAAAACTGCGAAAAAATATACGTCGGCAAACGTGCGGGAAAGCACAGCTTGCCGCAGGAAGAAATCAATCAATTGCTTGTGAAAAAAGCAAAAGAGGGGAAAAATGTCGCGCGGCTCAAAGGCGGCGATCCGTTCGTGTTCGGACGGGGCAGTGAGGAAGCGCTGTTTCTTATCGAAAACGCTGTCCCGTTTGAAATAATTCCGGGAATTTCTTCTGCCTATGCCGTTCCCGAAATGGCGGGCATACCCGTAACGCACCGAGGTATCAGCAGGAGTTTTCATGTGATAACGGGGCATACAAAGGACGATCTGCTGCCCGAAAAATTCAGCCTTTATGCAAGGCTTGACGGCACGCTTGTGTTTCTCATGGGGCTGAATAACATTGAACAAATTGCCGAAAATTTGATAAAAAACGGGAAAGCGTCCGACACGCCGGCGGCAATAATTTCAAACGGCGGGACGGCTCAACAG
Source organism: uncultured Ruminococcus sp. (assembly GCA_947587925.1). Taxonomy (GTDB): domain Bacteria; phylum Bacillota; class Clostridia; order Oscillospirales; family Ruminococcaceae; genus YE71. The sequence goes on from CANPYF010000017.1 coordinate 21,515, forward strand.
CGCATTGCAAGGGGCAGGCTTGCCGAAATTTCAGAAATCACAAAGGCTGACGGGATATGTTCTCCCGCGGTGATCGTTGTCGGAAAAACGGCAGGATTTGATCTGAAAAATTATGAAAAAGATCTGCTTGACGGAATTTCCGTAACTGTTACGGGAACAAAAAAATTTGCTTACAAGCTTACCGAAAAACTTAAAAATTTTGGCGCGAATGTAAGCTGTGAAAATATTTTTGATGTAATTTCTTATGAAAATGATGAAAAAATTTTAGAAATTTCAAATGAAATTTTTTCTTATACTTTAATAGTGCTTACAAGTCAAAACGGCGCGGAAATATTTTTCAATATTCTCAAAAAAGCGTGTATCGACATCAGAAAATTATCAAAAATAAGGTTTGCCGTTATAGGCAGTGAAACGGCAAAAGCCCTTGAAAATAAAGGCGTTTACGCCGATATTATACCTGAAAAATTTACGTCGGAATTTCTTGCAAAAGAGATAATCAAAAATAAAAAAACAAATGAAAAAATTTTACTGCTGCGTGCCGAAAATGCTTCAAAAATTCTTACGAATATTCTTTTAGAAAATAAAATTGATTTCAAAGAAATAAAAATTTATGATATAAAAAGCAAAAATGAAAATAAACCTTGTGAAATTAATACAAATTTTATTGTGTTCGGAAGCGCGTATGAAATTTTTGATTTTTACGAAAAAGGTTATACAATTTCAGCGGGTACGACCGCTGTTTGTATCGGCAAAACGGCTGCGGAGCAATTGAAAAAATTGTACGGTATAACTGCCGCGATTCCCGAAATACAAAATGCGGACGGCATAACCGAGCTTATAAAATCAATGAAAGGAAGATACGAATGAAACGATTCAGACGGCTTCGCTCGAGCGAACAGATACGGCGGCTCGTGCGCGAAACGCGGCTTAACAAAAGCGATCTTATTTATCCGATATTTATTGAAGAGGGTGAAAATATCAAAACGCCCGTTGAGTCAATGCCGGGCATTTTTCGCTATTCTATCGACAGGCTTGATGAAATTTTAACGCAGGTAAACGGCAGCGGTATCGGCGGGGTGCTTGTATTCGGTATCCCGGATCACAAAGATGAAACGGGCAGCGGGGCTTATGATGAAAACGGCATTATGCAGCGCGCGGTGCGGTACATCAAAAAAAATTATCCGCAAATCCTTATCATTGCCGACGTTTGCCTTTGCGAGTACACCTCGCACGGTCATTGCGGGGTCGTGCGCAATGGTGAAATTCTTAATGATGAAACGCTGCCTTTGCTTGCAAAAATGGCTGTGAGCCTTGCGGAAAGCGGTGCTGACATAATCGCTCCGTCGGATATGATGGACGGAAGAATTGCCTACATCAGAAAAGCTCTTGATGAAAAAAATTTTGTCAATATCCCGATACTTTCCTACAGCGCAAAATTTGCGTCGGGTTACTACTCTCCGTTTCGTGATGCGGCGGATTCCGCTCCGTCATTCGGCGACAGAAAAACCTATCAGATGGATTATGCAAACGGCAGGGAAGCGATGCGCGAGATCGAAGAAGATATTGCCGAGGGCGCGGATATGATAATGGTAAAGCCTGCGCTTGCATACCTTGACCTTGTACGTCAGGCTCGTGAAAGATTTGAGCTTCCGCTGGTCGTTTATAATGTCAGCGGCGAATATGCAATGGTAAAAGCGGCTGCAAAAATGGGTTGGATAGACGAAAAAAAGATCGTTTTGGAAAATCTTACTGCAATGAAACGCGCGGGTGCGGACATTATCATAACCTATCATGCGCTTGATGTCTGCGGCCGGCTTGACGAGTAAAAGGAGGGTCTTGCTTGAAAACAAACAGATCAAATGAGCTTTATAAACGCGCGGTAAAATTAATGCCGGGAGGGGTAAACAGTCCCGTGCGTGCGTTCAAAAATGTCGGTCGTGACCCGCTGTTCATCGACCATGCTAAGGGCAGTCATATTTACGATTCGGACGGCAATAAATTTATTGATTATGTCTGTTCATGGGGTCCCGATATTTTTGGTCACGCATACCCGCCGATAATCGAAGCCGTGAAAAAAATCTGTGAAAAAGGGCTGACATTCGGCGCTTGTCATGAGGGGGAAATTATTCTTGCTCAAAAAATTATTTCGCATTTTCCGTCTGTCCAAATGGTTCGGCTCGTGAACTCCGGCACGGAAGCGGTAATGAGCGCTATCCGCGCGGCGAGGGGTTTTACCGGCAGAGATAAAATTATCAAATTTGAGGGCTGTTACCACGGCCATTGCGATTCGCTGCTTGTCAAAGGCGGCTCGGGTCTGCTGACGGGCAGCGTTCCCGACAGTGCGGGAGTTCCGAAAAGCTTTACGGAGCATACCCTTATCGCGCGTTTTAACGATGAAAATTCGGTCGCGGAACTTTTTGAAAAATACCCCGATGAAATTGCCTGCATTATAGTTGAACCGTGTGCGGCAAATATGGGTGTTATACCGCCAAAAAGCGGCTTTTTGCAATACCTTCGCGAGGTTTCGGACAGGTATGGCTCGCTGCTTATTTTTGACGAGGTAATAACGGGTTTTCGGCTTTCGGACGGCGGGACGCAAAAATTTTACGGGGTAAATGCCGACCTTACCGCGCTCGGAAAGATAGTCGGCGGAGGAATGCCGCTTGCCGCATACGGCGGTCGGCGCGAGGTCATGGAGTGTGTTTCCCCTTTGGGTTCGGTCTACCAAGCGGGGACGCTTTCGGGAAATCCCGTTGCTGTAACCTCAGGCATTACAACGATAAATGCAATTGAAAATACGCCGAATATTTATGACGAATTGGAAAAGAGATCGGCGAAACTTGAAGCGGCAATGCTTGGAGCAGGGCTTAACGTGAACCGTGCCGGTTCACTGCTGACGGCATTTTTCACTGACAAGACGGTAACGGACTATGAAAGTGCGTGTACGTCGGACAGAAATAAATATTCCGAATATTTTAATTTTTTGCTTGAAAACGGTATTTATACCGCGCCCTCAAAGTTTGAAGCAATGTTCGTTTCTCTCGCTCATTCCGACGAAGACATTGAGCGCACCTGCCGTGTTATAGAAAAATTTAAAAATGTTTGAAAGACACAGATAAAGCCCATACAGATGAATGACCCGCACCCCGTCAAGTAGACAGCGCAAAAAACAAAAATAATCTATGTATTAACCAAAAGCAGTCTGTGCAATT
>CANPYF010000018.1 GCA_947587925.1 uncultured Ruminococcus sp.
GACCGCGCCTATGCACCAGAAAAACGGCGTTTTGCCGAACGCAAGCAGGAAATTGTCGGCGGTCATTGAAATGAATATCGACAGTATTATCGCCCTTACCTTGTTTTTCGGTGACGGCAGTATCGCCGTTATCACGCTCCCTATCAGCATTGCCGCGCCCGCACAGGCATTTACCGCACCCAGTGCGGTCTGTCCTCCGCCGTTCCGCGAAAGCACCATTGCGGGGAGTACCGCGTCATAAGCCGAAGCCGCAAGATTTACACAGGCTAAAAACAGTATCAGCCGCAGTATCAGCGGCGAACCTTTCAGCCACATCAGACCCGCTTTCGCTTCTTTGAGCAAACTTTCTCCGCCGTTATCATCACTCGGCAGCTTGGGTATTTCAATGAAAAACAACAGCGTTACAAACGCGGCGGCGAAGGTCGCAAGGTCAACGGCGATCACCGCCCCGATACCCGCGAGGGTAAACACAGCGGTGGAGATCACAGGAGTGAGTATGGAATTGAGCGACTGCGAAAATGAGCGCATTGCGCTTGTGAGTTTGTAATATTTTTTAGGCGTAAGAAGCGTAGCCGCAACCTCGCTTGCGGGCTGCTGAACGGTATTCATCAGCCCGCTGACCGCGTTAAGGATATACAGATGTACCGTGCTCAAAGCATTCGCTTTTATCAGCAAAAAGACAGCCGCCGTGGTCAGCGCGGCTGCAAAGTCGCAGGCAAGCATGGTTTTCTTCTTGTCCCATTTATCGCTCAGCGTACCCGCGAAAATGCTCATTATTACATACGGCGCATAAGAGCAGACCGACAGCAGGGCGGTTTTCAGCGCCGAGCCGCTGTCAAGGTACAGCTTAAGAACGAGCGCATAGCTCGTCATGGCACTGCCTAAAGCGGAAAGCGACTGCGTACCCCACAGCAGGGTATATCTTTTCAGCTGGGTTTTATCTTTATTATTATTTTTCATAATGACTTTGCTCCTTTTTTCAGATAATTTTTACAAAAATTATGTCATGAAAAGTGCAAAGTCGGAGGACTTTCAGGTCAGCCCCCGTGCAGCGTCCTCAGACCTTGCACGGAGTTTTATCATTTATCAGTATCATGGATAATATCCTTTTCAAATAAGCGTTAAGCTTTTCAAATAAGCGAATAGACGGCGTTTACCACCGCTTTGGACAGCGCGGTCGTACCCGCGCCCGCACGCTGTACGAATACTATGACCGAGCAGCGCTCGTCAGGGTCGCAGAGAATATATGTACCGCTCCAGCCGTCCCAGCCGAACGCTCCGCGCGTTGCCGTAAGACCTGCGGTGTTGGGGTCTTCTATCATTCTTACAAAATTTGCATATCCGTATCCGCGGCAGGAATCCCAGTTAAAGGTCGCCCTTTGCTGTGCGGTAAGCCCGTTTGCACGCATAAACTCAATGGTTTTTCTGCCGAGTATCCTCTCGCCGCCGTATTCTCCGCCGTTTGATAACGCCGCGCCGAGTTTGGAATAATCCTCGGCGGTCGAGAACAATCCCGCTCCGCCCGACTGAAATGCAGGGTCTGCGGTGTAATCGTAAATGCACAGATTTACCCAATCAAGTTTTTTGCGTGAGCTGCCCGCTCCGTCATAAAAAACGGCAAGTCTGTCAAGTTTTTCCTGCGGCACATAAAACGCGGTATCTGTCATACCGAGCGGCTCGAAGATATTTTTTTGCAGATAATCTCCGAAGCGTTCACCCGTTGCAGCCTGCACGACCGCGCCGAACACGTCCGCCGAAGAACCGTAGAGCCATTCTTCGCCGACGTCGAACATTATCGGGCATTTGCCGAGTGCCTTGGCAAATTCAGCCGTTGACGTCTGCGCTCCGTTTTTATAACTGTTATCCAGTGCGCCCCAGACGTCCGAAGCAGGCTGCGAGCCTTCGTGCCAATCGCCGGGATAAGCTATCCCCGACGTCATATTCAGCAGATCGCGCAGTTTTATCTGCCTTGAAGCCTTTACAGGCTTACCGCTGCGGACATAGACAGCGTCGGCAAATTCGGGTATATACCATTCAAGCGGGTCATCTATATTAATGATACCGCGTTCGATAAGCTGCATAGCCGCGGTACTTGTTGCGACCTTACTGCACGAGAAGGCGCGGCAGATAGTTTTTTCCGTAAAGGGTACTTGACCCTCAACGTCCGCAAAGCCGCGTGAGCAGCGCAAAAATTCCTTTCCGTCCTTCATCACGACTACCGCCGCTCCCGTTTCCGCGCCGCCGCCGACAAACCTATCGAGAACGCGTTCCACAATTTTCCTATCCATAGCGATCAGAACCCCTTTTAGATGTATGATACAATTTATTTTAATAATTATACATTATTCCCTTTTTTTTGTCAAGGGTTTTTGGAGCGCCGTACACGCTCCAAAAACTTAAATTCGCCTTTGGCGAATTTCCCCCATTCTATCGTGTGATAGAGAATTAAATTTTATTTATCTTATCCATGTCGAAAGGTTTGCCAATACCCCCTCCCACGGGAGGGGGCAGGGGGTGGGCAAGCCCCTCCTTGAGGAGGGGTTTGGGGTAGAGTTTTAAATCGCCGCTTTAGCGGCAACCTTTTTATTCAAGCTCTGATTAGCGTAAAAATTTCCCCACCATTTCCCATTCCCAAATCATACCAATTTCTCCGTCATTCCGCCTAAATCGCAAACCACGTTTATGTGCAAACATACGATTTTTGTTTTAACTTAGACATATTTCGTTCAATGTTGCACGTTTTAGTGCAACAAAACCCCCGAAAATCGCTATATATAGAGGGGTATTTTTTACCGAAGTGATTTTGATGAAAAAAATCCTTGGTACGATTGACAAAAGTCAATACGATTTCGGAGAATTTTTAAAGTATTTTTAATGAACATTTAACGTTAGAAAGGGGAAAATTTTTATGAATGAAAAAAGTTTTTTGAACACAAAAAACATGAACACTAAAACCATTGACAAGAACTTCCGCACGGACAATCCTACATTTTTAATGTACAAGGAATGGGAGGATATGGCGGACGCACTGGATAGCATGGAGGAAGTCGGCAGACTTTTTAAAGCGCTGTTCGCTTACGCTTCACGCGGTGAGCAGCCCGATTTCAGCGGTGCGCTTAAAATTGCATTTTTGTGTATTTCTAAGCAGATAGACCGTGACGGGGAGAAGTGGGAGGAGATGTGCGAGAAAAACAGAAATAACGCTAAAGCTAAACGGCTTAAACACCGCTTAGTCGATAGCAGTGATGAATCTGCCAACGAAAGCCAAACTCAACCGCCGTCAGCGACCGTTAGCGACCGCAACCCACCGCAAGCGACCGCTTACGACCGTCAGCCAACGTTAGCCAAACCGACCCAAACTCAGCCAAGTCAAGCCACAAGCAACCATAAAGAAGAAGATAAAGAAGAAGTAAAAGAAAAAGATAAAGTTAATGTTGAAGAAGAAGATAAAGACAAAGTAGAGGTAAAAGTAAAGGTTAATGTTGAGGAAGAAGAGAAGGAGAAAGAGCGTGTATACGGCAGACATAAACTCACACTATTGACAGATGCTGAATATGAGTTATTATTGTCTATGTCGTCTTCTGTCGTCCTAAAAAAATATATCAATAAATATGATAAGTGGTTATATATCAATAACAAGAGACCGTCTAACGCTTATGAAGCTATAAACGAATGGATAGAACAAGATAAGGCAGGACGTGAGAAGGCTTCATATGATTTAAGTGAATGGGAGAAAATGGCAATGGGGATAGACCCGAATAAGATCGGGTTCGGAGATGACTATTAACGGGGATATCGGAGCATAAAAAACCGCGCAGTTATCCACCGCGCGGTCATAGAACAATTTATTTTTGCAGATGCCAGATATATCTCGCATACTCCTCAACGGCACGGTCTGCCGAGAAAATGCCTGCGCCCGCTATGTTAGCAAGGCTCATTTTAGCCCACTTTACAGCGTCCGCATAGCTTTCGCTCGCTCTCCTCTGAGCGTCCTGATAGGAGGCAAAGTCCGCGAATGCCATGTAGGTATCGGTATTTTTCAGCGAATTTGCTATCTCGTGGAACTTCTCGCCGTTTATTCCCTCGCTAAGCAGGTCTACCGCACCTCTCAGTACGCCGTTGGAATTGTAGACCTCTATCGGCTTGTAATTAGGCTTGGCAGCTTCCACTTCGTCTACGTTCATGCCGAAAAGCAGTATGTTTTCGTCGCCTACCTGCTCGTGTATCTCGACATTTGCGCCGTCAAGCGTGCCGAGCGTTACCGCTCCGTTTATCATCAGCTTCATGTTTCCCGTACCCGAAGCCTCCGTACCTGCCAGCGAGATCTGCTCCGAAATGTCGGCGGCGGGCATGAGTATCTCCGAAAGGGATACGCAGTAGTCCTCCATAAAGATAACGCTTAACTTTTCGTTTATCTTCGGATTCTTTTTAAGTTCTTCCGAAATGTTCCAGATGAGTTTTATTATCTGCTTTGCCATGTAGTAGCCCGGTGCGGCTTTGGCGGCGAAAATGTAGGTCTTGGGGATAAAGGGCGCGTCCGGATTGGCTTTGAGATAGTTGTATTCGGCAATGATGTTCAGCGCGTTTAACTGCTGACGCTTGTATTCATGCAGTCTTTTTACCTGAACGTCAAATATCGAGTCGGTGTTGAGTATCACGCCGTATTCGTTCTTTACATATTTAGCAAATTTTGCCTTGTTATCTTTCTTTATCTTGCCCAGGCGTTCGAGCACGCTCTTGTCGCTTGAAAATTTACTGAATTTGGCAAGCTGCGAAGCGTCTTTAAGGAAGCCGTCACCTATCGTTTCACGAAGCAGGGCGGTAAGCCCCTCGTTGGACTGATACAGCCATCTTCTGTAGGCTATGCCGTTTGTAACGTTGGTGAATTTCTCGGGCGTGTATTCATACTCGTCCTTGAAGGTCTCTCTCTTGATTATCTCCGAGTGTATCTTTGCAACGCCGTTTACATGGTGCGAAGCGTGTACGCAGAGGGTAGCCATTTTTACCATGTTGTTTTCGATTATCGACATATGCGATACTTTTTCCTCGTCATGGTACATATCCCACAGCTTGCGGCAGTATCTTTCGTTTATCTCAACGATTATCGAGAATATTCTCGGCATTACGCTCTTGAGAAGATTGCAGTCCCATTTTTCGAGCGCTTCGGGCATAACGGTATGATTGGTATACGCAAAAGTTTTGGTAACGATATTCCATGCGTCGTCCCAGTCATAGCCGCAGTCGTCAAGCATTATCCTCATAAGTTCGGGTATCGCAAGGGTCGGGTGGGTATCGTTGATGTGTATAGCCACCTTGTCGGCAAGGTTATCCAGTGTGCCGTAAACACTCATATGGGTATTTACGATATCGCCCACGGAAGCGGCAACGAGGAAATACTGCTGTCTTAAACGCAGCGACTTGCCCTCGGCATGGTTATCGTTGGGGTAAAGCACCTTGGTTATCGCCTGCGACATGATATTTCTGCCGAGTGCGCGTGAATAGTCGCCCTTGTTGAACATGACCATATCGAAAGAGGGTACTTCGGCTTTCCACAGTCTCAGCTTTGACACCGCTTCGCTGCCGTAGCCCGAAACGAACATATCATACGGCACAGCCATTACGGAGATATAGTTTTCCAGTTCAACGCAGTGGAAGCTGTTATCCCAGTATTCTTTAAGATTTCCGTCAAATCTTACCTCTACCGCGGCGCTGGGTACAGGCACGAGCAGCGCGGAGCCGCCGGGCAGCCAGTTATCGGGAAGTTCGGTCTGCCAGCCCTCGTCAAGTTTCTGCTTAAATATACCGTATTCGTAAAGTATCGAGTAACCGGTCGCGTGATAACCGTCCGCGGCAAGAGCGTCAAGATAGCAGGCGGCAAGTCTGCCCAGACCGCCGTTGCCCAGACCCGCATCGGGTTCCATTTCATATATGCCGTTTATGGATATGCCGAATTCTTTGAGCATACCGACCGTTTCGTCCACCATTTCAAGGTTATAGATACTTGTTTTAAGGCTTCTGCCCATAAGAAATTCCATTGAAAGGTAATATACCTTCTTTTTGCCTTCCGAACGGTTTCTTACCGTAAAGTGGCGGCGTTTTGCCTTCAATATGCCGACAACTATCTTAGTCAGCGCCTCATAGACCTGCTGGTCGGAAGCCTCGTCTGGGGTAGTCTGAAAATCGTTGTGCAGCACTTCGACAAACTGTTTTTTAAGCTCCTCCTGCGTAATCGTCTTGGAGCTTTTAGCCGCTGTTTCTTTAGCCATATTAAATTCCTCCTGTTTTTATCCGCGCACAGAGCGTTGCGAAAAAAAGCGCGGGTGATATGTCAAAAAAGTTCAATATATTACTATGATACCACGTTTTGTTATTTTATTCATCAATAATTCGTGAACAATCCTTTTAGAAGTTAGATCGCTTACGCTTTTTAGAGGTAAGAGGTCAGACAAGGTGGCGCCTTCGGCGCGTATTGTCTGAGCCTTCGGCTCAGACGGGTATAGAACCGCGCCATGACTTAGTTATCCCGCCTTAACGGTATTAAGGCAGTTAACCTGCTTTAATACTTACTTCTCCATTCTCCGCGTAAACGCATATTATGCCGATATTGCTTTCGCCCTTTTCGATAAACAGATCGGCGATCTTGTCCTCGACCTGCTCTCTTATCACGCGGCGTATATCTCTGCCGCCCAGCTTGTGACCGAACGCTTTCTGCGCTATCGCTTTGAGTGCGCTGTCCTTATAGGTCATGGTTATCGCCCTTTCGGCAAGCGGCTCTTTTATCTCGTCAAGCATCAGCGCGGCGATCTTCTCATAATCTTCCTGCGTCAGCGGGTCGAAAACGACTATCTCGTCTATCCTGCCCAGAAATTCGGGGCGCAGGAACTCCCTGAGAGCCTTCATAGCCTTTTCGCGGGTGATATCCTTTTCGGTCTTGTTAAAGCCTACGCCCGTATCCTTGTCGGTCGAGCCTGCGTTGGAAGTCATGACTATGACCGTATTTTTGAACGATACCGACCTGCCCTGCGCGTCATGTATCTCGCCCTCGTCAAGTATTTGCAGCATGATGTTCATGACATCAGGGTGAGCCTTTTCTATCTCGTCAAAAAGCACCACGGAATAGGGCTTGCGGCGTACCTTTTCGGTAAGCTGTCCCGCCTCGTCAAATCCCACATAGCCCGGCGGCGAGCCTATCAGCTTGCTGACCGAGTGCTTCTCCATATACTCGCTCATGTCGACCCTGATTATCGGCTCAACGTCATCAAACAGCGTTTCGCCCAGAGCCTTTACCAGCTCGGTCTTACCCACTCCCGTGGGTCCTACGAATATGAACGAAGCGGGTCTTACCCTCTTCGAGAGGTGCGCTCTGCTGCGCCTTATAGCCGCGCATACGGCGTTTACGGCGTCCGCCTGACCGATAACGCGTTTGGATAAGGCTTCGGGCAGGCTGCGTATCTTTTCATACTCCTCCTGCTCTATCTTGCTTGCGGGTATGCCCGTCCATATCTCTATGACGTGCGCCAAGTCCTCTTCGGTCACGACAGCCGCGTCCGCCGCGGGCTTTATCTCGTTAAATTCCGTATCCAGCTTCATGCACTGCATTTTAAGGTCGGCGATATGCTCGTAATCGGGTTCTTTATCCTCCGCTTCTTCCGTTTCAAGTTCCGCTTTGAGCCTGCTGCGGTCGGATTCTATCCATTGTATACGCTCCAGTTCGCGGCTTCTCGTGGAAGCATAAGCGCAGGCTTCGTCAAGCAGGTCAATAGCCTTATCGGGCAAAAAGCGGTCGGTTATATACCTCTCGGACAGCGTTGCACACAGCCGCACCGTTTCGTCGGGTACAGCTATATGGTGGTGCTGCTCGTAATATTTTTTGATACCCTGTAACATTTTCACCGTATCGGCAATGGTCGGTTCGTTGACCGTAACGGGCTGGAAACGCCTTTCGAGTGCGCCGTCCTTTTCGATATACTTGCGGTATTCCTTGAACGTGGTCGCGCCTATCACTTGTATCTCTCCGCGCGAAAGCGCAGGCTTTAAGATATTGGACGCGCTCATGCTGCCCTCGGAATCGCCCGCGCCGACAATGGAGTGTATCTCATCTATAAAAAGTATCACATTGCCGAGGCGTTTGACCTCTTCGATAAGACCCTTGCAGCGGCTTTCAAACTGTCCTCTGAACTGAGTACCCGCAACGAGCGCAGCCATATCGAGCAGGAAAATTTTCTTATCCGCGAGCCGAAACGGCACGTTGCCCGAATTTATCCTCTGGGCTATGCCTTCGGCAATGGCGGTCTTTCCGACACCCGCTTCGCCGATAAGGCAGGGGTTATTCTTCTGTCTGCGCGAGAGTATCTGTATGACCCTTGCTATCTCGCGGTCTCTTCCGATAATATTATCAAGTTCGCCGTCGGCGGCTTTCTGCGACAGGTCGGTGCAGTAGGAACTGAGATATTTAAGTTTCGGCGTATCCTTGCCCTTTGTGCCGCGGTCTTTGTGCAGCCGTGAGGAGCGTTTTGCCGCTGCGTTATCGTCAGTACCGTCCGACTGTTCGTCCCGTTCTGCGGGGGGCATCATATTCTGATTATTAAAAAGTTTTTCAACGTTGCCCATAAGATTGCCGAATATTTCGGGCAGGGTACTGCTGCCGCCCTGTTCAAAAGAATCGCCCTCGTCGATATCCACCTGAGCCTCGGCAAGTTCTTTTATATCCTCATCTGAAAGACCCATGCGCTTCATATATTCCTGCACCTGAGGGATACCCTCTTCCATTGCGCAGGATATGCACAGACCTCTGCCTATGCCGCCTGTGGTATCATTTTTGCCCATTTGGGAGATGAACACGACAGCGGGGCGTTTTTTGCATTTTGAGCATAAGAGCATAAGCTGATCTTCCTTTCTTCGGCGCGGTCAGCGCGATACCGCCGCGCTTTAATATCTGTTACAGCTTTTCGGTGCTTTAAGCGCCGTTAATGCTATCCATAAAGTATATTATACACCATTTCAATAGATTTTGCAATACTTTTTAAAATAGTTTTTCTGCGCCCGCGGGGGCGGTGCTTTTTCTCCGAAATAATTTATTCGCATAATCAACATATTTTGTACCGAAAGTTTGTACAATCCTACAAAGCTTTCGGCGGTGGTTGACAAAATTTTAGTAATAGAGTATAATTAACTAAAAGCGGTTTGTTAAGCAATGTTTAACAATAATGTTCGGTAACAATTATTACTTAACATTTATTACTCAGCAAATGCTGCTCAGCTGCCGCATAACAAAACAGATGACGGAGGTATAGTTTATGAATATAAAAGAGGCAAAGGAACAGATAGAACACGCAATACGCTCCTATCTTCTTACCGATGAATACGGCGACTATCTTATCCCGCTCGAACGTCAGCGTCCTGTTTTCCTTATGGGCCCTCCGGGTATAGGAAAGACCGCTATAATGGACCAGATAGCACAGGATCTCCAGATAAACCTTGTTTCTTACGCAATGACCCACCAGACAAGAGAATCCGCTATCGGTCAGCCGATGATAGTTGAAAAGAACTTTATCGGCAAGACCGTACAGGTCTCCGAGAGTACCATGAGCGAAGTTATCGCCGATATTTATGAGACAATGGAAGAAACTGGCATAAGACAGGGTCTGCTCTTCCTCGACGAAATAAACTGCGTTGACAAGTCGATAGCTCCTATGATGCTCCAGTTTTTGCAGTATAAGATATTCGGCAAACATCAGATACCCGAAGGCTGGGTAGTTGCCACCGCGGGTAACCCGCCCGAGTATAACCATGCCGTTACCGAGTTCGATATCGCTACCCTCGACCGTCTTAAAAAGGTAGACTGCGTAGCCGATTTCACCTGCTGGAAGGAATTTGCGCTCAAAGCGCAGCTGCATACTTCTATAATATCCTATCTTACCCTTCACCCGGATAATTTCTACGGCGTTGACCCCGAAGATGATATGATAGAAAAGAAAAAGCTCAACCCCAACGCTACCCCCGACTTCGTTACCTCGCGTGCATGGGAGGATCTCTCGGAGATGATAAACCTTTACGAGCGCGGAGATATACCCGTTGACCTCGTACTGGTCGAGCAGTACATACAGAATCACAATATCGCCGTTGACTTTGAGGATTTCTACAGATTCTATAACGAAATAAAGGATACCATGAATATCGACACGATACTCAAAGGCGCGGCAAGCGCGGAAACAAAGGCACAGGCGCAGACCCTCGAGGGCGAAGCACTGGAAGTGCTTCTTGATATACTCACTGCGGAAGTCGCGGGAGCAATGCAGTACAGCCGCGAAATGACAAGGCTCGTCACCGAAATGCAGCCGATACTTCAGGATTCTGTCGAAAGGCTCGGCGAAGGCTTCTCCAACCGTGAGGTATTCTCCAATCACATCATGAGGAGACAGAAAGAACTTGACAAGAAGATAATAGCGCGTGTAATAAGCGCGTCCAATAAAAAGGTAGAAAGATGGATAATCCACCACCTTGAAAATTACCTTGACGCCACCACCGACGCCCGCGACAACCGCCGTGCCATAATGATGGTAATGCAGATGTATGACGAGAGCGTAAACAAGGTAAGAGCGGTAACGCAGAGCGCGGTATCCATCTTCCTCAACACCGTTCGCTTCATTATCGAGGTATACGGCATAGGCTCTGAGCTGTCCACCGTTTTCAATACCCTTGCTATGAATTCAAACGCCGTCAAGTTTATCAAGTCCTACGGATTTGAAGAATACATGGGCAACCCCGCAGGTGCTCCGCCTTCTCCCGATCTTGGTCTTTTCGACACGTTAAAGATCAATTACACGGTCGAAGATCCTATGGAGAAGTACCGCAGACAGCGGTCGGGCAACTGATCGCAGTTGATTTGCGGCAGACGGCGAATGCCGTTTACAAAAAATTTACATATTGCGATATTGACATATATCGCCGCAAGGTGTATAATATTATGGAAACAAAGCAGGACAGATTTTTCGTTCTCACCTTCAAGCGCCGTGTGCTGTGTTGGCAGGTCGCTATGTGCTTTATCGGTATGGGAGTAGGAGATCAACGGTCTGAACGGAGTTCAGACGTCTACCGTCTGAGCAAAGCTCAGACCTCTTACCTCTTGAAAAGCAAGCGCTATTACTTGTAATAGTGCGGCGTTCTGACCTCTAACATCTGGTTGCGAAAGGGTCGATCCGTAATATGATCCTATGACAAAAGACGTACCCGTCTGCCGATCTTGGGGCAGTTCAGAGGCGCTCAATGCGCCGTCGGGGTATGGCGCAACGGTACGTTGTGAAGCGCGGCAATATGCCGTGCGGTCATCATCATGTTTATTGTGCGGACGCGGAAAATCTTGATTTTCTGCGTCCGTTTTTATTTTGATCTGATCGTTACGGAGGTGTACTGTTATTAACAACAAAGGCTATAAGGTGAATGAGGATATAAGGCGCAAGGAGGTCAGAGTGATCGACAGCAGCGGCGAACAGCTGGGTATAATGCAGCTTAAAGACGCGCTCGAACGCGCCTATAGCGAAGACCTTGATCTTGTGGAGATAGCGCCTGATTCTCAGCCGCCCGTCTGCAAGATAATGAATTACGGAAAGTATTGCTTTGAACAGTCAAAGCGCGAAAAGGAAGCAAGAAAAAACAGAAAGACCATTGATGTCAAAGAGATCAAGATGTCCTCTATGATCGACACGCATGATTTTGAAACAAAGGTCAATCAGGCGACAAAATTCCTTAAAGGCGGCGACAGGCTCAAAGTGGAGGTGCGCTTCCGCAAAAGAACGGTGGCTCACCCACAGTTCGGAGAAGAGCTTCTGAACAAATTTGCTGATGCTATCGCCGAGGTCGGAGTTGTTGATAAACAGCCCAAAATGGAGGGACGCAGCTATGTTATGTACGTTTCTCCGAAACCGAACAAGTAAATAAATATTAAGGAGGATAAATATTATGCCGAAGATCAAGACGCATTCGGGTGCTAAAAAGCGCTTTTCCGTTACCGGCAGCGGCAAGGTAAAGTTCCAGCACATCAACAAAAGGCACAGACTTACACAAAAGGATCACAAGCGCAAGAGGATACTTCGCGGCGCGGCTTATGCTGATGACAGCAATTTAAAGAACGTAAAGGCGCTTATACCCTACAAGTAAGGCGCGGGCTGTTTGGCTCAGAAGGAATATAGATCAACAGGAGGTAATTGATTATGGCTCGTGTCAAGGGCGCAATGATGACTCGCAAGAGAAGAAATAAAACGCTGAAGCTTGCCAAAGGCTATTTCGGCGCAAGAAGCAAGCATTTCAAAATGGCTAAGCAGGCGGTGATGAAATCCGGTCAGTATGCTTATATCGGCAGAAGACAGAAGAAAAGAGATTTCAGAAGACTTTGGATAACAAGAATTTCCGCTGCTGCAAAACTCAACGGAATGAATTATTCAACATTTATGAACGGCTGCAAAAAAGCCGGCATAGCACTGAACAGAAAAATGCTCTCTGAGATCGCTATCAGCGATCCCGCAGGATTCAGCGCTATTGCTCAGCAGGCAAAGGCGGCACTTTGATATTTTGACAAGGACGCGCGAGCCTAAATAAGCCTGCGCGTTTTGTGTTATATTTTAAACTTCTATCATCTCCCAACTTCTAACTTCTAACATCTTCTAACTTCTAACTTCTAACATCTGACTTCTAACATCTAACATCTGACCTCTAACATCTAAAAGCGGAGCGTTCTAACAATGACAATTATCGAAAGCGTAACAAACCCGCGCATAAAAAGGCTGGCGGGGCTGCTTGCTTCAAAAAAGCAAAGGGATAAATACTCGCTTGCCGCTGTCGAGGGGGCAAGGCTTTGCGCGGAAGCGCTCGAGGAGGAAAAAAACGGCAGACTGCACGTTGTATCCGTATTCGCTTCGCCGCAGGCTGCCGAAAAATACAGCGGGTATATCGACCCGAAATTATTTGAAAATGACAGGTCGGGAAAATTTGTGATGATAAGCGAAAGGGCTGCACAGAAGATCGCCGATACCGCTTCGCCGCAGGGGATATTCGCCGAGGTGGAGTTCTGGCAGGACAGGCTCGACGCCAAAACGCTCTCACCGTTGGGGAGATACGCGGTACTTGACGGACTGAGAGACCCCGGAAATATCGGTACGGTAATACGCACCGCAGATGCCCTCGGCATTGACGGCGCAGTGCTGGTTGATTGCTGCGAACTTTATAATCCAAAACTGCTGAGGAGCGCAATGGGTTCGGCTTTCAGGCTGCCGACAGCTTATGCTCAAAGCATGGAACAGGTTCAGGAGATACTGTCCTCATGCGGGATAAAAACATACGCCGCCGTTGTCGATAAGGACGCACGGGACGTGACCGCCGCGGGGTTGGGAGCAGGCTGCGCGGTCGTGATAGGCAATGAAGGCGCGGGTCTGAGCGTTAAAGACGCAGATATCTGCGATATGAAGATCAATATAAAAATGAAAGGTAAAGCGGAGTCGCTCAATGCGGCGGCAGCCGCGGCAATATTATTATGGGAGATGAGCAAGTCATGAATGATAAGGTATACGGAGATAAAAGGATCTATTGGGTCTGGCTGGTACAGGTGTGCGGCGTAGGCAGCAGCGCGGTATGGAAACTGAGGAAAAAATATCCGAGCATCCGCAGCTGCGTTGAGGCTGTTTTAAACGGTACGGAGACCGACCTTACAGACGCGGCTTCTGCTAAAGCCGGGGAGATAACGCTTGGCGATTCAAAGAAGCTGATAGATACTTGTGAATCAAACGGAGTGTCGGTCATATATATTGATGATGAGGAGTATCCGAAAAAATTAAAGGAACTCCCCGAACCTCCTCCTGTGCTTTTTGTAGTCGGCGACCCGCTCAGCCTTGACAGCAAGTATACGGTGGCAATAGCGGGCGCAAGAGACCCCGACAGCCATTCGCTGGAGGCAGTCGATCTTATCTGCAAACAGCTTGCAGCTGAGGGCGTTATGATAGTGACGGGTCTTGAAAGGGGTATCGACATTGCCGCGGCGCGGGCAGCGTCCGCGCACGGAGCTGTTCACACCGGCATAAGCGGAAGAGGTATTTTCTGCGAAAAAGAAGCGGCGGATCTGGTAAGCAAGTGCGGCAGCAGCGAGATCATGCTGTCGGAGTATACGTCGATAAATGATTTTGGCGCTGTGAGATTTGCCGCAAGGAACCGCATACTGTGCGGTTTGGCTGACGCGGTGATATTCGTTCAGTGTGCGGCGGACAGCAAGGGTCTTAAAATTGCACAGACCGCACGCAAGATGGGCAAGCCGGTACTGGTCGTACCGCCTGCGAATATTGCAAGTCCGCGCTATTTCGGTCAGCGTGACCTTATCAGAAAAGGCGCAGTACCTTATTTTGACGCGGACGATCTTTTCAATGTCATCAAAGCTGAGCGGGGCGGTCAGACCGCCGCGCGGAGAAATACTGACGAACCTGACACATCGGATATTTCGCAAGAAATATCCGATACGGAAGGATCTGCGGCAAAACCTGCTCTGAAAACATCTGATTTGAAAAAGCCTGCGGCTGAGACCGATACGCCTGACGTTAAAATACAGACCGGAGCAAGTGCGCCTGCCGCACCTGCGGGCAAGGCAAAGACCAAGTCGTCCGCAAAGAGCAGGGCGAAGTCAAAAGACAAAGAAGTGATAAGCCCGGAGGTCGAAGCGGTACGCGAAAATGTCAAGAATACGCTCAAAGAAGCTATAGATATCCAAAAACAGGAATTGGAAGGTACTAAGACCAAACAGGCGGGTACTGAGACCAAACAGGAAGAGCCTAAGGCTGAACAGGCGGATATCAATGCCGAAGAGGGAGCGGAAAGAGAAAAAACGCTTGCGGAAACGTATGAGGAATTTGACGCTCTTTCAAAGACGGTCTATCAACTGATAAAAAAAGAACCCGGTATCAATATCAACATGATATGCCTGAGACTGGACCTCAAAATAAACGATGTTGCTTACTCGGTGGTAAGGTTGAGGTTCGCGGGACTGCTGACCGAGAATTTCGGGTATTATCGCGTTGTTGAGTTCTGATAAAAGCCTGAGCGGCGGCAAAAGGCAGCAAAAAAGGAGAAGATCATTTGTCTAATCTTATTATAGTGGAATCGCCCACAAAGGTAAAAACGATAAAACGGTATTTAAGCGGTGATTATGAGGTCATAGCGTCTAAGGGACATCTCAGGGATCTGCCCAAGTCAAGGCTCGGCGTGGATATCGAAAATAATTTTGAACCGCATTATATCAATATAAGGGATAAAGAAGCGATAATCAAGGAGATAAAACAAAAAGCCAAAAAGTGCGACTATGTTTATCTTGCGGGCGACCCCGACCGCGAGGGAGAAGCCATATCATGGCACCTTGCGCAGATACTCGGGCTTGACCCGCAGCTTGAAAACCGCGTCACCTTCAAGGAACTTACCGCTTCGGGAATAAAGGCGGGAATGGAACATCCGCGCAGGATAAATATGAACCTCGTGGACGCACAGCAGGCACGCAGGGTACTCGACAGACTGGTCGGCTACAAGCTTTCCCCCTTTTTATGGAGAAAAATAAGGCGCGGACTTTCGGCAGGAAGAGTGCAGTCGGTGGCGGTCAAGATGATCTGCGACCGAGAAGAGGAGATACGCGCTTTTGTCCCGAAGGAATACTGGTCGATAGACGCGCGTTTCCTGCCAAGCTCGGGCGGAGAAGCGATATGCGCTTCGCTCGAGACCGTTGACGGACAAAAGCTTACGCTTGAAAATAAAGAGCAGGCGGACGCTGTACTCAAAAGACTTGACGGCGCGGCATTCGCCGTTGAAAGCGTAAAAAAAAGCATAAGAAGGAAGTCGCCCGCAGCGCCTTTTACCACCTCCACGCTTCAGCAGGAAGCGTCAAAAAGGCTGTCTTTTCAGGCAAGGCGTACCATGTCCACGGCGCAGGAACTTTACGAGGGCGTTGACATAAAAGGCATGGGTCCTGTCGGACTTATTACCTATATGAGAACGGACAGCCAGCGTATCTCGGACGAAGCACGCGCTCAGGCTTATGAGTTTATCAGAAATAAATACGGCGATGAGTATATACCCGAAACGCCCAATAAATACAAGTCAAAGGGCAATGCGCAGGACGCGCATGAAGCGATACGCCCCACTCACCCGGAACTTACCCCCGAACAGGTAAAGGAAAGCGGCGTGACCGCCGACCAGTACAAGCTGTATAAGCTGATATGGGAGCGGTTCATGGCAAGCCAGATGTCCAAGTGCGTCATGAACACCGTCAGCGCGGACATAGCGGCGGCAGGCTGTATATTCAAGGCTTCGGGTTATTCGATAAAATTTGACGGTTTCACCGTGCTTTATGAGGAAACAAAAGAGGACGGCGCGGAGAGCAGGAACGACCTTTCGGCGATAAAAAAGGGCGACAGGCTGACCGCCGAGGAGGTAAAGGGCAATCAGCACTTTACCCAGCCGCCCGCAAGGTATACGGAAGCTTCGCTCGTAAAGGCATTTGAGGAAACGGGCATAGGCAGACCCTCTACCTATGTGCCGACCATAACGACCATTCTTTCAAGGGGTTATGTCGAGCGTGACGGAAAGCAGCTCAGACCGACTTCTCTCGGAGAAGTTACCAACAAGCTGGTGAGCGAGCATTTTGACAAGATAGTCGATCTGCGGTTTACGGCGAATATGGAGAGCGACTTGGACAAGGTCGAAAGCGGCGATATGCACTGGACGGATACGCTCAAAGAATTTTATGATGAATTTGAACAGGAACTTACCCGCGCGGAAAAGGCTATGGACGGCAAGCGGGTAAAAGTACCCGACGAGCAGACCAACGAAGTGTGCGACGTCTGCGGAAAACCTATGGTCATAAAGATAGGCAGATACGGAAAATTCATGGCGTGCAGCGGTTTTCCCGACTGTACATTTACAAAGAAGATAGTGACGGAAACGGGCGGCATATGCCCTTACTGCGGAAAAAGGGTACTGCTCAAAAAATCCAAAAAGGGCAAGAAATATTACGGCTGTGAGGATAACCCCAATTGCAGATTCATGACGTGGGACGTCCCCCTGCCCGACAAATGCCCCAACTGCGGCTCAACGCTGTTCAGAAAGGGCGGCAAAAACGGCGAACTTGTCTGTCACAAGGAAGGCTGCGGATACAAGCGTGACGCAAAGGAGCAGGGCTGAAAATTGGAAAACAGTGTAACGGTGATAGGCGCGGGACTGGCGGGCTGTGAAGCCGCGTGGGCGCTTGCACGGGCGGGTATACGAGTCAGGCTTTATGAAATGAAGCCGAAAAAATTTTCGCCCGCTCATAAATATGAAGGCTTTGCCGAACTGGTCTGCTCAAATTCGCTCAAAGCCGAGCGAATAGGCTCTGCGGCGGGTATGCTCAAAGAGGAAATGCGCCTGCTCGGTTCGCTGACTATCGAATGCGCTCAGCTTTCACGGGTGGCGGCAGGCGGTGCGCTTGCCGTTGACAGAAAACGCTTTTCCGACCTTGTTACCGAAAAAATAAGGTCGCACCCGCTCATAGATGTGATAAATGATGAAGCGGCAGATATCCCGCAGGGCAATGTCATAATAGCGGCAGGGCCGCTCGCCTCGCAGGCGATCTCGGAAGCGATAAAGCGGCTGACGGGCAAGGAACAGCTTTATTTTCATGACGCTGCCGCGCCGATAGTTTCAGCCGACAGCATTGATATGCAAAAGGTGTTCTACGCTTCGCGTTACGGACGCGGGGACGCGGATTATATAAACTGTCCCATGAAAAAGGACGAGTACGAGCGTTTCTATAACGAACTGATAAACGCGGAATCCGCGCCTTTGCATGATTTTGATATTCGTGATGATGAGGTTGGATCGCAAAAGCGATTAGTTGAATCGACCGGTCGATTTGTTGAATCGCAAAAGCGATTAGTTGAATCGCGCGAGCGATTCAAGGTTTACGAAGGCTGTATGCCGATAGAGGTACTGGCAAAACGGGGTGCGGACACCATGCGTTACGGACCGTTAAAGCCCGTGGGTATAACCGACCCGAAAACGTCAGAGCGTTTTTACGCGGTGGTACAGCTTAGAGCAGAAAACGCGCAGCGGACTATGTTCAACCTTGTGGGATTTCAGACGAATCTGAAATTCGGCGAGCAAAAGCGCGTCTTTTCACTGATACCCGGACTGGAAAACGCGGAATTTCTGCGCTATGGGGTAATGCACCGCAACACATATATCAATTCGCCCGTACTGCTGACAGAGCATTTCAATATGCGTACACGTCCCGAAATATTTTTCGCAGGACAGATAACGGGCGTTGAGGGCTACACCGAATCGGCGGCAAGCGGTATTATCGCGGGGATAAATGCGGCTCGCCGCATTGCCGGCAGGGACTATTTTACACTGCCTAAGGAAAGCATGACAGGTGCTTTGAGCGCGTATATAGCGAACGCTTCGCCCGATAATTTTCAGCCCATGGGCTGCAATATGGGACTGCTGCCGCCGCTCGAAGAGCATATAAGAGACAAAAAAGCGCGTTATGAAGCGCTTGCGCTGCGCGGGATCGAAGCGATGAAAAAGGAGGCGCAGAGGCTGTGAAAATAAAATGCGTCCAATGGATATTCGCCCTCATCGCCGCAGCGGTCAGCGTTTTTGCGGTATTCTATGCAAATCTCTGCGGAGTCCGTTTGGATATGAACGGTATGCACTTTAAAACGTCTGCGCTGTTTTTGCTTGGAGCTGCGGCTTTGTTCGTCATTTCGGAATATGTGTATTTCGGACATAAGGATACGCCGAAGCAGATGATGTACCGATTTGTTATACACAATGTAATGTCGTTTATCTGTTCGTATCTGGGATATGCGATCTACAGTTTTGCGGATATGCAGGAAAAATATGTGCTTGCGGTAACGGTATTCAATGCGCTTCTGCCTATCTGCTTTCAAAGCTTTTTTGCGGTAACGGCAATAGCGGCTGTCGTTTGCGTTATCGCTTGTATAATAAGACATTTCAAAAATAAAAAGGAGGATAAAGCAGCATGAATATAGTTTTGGACGCATTCGGCGGGGACAACGCGCCGCTTGAGGTCATAAAGGGCGCGCTGGACGCGCACAATGAGTTCGGGATAGATGTCACACTTGTCGGACATGAAGAAAAAATAAAGCAGTGCGCTGCCGACAACAGGCTCGATATCTCCTCTCTCAAGATCCGCCACGCCGAAACGGTGATAGACGTGTGCGAAGAACCCACCGCAGTGGTAAAGACCCGCAAAGACTGCTCTATGGCAGTCGGTCTGAAAATGCTTGCCGACGGTGAGGGTGACGCGTTCGTTTCGGCAGGCTCGACAGGCGCACTGGTGGTCGGCGCGACTATGATAGTACGCAGGATAAAGGGCATAAAGCGCCCCGCGCTTGCTACCGTACTGCCGACTGCGGGCGACCCCGTCATGCTGCTCGACAGCGGCGCAAATGCCGACTGCCGCCCCGAAATGCTGACGCAGTTTGCCGTAATGGGTTCGGCGTATATGAACAAGATAATGCAGATAGATAAGCCCAAGACCGCACTGGTGAACATAGGCGCAGAGCGCTCCAAGGGCAGAGAACTTGAACTGGAAACGTATGAACAGTTGAGCCGTGCGCCGATAAATTTCATAGGAAATATCGAAGCAAGACAAGTACCGCTCGGCGACGCCGACGTGGTGGTAACAGACGGCTTTACGGGCAACGTTATGCTAAAGCTTTATGAGGGAATGGGCAAATTCTTTTCTGGCGAACTTAAAACTATACTCAAAAGCGGCGTAAAGAGCAAGCTTGCCGCGCTGATGATAATGAACGGCATAAACGATTTTAAGAAAAAGGTAGATTACAGTGAATACGGCGGCGCACCGCTGCTCGGTACGGCAAAGCCTGTCATAAAGGCTCACGGAAGTTCGGACGCCAAGGCGTTCTTTAACGCGGTAAGGCAGGCGAAACTTTTCACCGAAACGGGCGTGATAAACGAAATATCAGCCGCGCTTGCCGAAATGAAAAAGGAAGAAGCTTAAAATGAACGAAAAAGAGATAATGGAGGATCTCCAGCAGCTTATCGGGTATCGTTTTAAAAACGAAGATCTGCTGTATGAAGCGCTGTCGCATTCTTCATTCGCAAACGAGAGCCGCAAGACGCGCAGGAGCAATGAACGCCTTGAATTTCTGGGCGATTCCGTGCTGTCTATCGTGGTGTCCGACCATATATTCAAGCATTTTACCCACATACCCGAGGGCGAGCTGACAAAGCTCCGCGCTTCGCTGGTGTGCGAAAGTTCGCTGTTTGAATTTTCCAAAAAAATTAAACTGGGCGAGCATATCTTTCTCGGCAAGGGTGAGGAGATGACGGGCGGCAGGGAACGCCCCTCGATAGTTTCGGACGCATTTGAAGCTCTGATAGCCGCCATATACCTTGACGGCGGAATGGAGGCGGCAAGAAAGTATGTGCTTGGGTTTATCCCAGAGGATATCACGCCTGCGGGCGCAAAGACTTTTCACGATTTCAAGACGCTGCTTCAGGAAGTGATACAGCGCAATCCCGAGGAAAAGGCTGAATATTATCTTAAAAGCGAAAGCGGCCCCGATCACGATAAACGCTTTGTGATTCAGGTGCTGTTAAACGGCTGCGTTATCGGCGAGGGCAGCGGCAGATCCAAAAAAGCTGCGGAACAAGCCGCCGCCTGTGAAGCGCTCCGCCTTATGGGGATAGAGTTAAGATGAGCAGGGCGAATATCGCGCTGTTCGTGCCGCATATCGGCTGTCCGCACCGCTGTTCATTCTGCGACCAGCGCGCGATAACGGGCAGGACTGCCATACCGCGTGCGGCTGATGTAAAAAAAGCCTGTGAACAGGCTTTGCGCGAACTTGATGAGCCTAAAAACAGCGAGATAGCCTTTTTCGGCGGCAGTTTTACGGCAATAGACCGCGGGTATATGACCGAACTGCTCAGCGCGGCTGCGCCGTTTGTGGGCGGCGGCGGGTTCAAGGGGATAAGGATATCCACGCGCCCCGACTGCATTGATAATGACGTGCTTGACCTGCTAAAAGGGTACGGCGTGACGGCGATAGAACTCGGGGCGCAGTCTATGAGCGATAAGGTGCTTGCGGCTAACGAGCGCGGGCATACGGCGGCTGATGTCGAAAACGCCTGTGTGCTGATAAGAGATTACGGCTTTGAACTCGGTTTGCAGATGATGATAGGGCTGTATAAAAGCGATATCGCTGACGAGCGGTATACTGTACAAAAAATCGTACAGCTTCACCCCGATACGGCGAGGATATACCCGACCGTGATATTAAAAGGGACGCGCCTTGCGGAACTTTTTGAAAGCGGAGAATATCTGCCGTTTGATATGGTGACGGCAATAGAGCTGACCTGCGAAGCATTAAAACAGTTCAGCCAAAACAGGATAAAGGTGATAAAGGTGGGGCTGCACGCCTCGGAACTTGTCGAAAGCACGCTTGTCGGAGGATTTTATCACCCCGCGTTCAGAGAGCTTTGCTTAAGCAGACTTTTTGCAGAATGTATCGAAAAAAACGCGCCTGCGGGCGATCTTGTCAGCGTAAGCGTCTCGCCGCGCTCGGTGAGCCTTGCGGCAGGGCATAAGAGCATGAACAAAGAGTATTTTAACAGTATCGGAAAAAGATTAAGGATAATTGCCGATAACGCTATCGGGCAGTATGATATTAAAATAAACAAGGACGTATATAATGTATTTGAGATCACTTGAACTGTGCGGATTCAAATCCTTTCCCGACAGCACCAAACTCACCTTTACAAAAGGTATATCTGCGGTAGTCGG
This sequence comes from uncultured Ruminococcus sp., assembly GCA_947587925.1. Classification (GTDB taxonomy): domain Bacteria; phylum Bacillota; class Clostridia; order Oscillospirales; family Ruminococcaceae; genus YE71. The sequence continues at coordinate 21,833 of CANPYF010000018.1, forward strand.
ACCTAACGGCAGCGGAAAAAGCAATATAGCCGACGCTATGCGCTGGGTGCTGGGGGAGAAATCCTCGCGCAGCCTGCGCGGCGAAACGATGGAGGACGTTATCTTTTCGGGTACTCCATACCGCAAGCGGGCTTCCTATGCACAGGTGACGCTGACTATCGACAATTCGGACGGCGCATTGAAGACCGACGCGCAGACGGTGAGCGTTTCGCGCAAGCTTTTCAGAAACGGCGACAGCGAATATCAGATAAACGGGAGTCAGGTAAGGCTTAAAGATATAAACGAGCTGTTTATGGATACAGGTCTTGGAAAGGACGGCTATTCCATAATCGGTCAGGGCAGGATAGGCGAGATAGTTTCAAACAAGGCGGCTGACAGACGGCAGATATTTGACGAAGCGGCGGGTATAACCAAATTCCGCGTAAAAAAAGAAGAGACCGAGCGCGAACTGCTCAAAGCGGAGGATAATATCAGCAGGCTGAATGATATTTTAGGCGAACTCGGAGCGCGGATAGAACCGCTTAAAAAACAGTGCGAAAAGGCTAAAAAGTTCAGGGAACTTGACAGCGAAAAAAGCGATCTGGAGATCGCTCTGTGGTCGCAGCGGCTGGGCGAACTGCTTGACGCGCAGGATACGTCCGAACAAAGGCTGAGGGTACTGGAAGAAGAGTATGCCGACGCGGATAAAAAGATAGACGAACTGGAGCAGCGCATTTCCGAGGGTTTTGCAAGGGCTGCCATGCAGCAGCAAAGGGCGGAGGACATAAGAAAGCAGATACACGATATTGAACTTGAAAACTCGCGTTCGCAGGCGGATATCGCCGTTATGTTAAACGATATCGAACATTTTAAGCAAAGGATAATAAAACTCAAAGAGGACGCCGAACTTGCCAAGGACGGCGGCAAAAGGCTGTCTGAAATGTTAAGCGAACAGCGCAAAGAACTGGAAAAACTCGAAGAGCGCAGACGGCTTATCCGGACGCAGACGGGCGAATGTGAACAAAGAGTTGAAGCGGCTGAAAAGCAAGTGCGTGAGGCGGAAAATAACGCGGCTGAAATATCCGAGAGGATAAACGAACTGAAAATGGAATGTACCCACGCCGAGTTTGCGCTTGAAAATGCAAAGAATACGGCTGCGGCGGCACGCGAGAGGGCGAAGCTTCTTGAAGCGCAGCGCTCGGAGCAGGGGAAATTGAGAGATGAGCAGCTTAAAAAGGCTGCGGATATTCAAAAGCAGCTTGAGCTGCTTGAAAAACAGCGCGGTGAGTCGCAGAACAAGGCGGCGGGACTTGAACGGCTGCTCGATTCGAGGAATAAAAAGGCGCAGCGGCTTAACGAAGATTATACACAGCTTGACCTTAAACTGCGCGAAACGCGCCAGCGTCTGGGAATACTGAACGACCTTGACAACGCTATGGAAGGCTTCGCCTTCAGCGTAAAATATATAATCACGGCGGGCGCAAAGGGCAGACTGTCGGGGATATGCGGAACGGTAGCGCAGATAATCAGCACCAAGCCGCAGTACTCGGCGGCGATAGAGACCGCTCTCGGCGGTGCGCTGCAAAATATCGCGGTGACGGACGAAAATGCCGCCAAACGCGCCATAAGACTGCTCAAAGAGGAAAATAAAGGCAGGGCTACCTTCCTGCCGCTGACTTCCGTTAAAGGAAGGGAACTTGAAGCCCCGCCGAAGGACGAGGACGGCTATATCGCGCTTGCAAGCGAACTTGCGGTATGTCAGCCGCAGTATTCGGCGCTGATAAAGCGTTTGCTCGGCAGAACGGTCGTGGCGGAAGATATTGATTCGGCTTCGGCTATTGCAAAAAAATACAGGTACGCTTTCAGGATAGTCACCCTTGACGGACAGATAATCAGCGCGGACGGCTCGTACACGGGCGGCAGTTTATCCAAAAGCACGGGACTGCTCAGCCGTAAAAACGAGATAAGGGAACTTGAAGCGGCTGAAAAAAAGCTGCAGGCGCAGACAAGCGAGCTCAAAGCGGAGCAGACCAAGCTTGCCGCGGAGCAAAGACAGCTTGCCGCACAGCTTGACGGTGAGCGCGAAAAGCTGTCGCAGACGGACGAAGCCGCTTTGCGCGGCAGCGTTGAACTTGAAAAAGCGCGTGAACTTGCCGCACAGCTTGACGGCGGCGAGGAGCGCATAAGAGAAAGTATAAATGAGTTGTATACACAAACGGAACAGGCGCAGCAGACCGCTGACAAGGCGGCTCAGAGCATAAGCGATATAACGGCACGCCTTGCACAGGCGGCAGAGCAGCTTGATATGCACAAGCAGGAGGTAACGCGGTGCGAACAGCGCAGAGATGAACGCCTGACAAAGCTTTCCGAGTTAAAAATAGCACAGGCGGAAGCGGCAAAGGACATAGATTCCTGTGCTGCGGATATCAGCCGAACGGAAGCGGAGATAAGCAGCGGCGAAAACGGCGAGAGCAGGATAGCCGCAGAGATAGAAGAATGTGAAAAAAGCATAGTCAGCCGAAATGAACAGATAACCGCAGCCGAGCAGAGCGTGAGCGGTACGGCGGAGAGGACGGCAGAACTTGAAGAGCAGATAAAAGCTGCACAGGCAGCGCAGCTTAGTGCGAACGAACAGGCGGAGGGACTGCGTACACAGCAGCGCACTGAAGCCGACCACAGAGAGAGGTTATCCGCCGAAAGCGGAAGACTTAGCGAGAGGATAGACGGCATAAAGACCGAATTTGACCGCCTGGCGGCAAAGCTGTTTGACGAATACGGGCTTACGCGCAGCGAAGCGGGACAGGCGGCCGGACGGAGGGACGCAGGAGCGCGCGCAGGCGCATCCTGTCAGCCGCGGCTATCGCTGCGGCGCTGGC
>CANPYF010000019.1 GCA_947587925.1 uncultured Ruminococcus sp.
CTTATGCTCGATTCGGCAAGTATGCCGCAGACCTTTTTGCCGTTTATATAAATATCGTTCACCCATTTTATCAGCGCGGTATGCGCGGTCGTTTTTTCAATTGCGCGGCAGACCGCGACCGCGGTAGAGGTCGTGAAAAACAGCGCGTTTTCGGCGGCTTGGTCGGGTCTTATCAGCAGCGACATATAAAGCCCGCTCTCGGGCGAAAAAAAGTTCCTGCCCATTCTTCCCTTGCCTGCCGTCTGCTCTCTCGCGATTAGCACCGTGCCGTGCGGCGCACCCTCGTCGGCAAGCCTTTTAAGCTCATCATTGGTAGAACCGAGTTTGTCCGCAAGATATACCCTATACGGCGAATGAAGCCTTTGGTTTATCGCAAATGCGGCTTTTTCGGCTTTTGTCAGGTCTATGTCCATTTTTTCATCTCTCCCAAATTTAAAGCGGCAGCCGTTCATTCCGACCGCCGCTTTGCGTTCTTATTATCATTTATCCTCTATCATCTCAGCCTTTTTGATAACGATAGGCTCGACAGGTACTGCCATTTCGCCGTTAGAATTAAGCGTGCGCTCCACGTCGAGGAAGCTGTCCACTACCTCCATGCCCTCGGTCACTTCACCGAAAGCGGCATAATCGCCGTCAAGCGGTGAGCAGTCGGTGTAGCAGATAAAGAACTGTGACGACGCGCTGTCAGGGTCGCTTGAACGAGCCATTGAAACTACTCCGCGCGTATGCGAAAGGTTGTTTTCAACGCCGTTTGAAGCAAATTCGCCCTTTATTTCCTTTGCCGCGCCGCCCGTTCCGTCACCGTTGGGGTCGCCGCCCTGCGCCATAAAGTTATCCACCACTCTGTGGAAGGTAAGTCCGTCATAAAAGCCGCTGCTTACCAATTCTTTGAAATTCTCGCAGGTTATGGGCGCAACATCGGGGCGAAGGGTTATCACAAAGCTGCCCGCTTCCTTGCCGCCTATTTCAATGGTAAATTTGGCGGTGTTGGAATCTATCGTTTCGGTCGGCGCAGCCGACTCAGCCGTTGAAATACCCGCCGTACCCTCCGAACTGCCCTTTTCATGGGCAGTCTGATTTTTGTCGGGGCAGGAGGTAAACGCCGTACAGGCGACCGCAGCCGACAAAGCCGCCATTATAAATCTTCTCAAAAGTTTCATCTTTTTCATTTCCTTTCCTTATTTTAAAACTAAGCGTTTTAAAAACGATATTTACATTATACCACACAACTTCGGTTTTGTCAAATTTTTTTAAAGCATTTTGTATCGGCACGTTCTTAACTTCTAATTGACAAAATAAAGAAAATGATGTATAATCATTCTAAAGAGCATGGCTCTAAGCTTAATGTAACAGGAAGGGTAAACATGGACGAATATATCAAATTTGAAGATATAGTAAGAGAATACAAAGCGGGCGAAGTCACTATCCGTGCGCTTGACGGCGTCAGCTTTGGCATAAACAAAGGCGAGATCTGCGTTATCGTGGGTGCTTCGGGCGCGGGCAAGACTACGCTTTTGAATATACTCGGCGGAATGGATAAAATGACTTCGGGCAGGGCTTATCTTGACGGCAGCGACATTTCGCAGTACACGGAAAAACAGCGTGCAAAATACCGCCGCTTCGATATAGGCTTTGTCTTTCAGTTCTATAACCTTATCCCGAATCTTACCGCGCTCGAAAATGTTCAGCTTGCCTCGCAGATATGCACAAACTGCATGGATCCTGCCAAGGCGCTCGAAAAGGTGGGACTTAAAGACAGAATGGATAACTTCCCCGCGCAGCTTTCGGGCGGTGAACAGCAGCGCGTTGCAATAGCGCGCGCTATCGCCAAAAATCCCAAGCTGCTGCTCTGTGATGAGCCTACAGGTGCGCTCGATTACGAAACGGGCAAGGCGATACTCAAACTGCTTCAGGATATGAGTACGCAAAACGGCATGACCGTTGTCATAGTAACGCACAACTCCGCGCTCTGCGATATGGCTGACAGGGTTGTCCGCGTAAAAAGCGGAAAGATAAGCTCGGTCGAATGCAACGATTCGCCCATGCCTGTCGAGCAGATAGAGTGGTGAACGCTCAATATCCGAGCGACTGCTTATATTCGGATATTCTTTTGTTAAGTTCGGCTAAGAGTTTTTCATACCCTTCGGCGGAAAACTCCTGCGTGAAAAATTCAACATCTTCGTCAGCGACAAGCGTCCGATTTTTCCTTCCGTGCCAGATCTCTGCCATAAGCACGGGGGGATCTTCTTTTTTCAGCGGCAATATCCTGTAATTATAATCGGTCAGCAGACTGCCCGTCCAGATATTCCCAAAATTAAAATACGCAAACGTCGGTACGTCTATATATCCGTGATACATTTTTTATCCTTTCAATTATACAGTTTTTCAGCCGCACAGTTCAGCTATGGCAAGAGCATACATTACCATGTTCAGCTTTAACGTCTGCACCGATATATGCTCCTCCGCGCCGTGCATATTATTGTTCTCCCACGGAAATTCCGCGCCGAAAGCAACGCCGCCTTCGGTATTGTGTACATAGGTTATGCCGCCCTCGGCTATCGGCTCGCCCTTCTTACCTGTCGCAAGTTCGTATACGTCAAGCAAAGTGCGTACAAGCTCGCTGTCGGCGGGAACGTAATGCGGCTGCATACCGCTGCACTCGTCAACGAAAAATCCCGCTTGTTCCAGCTTATCGGTGATGATACCGCTTATTTCCTCATAGGTGCGGTCTATGGGGAAGCGTATGTCCGCGCCGCCGCACAGCCTTCCCTCGGCGGTGTTGAGCATGGTCAGCGCACAGGTCATTTTTCCCGATATTTCATCGCTAAAACCAAATCCGCAGCTTGCTCCGTCAAATTCGCCGTGCGGGAAAAGCCTGTTCAGGGCTTTTATCAGCGGGTGAGCGCCGGGCGCTTTGGCGGCTTTATCGAGAAATTTTGTCAGCGCGTTATCGCCGTTTTCGGGACGCGAACCGTGGGACGCCTTTCCCTCAAATATCTCTTCACTGCCGTCAGCGGCGTTTATTGCCTTGCAAAGTTCGGGAACGGCGTTTATGACATCTCCGCACCTTATCGGGAAATATCCGCCGTTTTCATAGGGTGCGCTGAAAGTTATATGTACCATGCCCTTTTCGCAGTTGAGCACGGGAAAAGACCCGTCGGGGGTAAACAGCATGGGCGGAAAAGCCTCCAGCTTTTCGTAATAGGCTATATCCTCACAGCCGCCCTCCTCGTTGCCGCCGAATATTATGCGAAAGCCCTTTTGGGGCTTTTCTCCGAGTTCAAACAGCGCTCTGACCGCCCAAAGCACCGCCGCTGACGGTCCTTTATCGTCTATCGCTCCCCTGCCGTAGATAACTCCGTCCTCCACCGTGCAGGCAAACGGCTCATGCTTCCAGCCTATCCATTCGTCCGAATTGTCCGAACGCTTTACGGGAACGGTATCAAGGTGGCTCAATATGCCGAGTACGGGCGTATCGCCGTATGTCAGTGAAACGGCGTAATTATCAAAATTTTTCACACTTAGCCCAAGGCTTTTGCCCTGTGCCGCGCCCCATTCGAGCGCCCTTGCCGAGCCTTCCCCGAACGGCTTGCCGTCAAGCGGACTGCCGAGCGAAGAATCTATCGACATTATCTGCGAAAGATCGTTTATGATCTCATCAAAATGCTCGTCAAAATAGGCTTCGAGCCTTGCTTTAAGCTGACACTTATCATTATTCATTTCAGTTGCAACTCTCCGTTCAAAAAATTATGCTTTTTTTCTCAGAATGCACAGCGAGACCATTTCGGGATTGTTCAGCCTGAATTTGCCGAGTCCCGCCGAAACTTCCATTATATGATCGCCGTATTCGGTGCGGCAGCGGTAAAGTCCCTTTGTGTATTTGGGAAAAAGCGTTCTTTCGGGCGAAAACAGACCTATCTCTCCGGGAAGTCTTATTATGCCGCCGTGGCAGTGTCCCGACAGCGTAAGATCCGCGCCCCATTCGGCATACTGCATAAACGGCATTGGATTATGCGCAAGCAGTATATTATAATCCTTGCGGTCACATTCGCCGAGCTGATAACGGACATATTTTTCGTTCACGGCGGGCAGCTGTGAATAGCCGCCGTCGGCATTTCTGTAATAGCGCATATCTATATCCAGACCGTAAAGGTTTATATGCGCACAGCCGACATATATCTCGGTCTTTTGGCTGTGCAGTACCTTGATACCCTCCTGCACGAGCAGGCTGTCCATATACCGCGCTTTTTCGGGTATATCGGTCTCATGATTGCCCCAGACGTAATAAACGGGCGCGGTGCGGCGCAGAGCCTTCATAAGCGGCAAAGCCCGCTTTATGGAAAAAAGGTTTGAACTTCGGCTGTAAAGATCGCCCGTAAAAACTATTATATCAGGCTCAAAATCCGCACAGGCTGACGCCAGTATCTCCCCTTCTTCACCGTAATTCTTTGAATGAAGATCCGAAAGATGAAGTATTTTAAAGCCGTCAAATTCCTCGGGCAGCCTTACGCTCGGTATTTCGTAATGATAAAAATGCAGATCGTTCTTATGCTTTATAAGATACGCTCCGCAAAGACCCGCCGCAGCCGCAGCCGCCCCTGCTCCCGCTTTTTTGTTTATAGTCATAAGCTTCGTCCCTTTCGCCGAAAATAATTCATTTTGCAAGATACGCTCTAAGCTGTTCTTTCGCCCAAATAGCGTGCGCATATCCGTGATCGTAAAGGCGTTCGAGCCTTTTCTCGTCATTTTCCGTCCTGTTTACGAGCAGTTCCTTTTTAGGATAAAACACAAACGCTTTACCGCGTTTTCTAAGTTCTTCCAATTCAGCCGTCTGTTCATTATAACGCTCGGCGCGTTTTTCAAATTCAGCGCAAAATTCGGGATATTTTTTAAACGCTTTCGTAACAAGCTTTTTGGTAGGTTCATCACCTTTTATATATCCTTTTTCGCGCGTTAAAATAACTATTATCTTATCGCAGCCGTCTTCCATAGCCTTTTTGAACGGGATAGAATCGGATATACCGCCGTCCATATATTTTACGCCGTCGATCTCTATCGGAGGAAAAAGCAGCGGCAGAGCGCAGCTTGCCCGCAGGTGCATAAAATACTTATCGTCCCTTGGTATATCGGGATAAAACGGCTTGCCCGTTTCCAGTTCGGTCATTACCGCGACACACTTTCCCCTAAACTCGGCAAACGCTTCAAAATCAAAGGGCAGCAGTTCACACGGCACATCATGATAAACATGATCGAGATTATAATAACTGCGGTTTGACGGTCTGAACAGATGGTGCATACCCGAATAGCTTTTTTTACACATAAAATCCCTTATAAGCGAAAGATTTCTGCCCTTTTGGAGCGAGCAATAGGACACGCCGAACGCGATACCCGCCGAAACTCCGTAAAAATTATCCGCGACAACGCCAAGTTCGAGCAGTGCGTCAAGCACGCCCGCGGTATAAACGGTACGGCTCGCGCCGCCCTCGGCAATAATTCCAAGCATTTAGCTACACCTCACTTTTATACTATTATATCATAACATAAATGAAAAATCAATAGATTTTTGAGAGCAGGTGTATATTGTTTTTGTTCCGCAACCTGCGGCGGACTAAGCTGAGATAATTTTATCATAAAATTATAAAACTATTGCATTTGTGAAAAAAATATTGTATAATAATTATACGGAGAAACTGCACCGAAGGTGCAGATGTTTATTGTGATGTGAAAGGAAGATACTATTATGGCAAAGTTTTGTAAAAATTGCGGCGCGGAAATGCTCAGCGATGACGCGAAATTCTGCCTTAACTGCGGCGCAGATCAGTCGGTATCATTCGGCGATCAGAACTTTCAGGAGCAGGCGCGGGGCGAATATACCCCGCCCCCTCAGCAGTTTTCTCAGTCCTATCAGAATTATCAGCAGCCGTATGGTCAGCCTTACGGACAGCCTTACGGTCAGCCGTTTGTTAATCCTTACGCGCCGCAGTCTCAGGTCACGTCTATACTCGGCTGGATAGGCTGGATACTCCTGTGCATATCGCTTCCCGTTGCGGGGCTTATCATAACGGCTTGCGCCAGTGATGACGAATCGGTGAAGAATTTTGCCAAAGCTATAATGATACTTGCCGCTATAGCACTCGCATTATTCTTCTTTATCTCATTATTATCAGCTTATCTCATTTCACTGTTATAAAAAGGGAGCGATAAAGTTATGACGGCAAAAGATACTATCAGAAACGGCAGGGCGTTCCTCGGCATCGAATTTGGATCGACAAGGATAAAGGCTTCGCTTATTGACGAAAACTTCAAGCCGGTCGCGGAAGGTTCAGCCGAATGGGAAAACCGCTTTGAGGACGGCTATTGGACATATTCACAGCAGGATATTACAGACGGACTGCAAAAATGCTATGCCGATCTTGCCAAAAATGTCCGCGAAAAATACGGAGAAACGCTTACGCAGCTTGCGGCAATGGGCATTTCGGGAATGATGCACGGATATATGCCGTTTGACAAGGACGGAAAACTGCTCGTGCCGTTCAGGACTTGGCGCAATACCACTACCGCGCAAGCCGCTTCGCAGCTTAGTGAACTGTTCGGGTTCAACATACCGCAAAGGTGGAGCATAGCGCACCTGTATCAGGCGATATTAAACGGCGAACCGCATATCGCTCATATCAGCAGTATCAATACCCTTGCGGGATATATACACAAACGCCTGACAGGCAAGGCAGTTGTCGGCGCGGGCGAAGCGTCGGGTATATTCCCGATAAACGGTCACGGCGGCGAATGCCGCTATGATAAAACAATGATCGAAAAATTTGACGGGCTTATGAAAAAGCGCGGCTGCGCTTTCAGTGTCGAAGATCTGCTCCCGCAGATACTTCCCGCGGGCGCGGAGGCGGGCAGGCTGACCGAGGAGGGCGCAAGGCTGCTCGACCCGAGCGGCTGTCTCAAAGCGGGCATACCGCTTTGTCCTCCCGAGGGCGACGCAGGCACGGGAATGACCGCCACGAACAGCGTCAGACCCGCAACGGGAAATATCTCGGCAGGCACTTCGATATTCTCAATGCTCGTACTGCAAAGACCTTTGAACGGGTACTATCCCCAAATAGATATAGTTGCCGCGCCTGACGGCTCACCCGCAGCTATGGTACACTGCAACAGCTGCTGCTCTGAACTGGACGCTTGGGTAAAACTTTTCGGAGAATTTGCGGAACTTGCGGGAATGGATACGGACAAAAGCACGCTTTATCAACTGCTCTACAAAAATTCTCTCAATTCGGCGGACTGCGGCGGCGTGCTGGCTTATAACTTTTTGAGCGGCGAACCTGTCGTTGACGCCGAAGAGGGCAGACCTATGTATTTTCGCAGGTCGGACGGGGGCTTTACGCTCGCACAATTTTTCAAAGCGCAGCTTTACGCCGCGATAAGTCCTTTAACGGTCGGCATGGAAATACTTTTTGAAAAGGAAAATGTGTCTGCGGACATATTTACCGCGCACGGCGGACTTTTTAAAGTAAAGGGAGTTGCACAGCAATATCTCGCGGATGCTCTCGGCACGCCTGTTTCCGTAATGGATACCGCAGGCGAGGGCGGCGCATGGGGCATGGCGCTGCTGGCGGCTTATTCAGTCCTCGGCGGTTCAAGATCGCTTGCCGATTTCCTGTCACAGGACGTTTTCGCGGCGGCACAGCCGACAACACTTTACCCCGATAAAAACGGTAGGCAAAACTTTGCCGAGTTCTTAAAACGGTGGAAGGCGGGACTTGGTGCTCAAGCCGCCGCCGCCAAAGCAGAAATATAAGAGGTGTAAAAAAATGCTTGAACAATTGAAGCAGCAGGTCTATAAAGCCAATATGCAGCTGCCCGAATACGGTCTTGTCACCTTTACATGGGGCAATGTTTCCGCAGTCGACAGGGAAAGCGGCATGGTGGTGATAAAGCCGTCAGGCGTTGAATATGCTCAGCTTTCGCCTGACGATATGGTAGTCGTTGAACTTGAAACAGGCAATGTCGCCGAGGGAAAATACCGCCCGTCAAGCGACACGCCCACGCATCTGGAGCTTTACCGCGCTTTTGAAAGCATAGGCGGGATAGTGCATACGCACAGCCGCTGGGCGACCTCTTTTGCACAGGCGGGCGTACCGATAATACCCATGGGGACTACCCATGCGGACTATTTTTACGGCGAGATACCCTGCACCCGCGCCATGACTGCCGCCGAGATAAACGGCGAGTACGAAAAAGAAACGGGCAAGGTCATCATCGAAACTTTTGCGGGCAAAGACCCTGCCGCCATACCCGCCGTACTTGTCAGAAGTCACGGACCGTTCTGCTGGGGCGGCAGCGCGGCGGAAGCCGTACACAATGCGGTCGTGCTTGAAGAAACGGCGTTCATGAACTACCATGCCATGATGCTTGCCCCAGATGTCGGCGTTATGCAAAAGGAACTGCTTGACCGGCATTATCTGCGGAAGCATGGGGATAATGCATACTATGGACAGGGGTTTTAATCGCACTATAAGGTGCAATTAATGGTTTTAGTTGCACTATAAAAGTGCAACAAAAACTGAAGTTTAACTTTGAGGTCAACGACCTCAATTTTGCCGCCCCGAACTGCGTTCGGCACGTCAAAACCGTTAAACTTCCCCGAAATAATTTGTAACAAAAAAAATATCAAAAGATTCAGAGAATAAAACAATGGAAATAATAGATTTTCACACTCATATATACCCGCTGAAAATAGCCGAAAAGGCTACCCAAAGCACCTGTGATTTTTACGGCATAAGCACCGACCTTACGGGTACGGCGGAGTCGCTCCTTGACGAGGGGAAAAAGGCGGGCATATCGCGGTTCGTACTGCTGCCCGTTGCCGTCAAGCCCGAACAGCTGAGGCATATCAACGAGTTTGTCATCAGTCAGACGGAGCAGCACAGCGAATTTTACGGCTTCGGAGCGCTCCACGCGGCGGCGGACAACATACTTGAAGAAGTTGATTTTATTGAAAACAGCGGGTTAAAGGGCATAAAGCTGCACCCCGACATTCAGCAGTTCAATATAGACGACCCTCGGCTGTTTGACGTTTACGATTTTTTGGGCGACAGGCTGCCGATACTGATACACTGCGGCGACCCGCGCCATGACTATTCGCACCCTCGGCGGCTAAGGCATATCCTTGACGAATTTCCGCGCCTGCGAGTTATTGCGGCTCATCTGGGCGGCTGGTCGCTGTTTGACACGGCTAAGGAGTATCTTAAAGACACGCAGTGTCTTTTCGACATATCGAGCTGTCTGCCTTTTTTGAGCAGCCGGCAGATAGTCGGCTACATTCGCGCCTACGGCGCTGAAAGGATACTCTTCGGCACGGATTTCCCGCTCTGGCACCCGGAGGACGTTGTAAACGGCTTCATGAAGCTTGATCTTACCGACGGCGAGAGGGAGAAGATAGCTTTTAAAAATGCGCTCGGTATTCTGACATAAAAAAAACCCCACATGGCGTGGGGTTTTTCCATATATAATTATGCAAAATATCAGCCAAGCTCTGCGAAATACTTGATGGTCCTTACCATCTGGCTGGTGTAGCTGTTCTCGTTGTCATACCAAGAAACTACCTGTACTTCATAGCAGTGATCGGAGATCTGGCAAACCATTGTCTGGGTAGCGTCAAAGAGTGAGCCGTATCTCATGCCGATAACGTCAGAAGAAACGATAGGATCGGTGTTGTAGCCGAAGGACTCGGAAGCAGCAGCCTTCATAGCGGCATTGATGCCTTCCTTGGTGATGTTCTCACCCTTTACAACAGCGGTAAGGATAGTGGTAGAACCTGTGGGAACAGGAACTCTCTGTGCAGAACCGATGAGCTTGCCGTTCAGTTCGGGGATAACAAGTCCGATAGCCTTTGCAGCGCCTGTTGAGTTAGGAACTATGTTTGCAGCGCCTGCTCTTGCTCTTCTGAGGTCGCCCTTTCTGTGAGGACCGTCAAGGATCATCTGGTCGCCGGTATAAGCATGGATAGTGCTCATGATACCGCTCTGGATGGGAGCATAATCGTTAAGAGCCTTAGCCATGGGAGCGAGGCAGTTTGTGGTGCACGAAGCTGCCGAAATGATCTGATCCTCTGCGGTAAGGGTGTTCTCGTTTACGCTGAAAACGATGGTCTTGAGGTCATTTCCCGCGGGAGCGGAAATAACGACTTTCTTAGCGCCTGCTTCGATATGAGCCATGCTCTTTTCCTTTGAGCAATAGAAACCTGTACATTCAAGAACAACGTCAACGCCGAGATCGCCCCAAGGAAGCTCGGCAGCCTTTGCCTGTGCATAGATCCTGAGAGTAGTTCCGTCAACGGTTATAGTGCCTGCTTCATCATCAGCTTCAACTGTGTGAAGATTTTCGCCTATTCTTCCGCAATAACCGCCCTGAGCAGTATCGTATTTAAGAAGATCGGCAAGCATTGAAGGCTTGGTAAGGTCGTTGATAGCTACGATCTCATAGCCCTCCGCACCGAACATCTGTCTGAACGCAAGACGACCTATACGTCCGAAACCATTGATTGCAACTTTAACTGACATACAATTGTACCTCCTAAAAATATTCAGTCAGACCGCAGTTATATTCCGCAGTCATTATTACAATTATACTACATCAAGGAAGTATTTTCAAGTGTTTTTTGAAAAATATTGTGATTTTTTTATAAACATTTTTTAAATCACGGTATTTTTTACATATCAAACATTTTCAGAGAGATATTTTTATGCAATTTGACATGGATAATATTGGTATTACTTTTTCATATACCCGATAATATCCTCCGGAGAAAGCGCAAGACGCGCGCCGTCCGCAAGCAGCGCGGCTTGTCCGAAATATTCGGGGTCGAAAACGTCATGCGGCGGCAGCACGAAAAGCTCTCTGCCCTGCTCGATAGCATGATACGCACTGTTGAGCGACCCGCTTTTCTCAGCAGCCTGAACGACAAGCACGCCGTCTGAAAGCCCTGTTATCAGCCTGTTGCGCTGCTTGAAATAATACTTGGCAGGCACTGCGCCCGGCAGATATTCGGAAACCACCGCGCCGTTTTCGGCGATCGCACGCTTTATATTCATACTGCCGCGCGGATAGTCATAGAGCAGTCCGCAGCCGAGCAGGGCAACGGTCTTGCCGTTTGCGTTGAGTGCGCCGATATGCGCCGCCTGATCCGCGCCCTTTGCCATGCCGCTGATTATCGTTATGCCTTCCTTTGCCATTCTCCACGAAAAACGGTCGGCTGCTACCAATGAGTACTCGCTGCAATTTCTTGCGCCTATCACGGCAATGCAGTTATTTTCCTCCGTCACCGAGAGATCGCCCACGGCGTACAGCACGGCGGGAGGGTCGGCAAGCTCCCTCAGCTTGGTCGGATAGGACGAACTTTCGGGCGTGATTATGTTTATATTATTCATTTGACAGGCGGAAAATACGCTGTAAAGCTGTTCGCTTGACACCGCTTTGTATACTCTCGCATATTTTTCTGCCTGTAAAGTATTACTGCTTAACAGTTTGTTAAGGCTCTGCTCGGCGTTGTCAAAGTCGATATATTTATGTATCCGCGAACATGAAGCGTTAAACGCTATGCTCAGTCTTACCCAATTTTCAATCTTCATCACGTTCACCGATCATCTTTGCAAGTTTTACCGCAAGCAGTGCGGCAGGCAGACCGATAACGTTGTTATGATCCCCTTCTATGCGCTCGACAAGCAGTCCGCCCTGTCCCTGTACGGCATACGCGCCCGCTTTGCCCTGCGGCTCACCGCTTTTGACATACGCTTCAAGTTCGTTATCCGACGCGTCCCTGAACAGCACTGACGTGCTTTGTGAGAAGCCGTGATACTTGCCGTCAAAATACACGCACACACCGCTTACCACCTTATGCTGACGCCCACAGAGCGTTCTGAGCATATCCAGCGCACCGCGGTCGTCCGCAGGCTTGCCCATAGGTTCGCCGTCAGGCGAAATAACGAGCGTATCGCAGGCTATCACGACAGTATTGAGGTTGGGAGCGCATTCGCTGACGATCTCGGCACATTTTTGCCGGGCAAGCAATTGCGGTATCTGCTCGGCGGGCGTACCCTGCGGGGCTTTTTCCTCTCCGCGCGGTATCATTATCTCAAAATTTTCGGCGATAAGCCCCATAAGTTCCTTTCTTCGCGGCGAACCGGAAGCGAGTATCACCCTTTTATCTCTAAGCAGTTCTTTTATAAGCAGCGACATTGTATTTCTCCCCTCTTTTTAACTTCAAAAAAACAGACCGCACGCGCGGTACGGTCTTGGTAAGATCATCTTTCAAGCTTTGTTCCGCAGTTCGAGCAGAATATCGCGTCACCCGTTTCCTTATATCCGCAGTTTATGCAGAATACCGCCGTTTGGAACGGCTCGTGTGCTTTTACCTCGGCAGGCTTTTCGGCATAAGCGGAGATAACAGGGCTGTCAACGTCATTTGCTTGACCTGCCGACGTATCAGTACCCTGCCAAGCTGTATTGCTTGACGAAGCGGCTTGACCTGTTTGTTCCGCTGAAGGAGCATACTGCGAAAAGTCCTGCGCTGTTGACGCGGTCGTCTGCTGTTTGGGTATAACAGGATCGGACTGAACGTAAGCGGCATTCAGTATAGTCTGCGGTGCGGGTTGAGATGCAGGCTGAGGAACGGGTTGTACCTGCGGCATGGGCTGCGGTACAGGTTGAGGAACAGGCTGCGGTCTGACATTAGGTCTTGCGGCTGCCGCAGGGTCATTTTTAGTTCCGCAGTCGGGACAATAAACGGTATTCGGGGCAAGGTCAGCGCCGCAATTTGTACATCTGCGCAGTCCCTTGACCGCCCTCAATTCCTCCGAAAGCTGCTCATTTCTCGCGATAAACGAGTCTATCGCGGCGGCGTACTCCTTGACCTCGGGGTCGTCGATCTTATCGAGATGCCTTGCCTTTACGCACATTCCGATTTTCTTCATCAGCTTCTCTATCTCCTGCGTATTCGAGGAGATCTCGCTGTTTATGCGCGAAGTTTCGCTCATGCGCTTGGTGGAATTTGTCACCGCTGCCGCTCCCGACTGTATCTTTTCTCCAAGCTTATCAATAAAAGCCATTTATCAAGCACTCCTTTTTTTTAAACAAGCTTAAAACGATCTTTTAAAATGCGCCCGCTTAGTAAGCCGCGCTTAAAAATCCGTGCTTTTTACAAAGCACTGCTGTCAGCATCAGGCGTTACCGCGCCTCCGTCATAGCCGGCGCCTGTATCCGTTTCACTGCCGCCGTCCGAAGAAGTATCGGTCGGCTCTGTCTGCGGGATCTGCTCCTGCGGCAGGGTCTGTGCGGGCGTCTGCGGCGTGGTCTGCTCCTGCGGTCCGACCGCAGGTTCATTGTCAGGCACTGAACTGTCGGGGGTGTCGGGTACTGTCGGCTGTGTGTATACAGGCTGTTTGCCGCGCTCGACCGCTTTTTTATTTTCGTCCGACAATTTAAGCGTTGTATTCAAATAATAATGGCGCAGTATCTGGTCGTAGGTATAGCCGTATTTGGCATAGAAGCACGCGCCCCACTGCGACATACCCACGCCGTGACCCCAGCCGAACGTGTGGAAAGTCACCTTGCCGTCCTCTATGGAAACGGTAAATGCCTGCGATTTCAGACCGAAGGTCTCCTGCATGGTACGCGCCGTTATCCTTGACTGACCGTCAACGGTTATGTAGCCGACATATCTTCCGCTGTATATATCGTCCATGACGAACCAGTTTTTCATGTCGTCCGACATAGTTATGCCGCAAACCTCTTCGAGTTTGCTCTTTACCTCTTCCGCCGTAAAGACGTATTCAAGCCCGTAGTTGGGGTCTTCGCTGTCGTATTCGCTCACGACCGCACGCAGATAGGGATAATAAACGTCCCAGATACGTTCGCTCTCCACCGAATAACCCGCCGTGGAAGCCGAATACACCGCATTTATTATGCTTCCGTCATAGTAAACGGCTTGTCCCTCGACTGCTGAAACGCAGTTTTCTATCTTCTGCGGGTAATTCTGCTTTAATCCCACTGTCGGGATACGGTTTATCGAATCGTTAAAACGCAGGTAGGAATACGCCGCTACCGTCTGCGCTTTTATCGCGTCCTCGTCCCATTCCGAGCCTATTTCGCTGTAGACCGCCTGACAAAGCAGTTCATGCGCGTTCATTGTCACCGTATTGCCCGATATTATATCGTTTACGGTGTAATACTCGTCGGCAACGCTCCTTGTCGCCGTAAAATTCAGCGGTTCGGGCTGCGGGTCGTATATCTGTGTAGTGTCAAGCGAATACACCGCGTCAAATTTGCGCTCCGCTTCCTTTTCGGCTGCGGTCTTTTTCTTGTCTATCTTCAAAAGCATACGATAATCGTCTATCGCGGCTTTTTTGTAATCGCCGCCGCTAGGCAGCTTTACCGCCGTAAGCGTTCTGACCGACTGCGCTTCCGCGTCAGTCTTGGGTACGGGTACAGGCGCGGACTGTTCGCTTTCAGCCTGACTGCTCGAGGTCGGTACGGGGTCGGCATATGTAATATCGGGATCTTTGCGGGTAAGCAGCAAAAAGCCGTTTGCGGCTATGATAGCCGTGCCGAGCGCGAATGACCCTATCCGTATCATTGTTCTTTTTGAAAACACCTTCATAAAATTTTCCTCATTCACAGCGGTAACGGCAGGTCTGCCGACCGCTTTTTTTAAACGCCGAAAAGTCAAGGCGGGATAGACTTCGCCCTGACTTTCTATTCAACTCTGTTTGGTGTGTCTTTTACTTAAAATATCTCTGTCCGTCTATCGCCGTGCAGAAGGTCAGCGATTCAAACCATGCCGCTGTCGATCCGCCGCAGTAATTGGGTGCGTAATAATATACCGCGCCGTTTGAATTATCCTCTCCGGCAATAGCGCGTCTTGCACATTCGCGGGTATTTTCGGTAGGCACGTTATATCCGCCGTAATATCCGTAAATGGCGGTAAACTGGTCGGGCTGCGTGAGCACGCCCTCTATGCTGTTAGGAAAGCTGTCTGACTTGACACGGTTGATTATTACATTTGCCACCGCGATCTTGCTGTCCTCCGAGCAGTCACCGACTTCGCCCTGAAGCACATAGCAAAGCATTTCAAATTCCGCGTCCGTGCAGGGTATCACCGCCGTGTCCGCAGCGGTATCCGCCTGTTCGGGCTGTTCGGGAGCAGCTTCGGTCAGATACTTTTTCATGCTGTATCCGCTTTCTCCGTCTATCTTTATCCTGTACCAATCGTTTGTATAACCCGTAACGGTGACTTCGGAATTTTCGTCAAGCACCTTGATAAGCTCGCCGTCAAGCGAAGGCTCTTTACGCATATTCACCTTGCCGTCCGTATACATTGTCTTGACCGCGCAGGTAGTTACTTCCTCAGCCTGTTTTTTATCTTCTGCGGCTTCCGTTTCGACAGGCAGAACTTCTGCCTGCTTCACTTCTTGGGTCGCTGCGGTGGTTTCCACCTGTTCTTCCGTCTGTTTTTTAGTCTTTTTCTGAACCTTTTTCTCTGTTGCCTTTACCGTTTCGATAACAAGGTCGTATTCATCTATACGCGCTTTTTTCCATGTCTGAGCCGCCTTTGAAGCAGTCTGCTCGACAGGCTGTGAAACGGCTGATGTCTGATCTTCGGCTGACGCTATGACCGACGCGGTAGTTTCAACGCTTTTTGTCGAAACGATCTCGGAGATCTTCTGCTGTTCGGCTGCGCTTTTGCCCATAAGAGCATATACGCCGACTGCTCCGACCGCAAGCATTGAGATTATCCCCGCCGCAAGAACTGCTCCCGCTTTTTTTACAAAGGATATCTCAACAAATCCGCTGTCTTTTGCGTTCACGTTTACGTCTGCTTCAAATCGTCTTTGATCCATTGTTTATCACATAACCTTTCCGACAGCGTTGAACGCTGCCATTAATCCGCAGGCAGTGAATCTCCCGCAGATCTTAAATATTCAAAGGACTCTGCCTAACCGCGGCTCAATAACTCCAGCCGAGATATTTCTTTGAATTTCCCCAGACGTTTCTCCACACCTGCGGGAAATATATGTCCTTGTCCTTTTTTTCTTTATAAGAAGCGAGTATCGCGTCCTTATCGTCATCTTCGTCAAGCTTCTTGGCAACTATGACCCAGCGCATTCTTGCGACCTCATTTGAGCAGGTCGAAAGGGTTATATAATCATCATCGGGGTCGCACTGCATATCGCAGGAGTACCATGAAGCCTTCTTTACGCTGTCAAGCCAGTTGTCGAACTTATAATCTCCGTCGTCAAAATTGTAGTAATGCCAATAATCGAAGAGATGTCCGTTGTCCTGCGAATCCTCTATCGCGGAAACAAAACAGCTTAGGATAGCGTATTCCTGATTGCTCTCATATATCGTATTGAACTCTATTATCGGGTATTTTTTCACCATATCCACGCCGCTTTTATATTCGGCAAGATGTGTGAAGGAGGTGCCGAGCTTTCTCATGTGGTGTCCGTAAATGGTGATGTTGTCGGGCTGACCGTTTTCATCTATCGGCACTACATAATCGGCGTATATGCTGCCCGATTCGTAAAGCTCGTTATCCATGTTATAGTGAAGATAATATTCGTTGTCGTCATGCTGCAGCACGGGAAAATTGATATATTCCTCGCCGTCAGAATTTACAAACCCGGGTATCTTTATCCAGCCGACTACCTCTTTGTTGCGCTTTAGCAGCTTTTTTGCCCAGTCCTGCACCTTGCGTTCTTCGGCTTCGGGCTGATAATTTTCCGTCTTATCCGCTTTAACGCTGTTATAGCTTACCTTGTCGCTGTCGCCGAAATCAGGTTCGAGAGCCTGTATCTGCTTGGTGTACTCAACGACCTCTTCGTCCGTTTCAAGAAAATCCGTTATCTGGTTGAGTGAACTGCAAAACAGCGCTATCGAACCGACAAAGATTATCTTTCTTACGACTTCGGAAGCATGGTCGCCCTTCCACGGTATGAAGTATTTTAAAAATCTCACAAAGAAGTTGGTGCTGTCGGCTTCTTTGTTGATGTTGAGCGTTTCGTTTGTCATTGACATTTTCAGCGACCCCCTTCTTTAATTTCCTGCGGCCCGCAGGGCAAGCTTCAAAGCTTCCCTTACCGCGCAGAGCCGAACTTCTTGCCTGCCGCCCTCGAAGTGAAATTCTTCGCTTATGCTCCCTTGAGGACCGACCGCCGAAATGTATACCGTTCCGACCGGCTTGCCGTCAACTGCTCCGCCCGGACCGGCTATGCCGGTTATCCCGACTGCCGCATCGCTGTCAAACAGCTCTTTTGCGCCGCGGCTCATCTCATCGGCTGTCTGCTTTGAATAGACCGTGTACCGTTCAAGCGTTTGGGGCGAAACTCCGAGCAGCTTCATTTTCACCTCTTCGGTGTATGTTACCGCGCTGCCCTTGAATATTGCCGACGCGCCCGATACGGAGGTGACAGCCGCCGCGAGCAGTCCGCCCGTGCAGCTTTCAGCCGCCGACAGAGTTAGTCCGTGTTCTGTCATATATTTTACAACATTGACCGCCAAGCTGTCAATACTTTCTGTAACCGATTTGTTATCTTCGTGAAAATACATAAATTTGTCCCCCTCTTTATTGAGCATATTGCACATGAAATTCGACACTAAATCGGTGAATATGTGAATTTAGAAAAATATTTTAACTAAACAGTTATGTCGGCGCTCAGGTCTGACAGCAGCTTAGTTACATTTCGGTGCTGTAATGCCGAGTGCGCCGAAAACCGCATTTTTACAATATTTTCGCAATTTCGACATATTATTTTCAGGCGTTCCTGTCCGTTTTTTAGGACAAAAATGTTACAAAATGATACCGATTTAATTTTTGTGTAACCTTTTTAACTGTACATTTTTTGTTACATTTAAATTTTCTAAAGAAAATTTCGCTGACTGACAAGAATTATCACTTTACAGAGGTGTATTTTTACAAAATTTTACATTTAAAATTGTACAAATATCAATCATGCCAAAATACGGCAAAACCGGCTCTGTCAAGTGTTACAGATTTACAGTGCTTTCGCCGCAGCGTATCATTCTTCCCGTGATGTTTTCCACAGCTTCTTTTATCAGCGGCTCGAAGTCAAAACCGCTCTGCGCGGCTTCCACTTCGGCAACGGTTGGGCGCGTCTTGGGGTGCTTGGGCGTAAACACCGTGCAGCAGTCCTCATAGGGCAGGACTGACGTGTCAAACGTGTCGATATGCGCCGCAATTTTGACTATCTCCGATTTGTCAAGTCCGATACACGGACGAAGTACGGGGATACGGCACGCCGCGTCGGTGCAGGCTATGGCGCTCATAGTCTGGCTCGCGACCTGTCCGAGACTTTCTCCCGTCACTATCGCCTGACAGCGCTGCTGCTGCGCTATCCGCTGCGCGATCTCCATCATTATCCTGCGCATGATTATGGTGAAAAGCTCTTCGGGGCAATTGTCCTTTATCGCGACCTGGATCTTGGTGAAGGGTACGCAGTAAAAATAAACATCGCCGCAGTAGAGGGAAATTTTTTCCGCAAGCTTTTCCACCTTCAGCCTTGCGCGTTCGGAGGTGTAAGGCGGGGCTTCAAAATGCACCGCCTGAATATGCACTCCCCTTTTTGCCATCATGTATCCCGCAACGGGGGAATCTATGCCGCCCGAAAGCAGCAGTATCGCCCTGCCGCCCGTACCGACGGGCAGTCCGCCCGCGCCCTCGAACTTCATTGCGTTTACAAATGCGTTTTTTTCGCGTATCTCAACGCTGACCGTCACGTCAGGCTCGTGGACATCTACCGAAAGATGAGGGAACGCTTCGAGGATCTTCTCGCCGAGCCGGGCGCAGATCTCGGGCGATTTAAGCGGGAAACTTTTATCCGCACGCTTTGCCGTCACCTTAAAGGTCTCCGCGCCGTCAAGCGCACTGCTCAGATAATCCATAGACTGGGAAATTATCTGCTCCATTGATTTATCCGTTTCAAGCGCCTTGTAAAGTTTCACTATGCCAAAGACCCGTTTGAGCCTTTCAAGCGCTTCGTCAATATCGGCGCTGTCATCAAGCGGGGTGACATAAAGCGTAGACTGCGCGCGGGAGATCTCGAATTTGCCGAGATCTTTGATACGTCTTTTGACATTTTTTACAAGCATACTCTCAAACGTGGATTTGTTCAGTCCTTTCAGCGCGATCTCGCCGAATTTGCATAATATCATTTCTTTCATCAGCTTATATTTCCTTCCTGTTTTTTTGTCGAAATTTGCCTATATATTTATAATAGTATAAAACATTAGTTTCTTGAGCGGGTCACTTTGCCGCCGAGAGCAGTTCCTGCTTGGCAGCTTTCAGCGCGTCGATAAATTCGTCTATCTCGGTTATGGTATTGTCCGCGCAAAAGCTTATCCTGAGCGTGGAATCGGCAAGCGTATCGGGTACGCCGAACTGTGCAAGCACTCCGCTTTTTTTACCCTTTGAGCAAGCCGAACCGCTCGAAACAAAAATTTCCCTGCTTTCCAGAAAATGCAGCAGCACCTCGGAGCGGTAACCCGCAAGCGCGATACTGTTGACATACGGCGAAGCGCCGTCAGGCGAATTGAGCGTTATCCCCTCGGCAAGACAGCGGCTGCGCAGATGTTCGCTCAACCCGCCGACCCGCCTATACCTGTCGTCTATATCCGTACAAAGCTGCTCGACCGCCGCGCCCATAGCCGCTATGAGCGGAACGCTCTCCGTTCCCGAACGCATACCCTTTTCCTGACCGCCGCCGTAAAGCAGCGGGGGGATATGCACGCCCTTTTTGGCGTAAAGCACGCCGATGCCCTTCAGGGCATGGACCTTATGACCGCTGAGCGAAATAGTATCAGCGAACAGTCTGTCGGCGCGGAGCGGAATTTTCAGATAAGCCTGCACGGCGTCACAGTGGGTATGCACACGCGGGTATTTTTTCTTTACGGCGCGGAAAATATCGCTGACGGGCAAAAACGCGCCCGTTTCGTTATTGCAAAGCATACAAACGCAAAGGCAGGTATCGTTATCGACCGCAGAGATAAACTGCCGCGCCATATCCTCCGCCGGCGGTATACGCACGACCTCAAAGCCGTTATCGGCAAGCAGATCGCAGCATTTTGCGGCGGAGGGGTGTTCGACCGCCGAAGTAACTATCTTTTTCTTATGCCTGCCAATACTTTTGGCAGCCCCGAAAATAGCGGTATTGTTCGATTCGGTCGCGCCCGAAGTAAAAAATATCTCGCTCTCATCGGCAGCTATCGAGCGTGCGACGATCTTACGCGCGGAAGAGACCGCCTGCGAGGCGGTCAGCCCGAGCCGGTGGAGCGACGACGGATTGCCATAATTTTCAAACATACTCTCAGCAGCCTTTACCGCCGCAGCGCAAGGCGCGGTGGTAGCGGCATTATCAAAATATATCATCGGAATATCCCTTTCAAAAAATGTCGATTATAATAATTATAACATATTTGAAGGAAAAATGCAAATTTTTCTTGGCATTACTGCGCCGAATGTAAAATAAACAATTTTAGTTGCTTCCTCCCCCCGCCGCAGGCGGGGGGAGAGGAAACAAAAAAGTCTTAATTATCGGACAAAAACGGCTGTTAAAATAAAATCCTCCTCTGTTTTCACGCAAATAAAAATTTAAATTGTGAAATAAATTATTTTGATCCTCATGCGGAATAGTATCGAAAAAAACGGAAAAAATAGTTTTTAAGAAATGCTTGATGTACTCATATTCATTCGAGAATATTTTTGTACAGTTAAAAACGGAGGTAATGGAAAAATATGAAACTAACGAGAAGAGGCTTGATAAGACTTATCTCTTTGGGTGTCGCCGCGATAGCGGTACTGCTGATAAGGGATCTCATGCTGATGAGGGAAAACAGATCGAAGGATCTTACGATAAGGAACAACTATGTCCGCGCACTCGAAGATCTCTCTGCGGCGGCTGACAATATAAACAACACGCTCGAAAAACAGCTGTACGCGGGAACAGCGCAGCAGCAGGCTGCACTTGCCGACAAACTTTTCAACGAAGCCGCAGCGGCTAAAGCCGCAATGTTACAGCTGCCCATGCAGGAGCTGTCGCTCGAAAACACATACAAATTTTTGTCGCAGGTGGGAAATTACGCGCGGTCACTTGCCAAAAAGTCCGAGCGCGGCGAGGAACTTTCCGAGCAGGAATATAAGGATCTGAAAACGCTCCACGAATTTTCCGACAAGCTTGCAAAGCAGATGTGGTCGCTCGAAGAATCCGTATCGAGCGGCGAAAGAGATATTTCGTCAGTTTCAAATAATAATAAAAATGAAGGCGATACGCCTTCCGTGACCGAAGGCTTCACAGAATTTGAGCAGGGCTTTGAATCATATCCCACGCTTATTTATGACGGACCTTTTTCCGATCATCTTATGCAAAAAGATCCGCTGATGCTTAAAAATGAGCCGAAAGTAAGCAAAAATAAGGCGCTTGAACGCGCCTCCATGATGTTAAATATTTCATCTAATGACCTTAGTCAGGTCACAGACGCAGACGGCGATATGCCCTCTTGGATATTTTCCGACAAAGACGGCACAGTAGCCTGTGCCGTTACCAAGAACGGCGGGTATGTTTCATATTTTCTTAAATCGCGCAAGCCCAATTCGGCTTCGCTCGAAGTCAAAGAAGCTGCACAGCTTGCGGTCGATTTTGTAGACAACGCGGGATATCACAATATGAAAATGACCTATTACGAACGCGTCGGCAATGTCGTGACGGTAAATTTCGCCTACAGTATCGACGGCGTGACCTGCTACACCGATCTTATCAAAGCGTCGGTCGCAATGGACGACGGAGAAATTCTCGGCTTTGAAGCCGCAGGCTACCTTGTCAATCACAAACAGCGCAAGTTCCCCGACGACGTGATCTCCATGCCCGAATGTAAAAAGAAACTCTCGCCCTATCTGGAATGTCTTGACAGCTCAAAAGCTGTTATACCGTCTGACGGCGGAAAGGAACTTTACTGCTATGAATTTAAGTGCCGCTCGGAGGAGGGCAGAAACGTTCTCGTCTATATCAACGCGCAGACGGGTATCGAAGAACAGATAATGATACTTCTCGAAAATGAAAGCGGAACGCTTGCAATGTAAAAATATTAAAGTAAATTTTGTAAAAGTTATCGGTACGATTTTTTGTACTTTTTCTATATTAACTGTAATTATTTCGGAATTATGAACGTAAAAAAGCGTCCGCACAATAACGTGCGGACGCTGCCTCAATATTCAAACCCGCTGCCGCCGATAAATTCCCTCACCATGGAGCAGGCAGGGACTGAGTCGCTTGGGGCAAGGTCAAGGTCTTTCATAGCCTCGGCTATCTGCCCGAAGCGTTCAAAATTCGGGTAGGTGCGCTCAAGATGCTCGATATCGTCCGAAAGAAAACCCTTGTACACACTGCATTCAAAGCCGTGGAAGGTATCCAACTCATAGTGCGCACGCTGCTTATACGGGTTGATATAGCGGTTTTCGCCAAGCTGTACGCTGTCGAACATATCCATAGTTTCGGCAGGCAGGCGGCCGCGGTAGCTCCTGTCGCGGATCATTCTTCTCATCAGCCTTATCAGTTTCAGTTGTTTCAGTAGCATTAACTTTATCAGATTTAACTGTTGATTTTTTAGAATTTTCAACTGTAGTTGCGTCAGATTTTTCTTTTTCATCAGCCTTATTAGATTTAGTCTTTGTTTTTTTAGAACTTTTAACTGTAGTTTTTGTATTTGTTTTATCAGATTTAGTCGTTACTTTTTTTGAACTCTCTTCTACAGTTTCAGCGGCATTAACTTTATCAGGCTTAGCTTGTTTCTCTTTAGATACTGCCACTGTTGATTCATTTTTTGCATTAGAATCAACGGTAGCATTATCAAGTTGGTTATCTATTTTATTATCTTTATTCTTTCCTTTAACAGCCATAAAAAATCTCCTTTATACGCGCTCCTTAACATTATAGCACATAATCTTGTCAAAAAAAATACTTATGTGTAAAAAAATGTCGAATATATCTATAAATATATTTTTTAAATTAATGTTAATAAATAATATGAAGATTATAAAAATATATTTTTAAAAAAAAATAAAAAAGCATATAATTTGATAGAAAACAATAGACAAAGTAAACGAAATAATATTAGAGGGGCAAGAGGCTGAAACCAATTTGAAAGGGATGATAGCAAAATGAAAAACCTAAAAATAGAAGACATAATAAGAGAAACAGAAGGAACCCTAATAACAGGAAACACACAATATGAATGCAAAAACTATTCAAAAGACACAAGAGAGATTAATCAAGAAGACTGTTATATAGGAATAAAAGGTGCAACATTTGATGGAAGTAAGTTTTGGAAACAAGCATTAGAAAATGGTGCAAGTACTGTAATAGTAGAAAACATTGAATTTACAGAAGAAGATAAAAAACAGTTTGCAAACAAAAATATAATAAAAGTAGAGAACACTTTAGAAGCATTGTATAAAATAGCAAGCTACAAAAGAAATT
>CANPYF010000020.1 GCA_947587925.1 uncultured Ruminococcus sp.
GAACGGTGCGTTCACTTTCGGAAAGCGGCTTGAAATCGGTGAATGTGGAAAGATTATCACTCATCTGCTGATCGTTGCTCATTCCCGAAAGTATCGTCATAACGCCGTCAAGTGAGCCGACAAAGCGCATAGCCCATGACGCAACGGAACGTTCGGGAGCAGCTGCTTTCAGTTTTTGTTCAAGTTCAGGCTTGACGGAAGCAAGATTACCGCCCTTTACGGGCTCCATAACGATTATGGGTATATTTCTGCTTTTGAGTATCTCATAAAGCCTGCCAGATTGTACAACAGGGTTGTTCCAATCGAGATAATTAAGCTGTATCTGGACAAATTCCACTTCGGGGTGTTTATCGAGTACCTTTTCGAGCAGTTCGGGCGAACCGTGGAAGGAAAATCCGAAATGTTTTATTTTTCCCTCTTTCTTTTTGGCTATACCCCAATTGAAGCAGTCAAGCCTTTCATATGTATCATAATTATAGCCGTCTTCCAGCGAATGAAGCAGATAAAAATCAAAATAATCCGTACCCGCGCGTTCAAGCTGTTCGTTAAAGATCGCGTCGCGGTCTTCTTTTGATTTCAAACTCCATGCGGGAAGTTTAGTCGCAAGATAAAAGCTGCTGCGCGGATAGCGTTTAACGATAGCCTCATTTGCGGCGCACTCCGACTTTCCCCCATGGTATACATAAGCGGTGTCAAAGTAATTCATACCCGCGTCCATATAAGCGTCCACCATTTTGCAGACGGCGGGCAGGTCTATCTGTTCGTCCTTTTGCGGCAGCCGCATAAGTCCGAAGCCGAGTTTAGGCATTTTTGAAATATCTACAGACATTTTCCAACTCCTCCTTATCCGATAAAAATTTTGATAAATTTAAGATAAGATAATTATAACAAAAATTAACTGTTATGTCAATATGGGTTTAAAAGAAGTTTTAGGGGGAAACACAAAATTTAAAACAAAAATTTCATTAATACCCTACACAAAAAACGACCTGCCCCAAGCGGAGCAGGTCGCAAAATGTTGTACAGATTTTATTTTGCCTTTGTAGCGTTTTCGGTAACAAGCTTTGAAATAAGGTCGTCAAGCGGCATTGCGGGTATCTCTCCCTCTTTGCGCGAACGTACCGTAACGGTGCGTTCTTCTGCCTCTTTGTCGCCGACAATAAGCAGATACGGTATGCGCTCCAGTCTGCCGTTCTTTATCTTAGGTCCGATGTTTTCGTCGCGCTCGTCAACGGTAACTCTCATGCCCGCCGCGTCGAGTTTAGCCGCGATCTCCTTTGCATAATCGTTATTTTCGGGCTTTATCGGCAGTACGCGCGCCTGTTCGGGCGCAAGCCAGAGCGGCAGCACTCCCGCGTATTTTTCAATGAGCAGCGCAAGTGTTCTCTCATAGCAGCCGATAGACGTTCTGTGGATTATATACGGATTTTTCATTTTGCCGTCAACATCGACATATTCCATGCCGAATTTTTTGGCAAGCAGCATATCTATCTGTATGGTTATGAGCGTATCCTCTTTGCCGAAAACGTTCTTTATCTGTATATCCAGTTTAGGACCGTAGAACGCCGCTTCGTCAATGCCTATTTCGTAATCAAGACCTATATTGTCAAGAATACGCTTCATAGCCGACTGCGCTTCGTCCCACTGTTCGGGCGTACCCTCATATTTATCGGTGCGCTGCGGATCCCATTGCGAGAATCGGTAGGAAACGTCCTCGGCAAGACCGACCGTTTCAAGACAATATTTTGCAAGCTCCAGACAGCCGCGAAATTCTTCTTCAAGCTGTTCGGGACGAAGTATAAGGTGTCCTTCCGAAATGGTGAACTGGCGTACTCTGATAAGACCGTGCATTTCTCCGCTGTCCTCGTTTCTGAAAAGCGTAGACGTTTCGCCGAGCCTCATCGGCAGATCGCGGTAGCTGCGTTTTTTGTTGAGAAATACCTGATACTGGAACGGGCAGGTCATAGGTCTTAATGCAAAGCATTCCTTGCTCTCGTCATCGGGGTCGCCGAGAATAAACATTCCGTCACGGTAATGATCCCAGTGTCCCGATATTTTATAAAGATCACGTTTTGCCATATACGGCGTTTTGGTGAGCAGATAGCCGCGCTTATACTCCTCGTCCTCTATCCAGCGCTGGAGAGTTTGTATTACCTTTGCACCTTTGGGCAGCAGTATAGGCAGTCCCTGACCGATATAGTCAACAGTGGTAAAATATTCCAGTTCTCTTCCGAGTTTATTGTGATCGCGCAGCTTTGCTTCCTCCATTTGTTTAAGGTGCGCTTCAAGCAGTGACGCTTTCGGGAAAGCCGTGCCGTAGATACGCGAAAGCTGCTTTCCGTCCTCCGCCTTGCCCCAATATGCACCCGTGCATGACAGCAGCTTGAAGGCTTTTACGGGCGCAACGCTCATAAGGTGCGGACCCGCGCAAAGATCGACGAAATCTCCCTGTTTATAAAAACTAAGCGTTTCTCCTTTGCCGCTGTGTTTTCCAATAAGTTCCAGCTTATAGTCCTCGCCGCGCTCCGACATGAGCTTTTTAGCTTCCTCCTCGCTGAGCTCAAAGCGTTCAAGTTCAAAGCCTTCCTTGGCAAGCTTTTTCATTTCGGCTTCTATCTTTGCAAGATCGTCCGTGTCAAACGGCTTTGCCGCTTCAAAATCATAATAGAATCCCGTTTCGGTAGCAGGACCTCTTGCAAGTTTGGTATCGGGATAAAGGTTTTTGACCGCCTGTGCCATAAGATGTGCCGCAGTATGTCTGAACGTTTCCGCGCCCGACTTGGTCTCAAAGGTCATTACCTCAAATTCGCAGTCGCTGTCGATAACGGTGCGCAGATCCTTCACCTCGCCGTTGACTCTTACGCAGCACGCCGCCTTATAAAGTCCCATGCCTATGCCTTTGATTATCTCATAAGCGGGCATAGCTGCCTCGATCTCACGGATACTGCCGTCTTTAAGCGTAAGTCTTATCATAAAAATTCCGCCTTTCCATAAAAATATTTATATTATTAAAATTATTCAAATAAACCTTTTTTGAGCTTTTCTGCGGTGTTATGCGCCGGTATAAAAGATCGCCGCCGCTAAAGCCGCCGCTTCGTTATCCGCCGCATTTATAGACATCATGTAATAGATATATCCCCAAAAGCCGATAAGCACAAGGCTTATAAGGTTTCCGAGCAGATTCATGATATTGCCGAGCGCACGGGGGAATATCCGTTTCCCGTTTTTTCTGCCCGAAATAAGCTGTGAAAAAAATGTAGCCATCCAGTAGGAAAAAATGAAGATAGGAATAAATATCAGTATGCCGAAGTCATAGGTCATACCGCCCGAATAGGAAAGATAGATGACATACACCTCCGCCGCGTCAGCCGCAAGCATAAGGATATAACACAATACCGCAAGTATACGTCTGAAAGCGATCAAGGCGGTCTCACCTCCGAGCAATAAAAAAATCCCAAGTCAAATATCAAGACTTGGGACGACTTATCTCATAAACAAGCCGCGGTTCCACCCGCATTCGCAGCGCATAGTAACGCGCCGCCTCATTTTCCGCCTTTTTTGTAAGGCGTAAGACCGATAACGGGGTCTGACCGTTGCTGATTGGGCAAACTCGGAGAGCGGTATCCATATGCGGCAAACCACTGCAAACGCATTTTTTTCAGCCGATGAAAATGCTCTCTGTAATTACCTACAGCAGTCTTAGCCGCGGACTTTCTCGTCACAGCTTTAAAATATTCGTTGTATCCGCAAAGCCGCCGCAAGGGCGTCTGCACTTAATCATATTTTAACACTCCAAAAGGCTTTTGTCAAGCGAGGGCGGTCATTTTTCACATTTTATTAATATTTGCAGCGGAATATATTTCATTTAAAGGGGAAAGATAGAAACGAAAGAGGTGATCTTGAAAATGTTCAAGCATGAAAAACAGCTTTTCCACCCCGTTGGAGTAGAAAGACCAAATCCGCAGTATGCCGCGCTTTTGCAGGAGCAGCTTGGCGGCGCGAACGGCGAACTCAAGGCGGCAATGCAGTATATGTCGCAAAGTTTCCGTATCAAGGATCAGCAGATAAAAGATCTGTTTTTGGATATTGCCGCAGAGGAACTGGGGCATATGGAAATGGTAGCCGCGACTATCAACCTTCTGAACGGTCATGACGTTGACGCAGCCAAAGTACCCGCAGGCGAGATACAGACCCATGTGCTTATGGGACTTTCGCCGGGGCTTATCAACGCTTCGGGGTATTCATGGACAGGCGATTACGTTTCCGTAACGGGCGATCTTTGCGCCGATCTGCTGTCAAATATCGCTTCCGAGCAGCGTGCTAAGGTGGTCTATGAATATCTTTACAGACAGATAAATGACAAAAAGGTAAGGGAAACGATAGATTTTCTGCTCAACCGCGAGGAAGCGCATAACGCTATGTTCCGTGAGGCGTTCAACAAGGTTCAGGACAGCGGTTCAAACCGCGATTTCGGCACTACAAAGGCGGCGAAAATGTATTTCAGTATGTCCTCGCCCTCTCCCGCAAACACGCCTTTTCCCAAGACAGATGTTGCCCCTCCGTCATTTTCATAAATTTTTTTGCCAAGCCCGTACCTACAGCGTGCGGGCTTGTTTTTAGTACGATAAAATGTACTTATTTATATATGAGTACGATTTATTGTACGCTTTCACAAAAACCGCTCCGCGCGATTAAAATGTAAAACAGTCTTAAATTTATACATAAAGGAGCGGGAGAGTTGTGAGGACATACAGATTTGACAAGGGAAGAAAGCTTGCGTGCATAGCGGCGGCGGCAGCCTGTGCCGCAGGAGCGGTCTGTGCTTCGATATATTCTCAAATGGTCAGCCACATGAAGGAGATCTGCGAATATAAAGGCAGGCAGACTGCCAATGAGATAGTCAGCGACGCGATAGACGAGCAGCTTGCCAAAGAACCTGACGATTATATTGATATAGTATACGGCGAAAACGGCAGGATAATATCGCTCCGCGCCGATACGGACAGGATAAACGCGCTGGAAAACGACATCAAATCCGCCGTTACAAGATCGCTTTCTCACATAGATGATAACGAAATGGGCGTCCCGCTCGGCACGCTCACGGGGATAACGCTGTTCAGCGGACGGGGCGCGGATATAAATATCAAACTTCATCAGGTCGGCGCGGTAGACGCTAAGGTGATAAGCGAGTTTACCTCGGCGGGCATAAACCAGACAAGACATTCGATGAAGGTGGAAATAACCGCCGAACTTTCGGCTATCCTGCCGGGACATTCCACCGATATAAAAATGACGGACGAATATCTTATCGGCGAAACAGTGATAGTCGGCGAACTCCCGCAGGGCGTTGTAAGTTCTTATGAAGATTATCTTTAGAAGTCAGAAGTCGAAACGCTGCGCTTTTAAGAGGTAAGAGGAAAGACCATTCACACTTGGCGAGATAAAACAAGGGAGAGAACAAAAACTCCATACCCTTTTCTGTGAATATTTACAAATAAGCCTTGAATTTTTTGCGTATATGTGCTATAATTATTTGTAAACACTTTTCCTGCTTTTGTATACACTAAATTTGCTTTCCTATATTATAGTGGAAGAACAATGGGGGACGCTGAAAAAATGGAAAACGAACAGCCTGTTTTTGAACTGCATACCTTTGTCAGCGAAGCGCAGTACCGCCGCGGGCTGCGGGCGACCTTTGAACCGATGACACTGCTGCCGCGTTTTCTGCTCGTTGCCGGGCTTATCGGCTACTGCCTGTGGGCAGTCATATCTTTTCTGTTAGGGCGTTACCCCGCTCCCGCATTTCTTATGGTCATCATATCCTTTTGCCTTGTTGTGAATTTACATTCGCTGTACAGGATACTGACATTTCCAAAAAGGGCGGTGCAGCAGAATATAGACGGTATGGTGATGAGTACGGGCAGCGGCGATATTGATTCTGTCATCCTCTTCTTTGAGGATAAAATAAAGATAAACCATAAAAATATTGCCGAACCAAGGTATCTGCTGTATAAGGATATAAACAAGGTCATAGAATTATCCGACTTGCTGATATTTGAAAAAACAAACAGCTTTGCGCTGTATATCAGCAAAGCCGATGTCGCGGATATGGAAGGCTTTTTAAAACTCATGTATTCAAAATGCCCCTCGGCAAGGCTCGTAAAGAAAAATACATAACGATAGTATATCATAATATTTTTATATTTTTTAAATATTGTCAACAGGAGGAATAAAAATGGATATTGACATCAGACACATAGCAAAACTTGCGCGGCTGGAGATAGCCGACAGTGAGCTTGCACAGTTTGAACAGCAGATGAAAAATATCGTAGGCATGGTGGAAAATATGCCCGACATTTCGGACGAATTGAAGCCCGACCCCAATACCCCCATGAGGCTCAGAGAGGATAAGGCGCAGGCAAACAAGTTCACACGCGAAGAACTGATGAAAAATGCGCCGTCAGTCAAGGCGGGCTGTCTGGTCGTACCCAAGACGGTGGAGTAAATAATAAGGAGTGAAAAAATTGGCGATATATGAAAAAAGCGCGGCGGAACTTTCCGCAATGCTCGATAAAAAAGAAATAAGCTCGGCGGAGCTTACAAAGGAGATATTTAGCAGGATAAATGCCGTTGAGGACAAGGTGTGCGCGTATGTGACGCTTGACGAGGAGAACGCGCTCGCACAGGCGGCAGAGATAGACCGCAGACGTGCGGCGGGCGAAAAGCTTTCTCCGATAGCGGGTCTGCCGATAGGAATCAAGGATAACATTTCCACAAAGGGACTGCGTACGACCTGTTCTTCCCGAATGCTCGAAAATTACGTCCCGCCGTTTGACGCTTCGGTCATGACAAAGCTTCGCGGCGCGGGCGCGGTAATAACAGGTAAGCTGAATATGGACGAGTTTGCCATGGGTTCTTCGACAGAAACGTCCTATTTTAAAAAGACGCGCAATCCTTTCGATACCGAAAGGATACCGGGCGGTTCATCGGGCGGCTCGGCTGCCGCTGTAGCGGCTTGTGAAGCTGTAATGGCGCTCGGTTCCGATACAGGCGGATCTATAAGGCAGCCTGCCTCTTACTGCGGAACAGTGGGCTTAAAGCCTACATACGGCGCGGTATCGAGATACGGACTTGTAGCTTTCGCTTCTTCTCTTGACCAGATAGGTCCTATCGCAAGGACGGTCGAGGACGCGGCAATGCTGCTGTCGGTCATATGCGGTCACGATAAAATGGACGCTACCTCGGCTTACAGAGAATATCCCGATTTTGCAGCGCAGCTGAACGGAAATGTAAGTGGGCTTAAAATAGGTATACCCGATGAATATTTCGGCGAGGGCATAGATGACGAGGTAAGGGACGCGGTAATGAACGCTGCTGCCGAACTTGAAAAAAACGGCGCGGTATTAAAGCGCATTTCGCTGCCCTCTACGGATTATGCACTTTCATCATATTATATAATCTCGTCAGCGGAAGCGTCATCTAACCTTGCGCGTTTTGACGGCGTAAAATACGGCTACCGCGCGGAAGAATATGACGGATTGGTAGATATGTATGAAAAAACACGTTCGCAGGGCTTCGGCGCGGAGGTAAAGCGCAGGATAATGCTCGGAACCTTCGTGCTTAGTTCGGGATTTTTTGACGCTTATTATAAAAAGGCAAAGCTGCTCCAGCGCAGGATAAGCGCGGAATTTACCGAAGCATTTAAGGACGTTGACGTTATAGCCGCGCCGACCGTTCCTTCGACTGCCTTTAAGATCGGCGAGAATATGGACGACCCGCTTAAAATGTACGCTACCGACATCTGTACCGTTACGGTCAATATCGCGGGACTGCCTGCGATAAGCGTTCCCTGCGCGAGAAAAAGCTCGCAGCTTCCGATAGGTCTTCAGCTTATCGGCGGACGCTTTGCGGAACAGACGCTGCTCAATACCGCGTATGCTTATGAAAAAATTATCGGCGGATATTGTCTGCCTGAGCTTTGATGTAAGAGAGGGTGAGAAAATAAAATGGTAAAAGGTTATGAAGTGGTCATCGGTCTTGAAACTCACGCGGAGCTTTCCACCGATTCAAAGATATATTGCAGCTGTCCCAACCGTTTTGGTCTTGAGGTAAACTCACAGGTATGCCCCGTTTGCATGGGTATGCCCGGCACGCTGCCCACGCTTAACGAAAAGGTCGTTGATTATGCGATAAAAATGGGTCATGCGCTCAACTGCACGATAAATCCCGTATGCAAGCAGGACAGAAAAAATTACTTTTATCCCGACCTGCCGAAGGCATATCAGATCTCGCAGGCGGACGTTCCGCTTTGTGAAAACGGATATGTGGACATTCTTGTCGACGGTCAGACAAGGCGAATAGGCATAACGAGGATACACATAGAGGAGGACGCGGGCAAGCTGCTCCATTCGGACAAATTCAACGGCGCATCACTGGTCGACCTCAACCGCTGCGGTGTACCGCTGATAGAGATAGTTTCCGAACCCGACCTGAAAAGCTCGGCGGAGGCTAAGATATATCTCGAAACGCTCAAATCAATACTTAAATATCTCGACATCTGCGACTGCAAAATGCAGGAAGGCTCTATACGCTGTGACGTCAACGTTTCCGTTCACAAGCCCGGCGAACCGCTCGGCACGCGCACCGAGATGAAGAACGTAAACAGCTTTTCGGCTGCCGTTCGCGGTATAGATTATGAGATTAACAGGCAGATAGAACTGCTCGAAGCGGGCGGTACGGTAACGCAGGAGACCCGCCGCTGGGACGACGTAAAGGGCGTTTCTACCTCCATGCGTTCAAAGGAGGACGCACAGGATTACCGCTATTTCCCCGAACCCGATCTGCTGACGATAGTAGTCGAGCCTGAGCGTATAGCGGCTTTGAAAGAGCAGATCCCCGAACTGCCCAACGCTAAACTTATGAGATATGTCAAGGAATACGGCATAACGCTTAAAGAAGCTACATTCGTGTCCGAATCGGTAGAACTTGCGGCGCTGTTTGACGAATGTACCCAAAAGGGAAGCGGTGCGCCCAAGTCGTATATCTCATGGATAGTCGGCGATCTGGTAAAATATCTCAACGATACTGGCAAGTCCATCGCCGATACCGCTATTACCGCAGACAAGCTTATAGAGCTTGTAAAGGTGATAGACGATAAGACAATATCCAACGCGGGCGGAAAAAAGGTCTTTGCCGTACTGCTCGAAGAGGATAAGCCGATAAAGGATATTATTTCTCAGCTGGGTCTTTCGCAGGTATCCGACGCCGCTGTTCTGGAAAAAATTGCCGACGAAGTGCTTGCCGCAAATGAAAAATCCGTAACGGATTATAAAAACGGAAAGACCAATGCGCTCGGCTATCTTGTCGGACAGTGTATGAAAGCTTCCAAAGGCAAAGCCAACCCCGGCATGATGAGAGATATAATCACCAAAAAATTATCATAAAAAATCCACTGAACCGCAAGGTCCAAACCTCTGACCTCTTACTTCTAAAAAGCGCAGCGTTCTAACTCCTAATAGGTGAAAACTTTGTGTTAATTGTGAAAGCAAGCTGAAAAAAATAAATAACTGCTTGACTTTTTGAATTTTTTCGGTTAAATTAATAATGTGCAGTCAGCTTTTAGAGCGCTGCATTATTTGTAAAAATGAAAAGGAGAAATTGATCTTGAAGGCTGTTACTGATAATAACGGGCAAAACGCCGCCGCTGAAAGCACGGCAGCCGTTTCAGCTCCCGCTGCCAAGGAGGCTCCTGCCGAGGAAACTCCTGCCAAGCAAGCGGACGCTTCAGCCGAGCAAAAGGCTGTCAAAAGCAAAAAAGCCCGTTTTTTCAAAAATGATCATTTTGCCGACAATATCCTGATAATGATCTTCAATATATCGCTGGTCATAGATTCGATAATTTTAAGGGCTTTTACCGTCACCTTCGGCGACAGCAAGCGGGCATTGACGATAATAAAAAATATAATCAAGCCTACGCTTGCGGATATAGCGGCAGTCACGGTAATATCGGTATTTGCCTATCTGTTTAAAAAGCATAAAAGCCGATTTATCTATCTTATGGTATGGACGGTAGTATTTTCCATCTTTGCGATAGGCAACTCGATATACTATACGAACTTTACTTCGTTCGTATCCGTTTCCGAACTGTCAACGGCTTCACAGCTTGGCGGCGTAATGGACGCGGTCACTAAAAATATCCTTGAAGCCAAGGATTTCATACTTATCTTCCCGATACCCGCAATGATAATTACCTACATACTGCTGAAGAAAAAACGCGGCAAGCAGTTTGTCAAGCAAAAGACTGCGGGCAAGATCCGTGCAAAATACGCGGGAAGATCGCTTATAGCGACCTTGTGCAGCGCCGCACTGTTCGCCACAATGCTCACCAAGACCGATTGCTCACGCCTTGTAAAGCAGTGGAACAGAGAATCTATAATGAGCAGTTTCGGTATGTATGTTTATCAGATAAGCGATACCATTTCGTCCGTACACGCTAAACTCAACGTTATGTTCGGATATGAAAAGGGCAAGAAAAAATTCGACGAATTTTTCGATTCCAAGGCTGATACCGATTCAAAGATACAGCTGGTGACGAAAGAGGAACAGACGGGCGGCAACGAATATACCGATATTTTTAAAGGCAAAAATGTCATAGCCATACACGCCGAGAGCATACAGCAGTTTACGCTGGATACCTACTTCGGCGGTCAGCCGCTTACTCCGAACCTTGACAGGCTGGCAAGCGAGGGACTTTATTTTTCCAATTTCTATGCGCAGGAAAGCGTAGGAACGAGCTCGGACAGCGAATTTACCTTCTCTTCATCGTTAATGCCCGCTTCGAGCGGTACTGTCGCGATAAATTACTGGGACAGAAATTATGTCACAACGCAGAAGAAATTCGGCGAAATGGGATATTATGTATTCAGTATGCACGGCAATAACGGCTCTTACTGGAATCGTCTTAATCTGCACAGATCGCTCGGATATGACAGGCTCTATAACTATTCGGAGGATTTTGACATAGACGAAACGATAGGTCTGGGACTGTCGGATAAATCATTTTTCAGACAGGCAGTTCCGAAGATAAAGGATATATCCGAAACCTATGATAATTTCTACGGCACACTTATAATGCTTACCAATCACACGCCCTTTACGGATATAGAGAGGGTGAGCGATTACGAGGTCGATTTCAAGTTCAAGAGATATGATGATGAAACAGGTATGTATGAAGAAGTAGACCGTGATTTTCTCGAGGGAACAAAGCTCGGAAGCTATTTTAAATCGGTGCATTATGCCGATGAAGCGCTCGGTCAGCTTATGGATGATCTTGACAAGGAAGGACTTCTTGACAATACGGTGGTTGTCATTTACGGCGACCATGACGCAAAAATAAAGGAGGAGGAGTATGAGTATTATTACAATTACGACCCCTTCAATGATAAAACGCTCACCAAAGACGATGACGGATATATTCCCGTAAATGATTTTTATTACAACATAAACCGCCGAGTACCGCTTATAATCTGGTCTAAGGACGGCGGATATGAGCCAAAAGAAATAACAAAAGTCATGGGTATGTATGACGTTCAGCCGACGCTCGGCAATATGTTCGGTTTTACGAACAAATACGCGCTCGGACATGATATATTCTCCATTGCCGACGAGGACGAGAATGTGGTAATATTCCCTACGGGAAATTTCGTTACCGACAAGGTGTATTATGAAAGCCAGATAGACTCTTATTTTGACCTTGAAGGGTATGAAAACGTTGCAAAATATGCGTCCTGCAATCAGGAATTTAAGGACGATCCCGTGCCGATGTATACGGAAGAAAAGTACGGACTTTATAAATTCGGCGAAAGCGATTATTCGCAGAATAACGCAGATATGCGTATAAATGACGGCGTGGTAGACAGCGATTACATATCCGCGCACTGCGATTATCTTGCCGAAAGAATAGACGTTTCAAACTCCATCATACTTTATGATATAATCCATAAGGTGGACGAGGGCTTTGACAGCGATCTGTCCTCTCAACCCGAAACGCCCGCTGTACCCGATGACGGCGATAAGATCTTCGCTCCGCCCGAAAAGATAGACCGCAAGCGGCTTATAACAGTTTAACCAACTTGTTTGGTTAAACAAAAAACGCTCCGAAACGCAAAGGCATTTTGCCCGTCACGCTTCGGAGCATTATTTTTATTATGGATCATATAAATGAAAAAAAGCGGCATCACGCCGCTTTCAGAAATTATCACGAACTCTGTTAAGTCTTATATCAAGCTCTTTCGACCTTGCCGGAGCGAAGGCATCTTGAGCAAGCGTAAACATGACAGGGTGTACCGTTGACAACTGCCTTTACTCTTTTTACATTGGGCTTCCAAGCTCTGTTAGTCCTTCTGTGTGAGTGTGATACTTTTATGCCGTAAGCTATCTGCTTACCGCAGAACTGACATTTTGCCATTATGCGCACCTCCTTAATGATCTGACGCGGACCAAGATGGCGGCAGAGGACTAAAATAAGCCCTGCGCCGTTACAACAAATAACATTATAACACATCAGCGAAAAAAATGCAAGTCTTTTTTGAAAAAATATATTAATTTTTTGTTAATTAATGTCTGCTGAGAAAAAATAGCGGTATATTGAAGAAAATTATCTCAATAAGCTTGAAATTCTCTGTTAAATGGTGTATAATAAAATATGTATGGATCTGAAAACAATATTTAAAACGATATAAGGAAAGGAAAGCAACAAAACATATGGATCAGGTTAGGATTCTTGAAATTTGCGCAAAGGTTATAATGATATTTCTTGTCACCCCGCTGCATGAATTTGCTCATGCATGGATGGCTGACAAACAGGGCGACGATACCCCGCGCCTTCAGGGCAGACTTACGCTAAATCCGTTTGCGCATATAGATATTATCGGGGCGATATGTATTTTTGTCGGAGGATTCGGCTGGGGCAAGCCCGTTCAGGTCAATCCGCTGCGCTTTAAAAAATACCGCAAGGGCATGATGCTCACCGCAGCCGCAGGTCCCGCTTCAAATATCATCATAGGCTTTTTCGGCATGATAGCATATAAAATAGTGGCGTATATCCCCGTCACGAGCGAGTCCGCGCAGTGGCTGGCATGGCTCGGCATATTGCTGTATTATTTTACATCTATAAATTTCGGCTTGGCGGTATTCAATATGATACCCGTTCCGCCGCTTGACGGCTCAAAGGTCGCGTCATATTTCATAGGCAGAAAATATGATGAGTTTATCTACAGATACCAGATGGCGATATCCATATTCTTCCTGCTGGTGATAGCTACGCCTATCCTCCAGACACCTCTCGGATTTTTAAGAGGACTTATCTTTACGCTTATGGATAAGCTTACATTCTTTGTAGACCTTATCGCAAAGGCGCTGCTGAACGCATGAGTCAAATATCGTTCAGGCTCGAAGCCTTTGAAGGACCGCTTGATCTGCTGCTCGAGCTGATAAACAGGCATAAGCTGAATATATATGATATTGAAATATCTATATTGCTCGACCAGTATATGGAATATATTGACGGGATAGAAGAGAGCGATCTCGACAGCGCGGGGGAGTTCCTTGCAATGGCGGCAAGGCTTGTGTATATCAAGACCTGCTCATTGCTGCCAAAGGCGGAGGAAGCTCAGCAGCTTAAAAAGGAACTCGAAGGAGAACTGATAGAGTATTCTGTCTGCAAAGCCGCCGCCGCAAGGCTTAAAAGCCGCTGTGTTTACGGCGAGGTGTTTGTACGCCCGCCCGAAAAGCTGCCGATAAATAAGGTGTTTACGGGCGTTATGCCGCCTGAAAGCCTTTTGCAGGCGTATATGGGAATGACCGCCAAGGCAAGGCGGCTCAGACCACCGCGTGCGGAGCAGTTTTCCCCCATAGTGGCAAAGCGCATAGTGACCGTTACGTCAAAGATAGTCTATGTACTTAAAAAGCTCTATAAATGCGGCGAATGTCTGTTTTCGGAGCTTTACACCGGTATAGAGCAGGACAGGTCGGCAAAGATAGCTACATTTCTTGCCGTGCTTGAACTCACCCGTTCGGGAAGAATAAGGATAAACGAGGATAATTCGATAATTACATTTAATAGAAATGCACCGCGCAGACATCATTCATCGGAGGATACGCAAAAGGGCGGTACGCCTGCTGACATTTCGGAAAGCGCGGATGTAAGTGACGCAATTTCTTACGAAATTTCCGCTGACGAGACCGCCGAGGATAACACTCCCGATAATGATAAAGATAATGATGAATCAGAAGAATATCGGTATGACGGCGAAAAAAAGAGTGCGCCAAAGGTTCAGCGGACAGGATATATCGGGGCGGTCAGATCGAACGAAGCCGTGCTTGCCGTACCCGTGTTTGCGGTCATAAGTTCGCCGCAACCGAATGAGACCATGCCGCAGGAAAATATTCCGCAGGAATTGCCTGCCGAACAAACGTATATGCAGTTTGACGAACTTGAAGAGTATGAGGATATAACGCGCGGTAAAGTCGGTGAAAAGATAAACCGATATCCAATGCGCTTTTATTGGGGCTGTCCCGACAAGCGCGGTAACTGCTGGAAATATCGGAGGTGGAAGATCTGATGGATCATAAGCGGCTTGCCGCACATATCGAAGCTGTGCTTTTTGCATCGGGTGAGCCTTTGTCGGCAGATAAGCTGTGCGGCGCTCTTGCCGTCACTAAAAAGGATCTGCTTGCCGCCGCTGCGGTGCTTGATGAAAAATATTCATCAGACGAAAGCGGAATAGAGCTGCTGCGTCTGGAGGATTCGCTCCAGCTTGCCGTCAAAAAGGATTTTTCTACAGAAGTCAAGGCTGCGCTTGAGATCAAAAAGGGTGCGGCTCTCTCTCCCGCCGCTATGGAGGTGCTGACCGTCGCGGCGTATAATCAGCCTGTCACAAAGGCGTTTATAGAACACGTCAGGGGGGTAGATTCTTCGGGCGTGGTAAATTCTTTGGTCGAAAAAGATCTGCTTTGCGAAGCGGGAAGGCTCGATCTGCCCGGCAGACCCGTGGCTTACAGGACGACCGATAATTTCCTGCGTGCCTTCGGACTGAGTTCGCTTGCCGACCTTCCCCCGCTCCCCGACAGGCAGGAACAGCTTACATTTGACGATACGATCGAAGAATAATGCACCGCCGATCTTTTTTGAAAGGAGACGATAGCGATAACCGTTCTGATAATAATATTGTCCGTCATCGCATTTATTGTTCTTCTTCTGCATTTTTCTGCGGTGATATATATTGAAATAGATAAAAGCGGTCTGAAACTGACGGGTAAATATCTCGGGTTTACCTTTTTGAAAAAGGGCGGCGATGAAGGCGAGGAGGTATCTTCCGAACAGCTTCCCGATGATACACATTCCATGGACATGCCTGCGGAGCAGGATGATCTTGCCGATGAGGACGAGGATACCGACATTATCGGAGAGTCGGAAATGTCTGCCGCCAAGACCGAGGACGAGCTTTGCGTGGACAGCCCGCATGAGGATAGTCCGCATACAGAGGAAAACAAAAACGAAGAAAAAAAAGAGGATAAGCAGCAGCACACAGAGGATAATAAAAATAAAAAGGATAAAAAAGCCGGCGATAAAAAAGGACCCGCCGAAAAGGGTGAAAAAAAGAGCTCGCGTGCTTCTCTTAAAGCCAAATATCTGCGGATAAAGCCGTATATCCCGACAACATGGAAATATTTCAGAAAGCTGCTCAAAACGGTACGCATAAGCGTGGACGGAGCGGATATAGTTGTCGGCAGGGAGGACGCGCACGAAGCGGCGATATATTACGGCATAATACAGAATATCGCGGCTAAGCTGTTTACTTTTCTTGCGGCATTTTTCACGCTTAAAGTAAAGCGTTTTGACGTTGACTGCGTATTTATAAGGAACGCATTTGACGGACGCGGCGACCTGAGCGTGCGGGTAAGACCGTCTGCGGTGATAGCCATTGCTGTCTGCTTTGCCGTGAATTTTCTTATCATAAGACATAAAACCAAAAAAAGCGCACAGGCAAACGCCTGAAAAGTGCGCGTAGAAAGGAAGTTTGTATATGAACGAGGGTACAAAGCTTGAATCTCTTGTCAAGTCTGCTATGGAAAAGGTGCGCGAGCTTTCGGAAGCGGAAACTATCGTCGGAAAACCGATAGAGACCTCTGACGGAACGACCATAATACCTGTTTCCAAGGTTTCGTTCGGACTTGCGTCGGGCGGAACGGATATCGGCAGCGGCAGCGGTTTCGGCGGAGGAAGCGGCGCGGGCATAACCATTTCGCCGATGGCTTTTATCGTTGTAAGAAACGGCGAAGCGAAGCTTTTGCAGATGACGAACAATACGCCGTATCAGAACGCTATCGTCAACGTCGTTCCCGAAGTGGTCGACAAGATAATTGATTTTGTGGATAAGAAAACGCAGCCTTCCGAATCGGAATCGGAGTCAGAGGAATAAATTTCAAGCCGTTTTCGGCGTATGTCGGCGGGACTTTCGGCACACTATATGGTTGTAACGATCTTACAATTCAAAAGAGGTGTGCGTAAAAATGAAAAAGATCCGTCAGATGATAATATTCATGATGATGTGCTGTATGCTGCTCACTATGATGTCGCAGTCGGTGACAGCGCAGGCTGTGGGCGATTCCGCAAAGGCGGCTGTCGTGATAGATGCCGCAAGCGGCGCTGTTATATACAGCTCAAACGCTCAGCAAAAACTGCCTATGGCAAGCACGACCAAGATAATGTCCGCTCTTATTGCTCTTGAAAGCGGCGATCTTGATAAACCGTTTACGGTCGACAG
The DNA here is from genome assembly GCA_947587925.1 of uncultured Ruminococcus sp. Taxonomy (GTDB): domain Bacteria; phylum Bacillota; class Clostridia; order Oscillospirales; family Ruminococcaceae; genus YE71. Next base: position 16,827 of record CANPYF010000020.1, read on the forward strand.
CGAAGCGATAAAGGTCGAGGGTTCTTCAATGGGTCTTGTCGAGGGCGATACGGTCACTATGCGTGCGCTCGTCTGCGGTATGCTCCTGCCGAGCGGAAATGACGCGGCAAACGCGGCTGCCGTAAGGATATCGGGAAGCGTTGACGCTTTTGTCGAAAAGATGAATGAGCGTGCCGCGCAGCTTGGTCTTGAAAATACTCATTTTGTCACCCCGTCGGGACTTGACGATGATACGGACGAGCATTATTCCACCGCGCTGGATATGGCAAAACTGACGGCGGCTGCGCTTGAAAACAAGGATTTTGCCGACATTTGTTCAAAGAAGTATATAAAGCTCTCATTCGGAGATCCGCCTTATGAAAGGTGGCTTACCAATACCAACAAGCTGCTTGACAGGTGCGAGGGAGTTATAGGCGTAAAGACGGGATTTACCGATAAAGCAAAGAGGTGTCTTGTTTCCGCCTGCGAACGTGACGGGTCTGTCCTTATCTGCGTTACCCTGAACGACCCGGATGACTGGAACGACCACGAAAAGCTTTATGACTATGCCTTTGCGCAGATGCAAAGCTGTCTTATGCCCGAATCGGGAAGAACGTTTGACATCAGTGTTCAGGGCGGCGGGGAGAGTACCGTTTCGGCGGCGGCTGACAGAGCACAGGTAAAGCTGCCTGCGGATTCGTTAAGTCATGTGACCGCGAAGATCTGCATTAAACCGTTTGTTTACGCACCGATAAAAAGGGGCGAAGAGGTCGGCTTTGTGGATTATTATTATGACGGCAAGCCGATATGCCGCGCAAGCATAAGGACTCTTTCGGCAGTTGAGCGGATAACTCCCGAAAGCGGCTGCGCATGGGAGGATCTTTTAAGCAAAATGCGCCGATTGTGCAGCGATAATAAAAAGAATAATGCGGCAGCCTCATGAAAAACAATTTTTACAAGAATAATTTTCGGAAGCAGAAAAAAAGTTCGATAACTTCTGAATTCTGAACGAAGTTCAGAGACTTACGATCTTAAAAACAAAGCGTTCCGACTTCTAAAAAGCGAAGCGTTCTAATTTCTAAAAGGGGAGTAGATCTTTTGAAGGAAGTAAGGATACAAAAGATACTTTCCGAATGCGGTTACTGCTCGCGCCGAAAAGCCGAGCAGCTTATCGCTGAAGGAAGGGTCAAGGTCGGCGGCAGACCATGTTCTGTAGGCGATAAAGCCGACCCGTCAAAGGCGGTGATAAGCGTTGACGGGAAAAATATAACGGTAAGCCGCAAAAAGACCTTTCGTTATATTATGCTCAACAAGCCGCGCGGATATGTGACCACCATGAACGATGAGTTTGACAGAAAATGTGTGACAGAGCTTATAAAGGGCGTGGAAGAGCGCGTATATCCCGTGGGACGCTTGGATAAAAATTCCGAGGGTCTTTTGCTGTTTACAAACGACGGCGTATTTGCAAACGATATAATGCACCCGTCGGGGCATATCACCAAGACCTACCGCGTTACGGTCAGACCCGACATAGATGATGAAAAGCTGGTAAGGCTTTCCGAGGGCATTGTGATAGACGGCAAAAAAACGCTGCCCTGTACGGTCATCGTTCTCGATAAGCAGCCTAACAGAGTAGTTCTGCAAATGACCATATCGGAGGGCAGGAACAGGCAGATAAGAAAAATGTGCGAGGCGGTCGGGCTTGAAGTGGCAAGGCTCAAACGCACATCTATAGGTCCGCTCAGACTGGGTATGCTCAAAAGCGGCGAATGGCGCGATCTCAAGCCCGATGAACTCAGGGCGATAAGGACAGCCTGTGCAAAACGCCGTCAGGAACGTGAATGATAAGTCAAAATTTAAATGAAATGTTAAAAATAATAAATATAAACGTAAAAGATAATTTTTTGTGAAAATTATACTTGATAAATTTATGCAAATATATTATAATAAAAATATATGAGCAAAAAAAGTATCCTGCGGCAGCAAAAGCGGCAGGATAGATAAATGGGAGGAAAATGCCAATGGCTGATACAAGGTTAGATCCTGCGGAACTTAAAGCCGCAGCGTCTGCGGTAAGCACGGCAAAAGAAAGACTTGCCGCTCTTTTCGATGACGGAAGCTATACGGAACTCGAGGCTTACGCCTGCTTTTCGGATAAGCTTTGCGGAGCCGCAGCCGGATTCGGATATGTGCAGGGCTCGCCCTGTTATGCGTTTTCACAGGATCGGTCGGTAAACAAAGGTGCAATGAACGGCGCACAGGCGGAGAAGATCGCAAAGGTGTACGAACTTGCCGCTAAAACGGGTGTACCCGTTGTGGGATTTTACGATTCTGAGGGCGCGGATCTTACAGACGGCTTCGGTGCGCTCAATGCTTACGGAAAACTCGTTTCAAAGATCTCGGAACTTTCGGGAGTAGTGCCGCAGATAGCGGTGGTATCGGGCGTATGTTCGGGAACAGCCGCGCTGTTTGCCGAGTCCGCCGACATAACTGTAATAACAAAGGACGCGGAGCTTTACTGCGCTCCCAATGCCGAGGTAACGTCTCTGTGCGATAACGCGCTGAAAAACGGTACTGCGGCTGTTTGCGCCGAAGATGACAAGGCTGCCGCACAGATAGTACGCGAACTGCTTTCAAAACTTCCGCTGAATAATTTATCTCCTCTGCCCGTGTTTGAGTTTGAAGCCCCTTCGGCTTCGGGCGATACGGCTGAGGGCATTGCCGACGAGGGCAGTCTCACAGAACTTTATGCACAGTACGGCAGCGCTTCATACACCGCGCTTGCGACGGTAGGCGGCTCATCGGCAGGTATAGTTTCGGTCACAAAAGATAACGGTAAGCTTACCGCTGACGATTGTTCAAAAATAGCGCAGTTCGTAAGTTTCTGCGACTGCTTTGCTATCCCTGTTATAACGCTTGTCGATACAGACGGTTTTGAAGCGGACGAAGAGGGCGGCGCGGTCAAGAACATGGCTAAACTTTCGGCGGCTTATGCCGAAGCGACCACCGTTAAGATCTCCGCCGTAACAGGCAAAGCCTGCGGCACGGCATTTATCACGCTTGCGGGCAAAGGCGCGAACGCAGATCTTGCCTTTGCTTCCGAAACCGCCGTGATCTCTCCGCTCGATCCTCTGACAGCCGCAGAATTTCTTTATCATGACGAACTTCGCGGTGCAGCGGACGTTAAGGCAAAAAGAGAAGAGCTTGCGGCAAGATATGCCCGTGAAGAGGGAAATGCTCTTTCAGCTGCGGCAAGCGGCTGCATAGACGGTGTTTATCCTGTCGGCGCACTTAGGAAGATGGTCATTGATTCGCTTGAAATACTTGCAGGAAAACGTGTTTCGGGTCTGCCCAAAAAGCACGGCAATATCAGGCTGTAATATTTTATAAAAGGTGGTAAAATACATATGAAAAGATATAACATAACCGTAAACGGAAAAGTATATGATGTTGCTGTGGAGGAAGTAGGAGCAGGAGAAGCTCCCGCAGCCGCACCCGCGCCCGCACCTGCTGCAGCGCCCGCACCTGCACCCGCAGCCGCCGCGCCTGTTGCGGACGGAACAAAGGTAACCGCGCCTATGCCGGGAACTATCCTTGAAATAAAGGTAGCCGTAGGCGATACCGTAGCGGCAGGACAGGCGGTAGCCGTGCTTGAAGCTATGAAAATGGAGAACGATATATCAGCTCCCTGCGCAGGAAAGATCCTCAGTATTGACGCGGCAAAGGGAAATGCCGTTGAAACGGGTGCGCTTATATGCGTTATAGGCTGACGGAATAAGCGACTTTATTGTGAAAGGATTGATATAAGATGGGTAAGCTTAAAATTACCGAAACCGTTCTTCGCGACGCTCATCAGTCGCTTATAGCCACAAGAATGTCTATCGACGAAATGCTGCCGATACTTTCCGAACTTGACAAGATAGGATTTTATTCTGCCGAGGTCTGGGGCGGCGCAACGTTCGATTCCTGCATAAGATTTCTTAATGAAGATCCGTGGGAAAGACTTCGCATAATAAGAAGAGAAATGCCCAACACAAAGCTGCAAATGCTGTTCAGAGGTCAGAATATGCTGGGATACCGTCATTATGCGGACGACTGCGTTGAGTATTTCGTTCAGAAATCCGTTGCAAACGGTATTGATATAATCAGGATATTTGACGCGCTCAATGATATAAGAAACCTTGAAACTGCTGTCAAAGCTGCCAAAAAAGAGGGCGGTCACGCGCAGATAGCCATTTCTTATACGCTTGGCGATGTGTTTACACATGAATATTATGTTGACTATGCAAAGAGGATAGAGGCGCTCGGCGCTGATTCCATCTGCATTAAAGATATGGCTGCGCTGCTTACTCCGTATGAAGCGGGTGCGCTTACGGCAGAGCTGAAAAAGGCTGTCAATATCCCCATTCAGCTGCATACTCATTACACCTCGGGACTTGCGTCTATGTGTATAATAAAGGCAGCCGAAGCGGGCATTGATGTTGTCGATACGGCAATGTCGCCGCTTGCACTGGGTACTTCTCACGCGCCGACCGAATCTATCGTTGCGGCATTCAGAGGAACGGAATACGACACGGGACTTGACCTTGTAAAACTCGGCGAGATAAGAGATTATTTTATGAAGCTGAGAAAGAAATATCTTGACAGCGGTCTGCTCGACCCCAAAATGCTCGCCACCGACGCCAACGCGCTTATTTATCAAGTGCCCGGCGGAATGTTATCCAACCTGCTGTCGCAGTTGAAACAGGCGGGCAAGGAGGATAAGCTCAACGAGGTGCTTGCCGAAGTGCCGAGAGTAAGAAAGGATTCGGGCTTCCCGCCGCTCGTTACGCCCACCTCGCAGATAGTGGGTACACAGGCTGTTTTCAATATCATAATGGGCGAACGGTATAAGACCGTTACAAAGGAATTCAAAGGTCTTGTAAAGGGAGAATACGGAAAAACTCCCGTGCCGATAGACCCCGAATTCAGCAAGCAGATACTTAAAGGCGAAGAACCGATAACCTGCCGTCCCGCCGACCTTCTCGAACCCGAGCTTGATAAGCTCAGAGAAGAATGTGCCGAGTGGATAGAGCAGGAGGAGGACGTTCTCACCTATGCTATGTTCCCGAAGGTAGCGCCGAAATTCTTTGAAAAAAGACGCAATAAGAAATACGGCGTAGACGGCGCACATTCGGACGCTGACGCTAAGATACACACAATATAAAAACATTTTTCCGCCGCTTGTGTCAATATGTACACATCGGCGGATTTTTTTGCTCAAATGGCTTGAAAAGTGACTTTAAAAGTGGTATAATAGTAAGAGCGGCTTGGCATAAATGCCGCAAAGCGGTTTTATGCTGCAGAACGAATACACCGAGGTTTATAAGCTGCTTGAACGAGCGGCGGAAAGGCTTGAAAATGAATAAAAAAGAGATAGCGGAGATAAAGAAGAATTTTACGGAGGACAGCGGTTTTTTTACCGTTGGGAAGGTGCTTTCGGCTGTAATTGACAGCGAAAAAAATATAGCGTATGATGATACGCGGCTTTTTGCGCTTATGCCGCCCGATGAGAGCGAACTTGTGCTTCAGCTGCTGAAAAAAACTCTTTCGGGAACGCTCGGCAAAAATCTGCGAGAGTACGCTTTTCCGCAGGAGCAGTATTCCGAAGGCGGTTCGCAGAAGCTGTTATACGATCTTCTTACCTCAAAACTTGCCGACGACGAACTTAATAAGCAGTATCTTTCGCTGATAGCACAGAAACTCGATTATGTTTCGTCATACTGCGTGTTTACCGCGCATTGTACATATACGGCGCTTAAAAAGAAGAGCAAAAATATCCGTTTGGAAGAGATAGATGCAGAGCCTTCGCTCGATTATAATTTTTTGATAACCGCTTTTTGCCCGATAGATCTGCGGATAGACGGACTTGTTTATAATGACGGCAGCGGACGGATAGAGAAAAAGGCTGAAAGCGACAGGATAGTCGGACAGACGGCAGACGGTTTTTTGTTCCCCGTTTTTTCCGAGCGCGAGCCTGACGTTAATTCGGTGATGTATTATGCAAGGGCATTCAAAAAGCCCGACCTGTCAATAGTTGAAGATCTGCTCGGCTGCGAGTTTACCATGAGCGCACCTGATGAAAGAACGACTTTTCAGCGCATACTTGCCAACGTTATGCACGGCAGCCTCGATTATGACACGATAACCGAGGTCAACGATAAACTCGGCGAAATGGTGGCATATAATGTTAATGAAACCGAGCCTGCAAAGCTTGACGCGGACGGGCTTAAAAACATATTGTGGAGCATAGGTGCGCCGCAGGAAAATCTTGAAAGGGTAAAACCCGCATTTTCGGCGATAGCCGAGGATAAACCGCTCACGGCGGCTAATCTCATAGAGCGCAAAACGGTGGTCGAAGCCGAGGGTATAACGGTCAATATCGGCAGCGACAGCACGGACAAGGTCAAAATGCAGATGATAAACGGAAAAAAGACTCTTATCATCGCGCTTGATGATGATGTTACCGTAAACGGTCTTAATACCGATGAGATAGCACAGCCGAGCACCGATAAGTGAAAGGATAAAACGGAGTATGGGCAAAAAAGAAGCTAAAACAAATGTCATGAGGATACTCGATTCGGCAAAGATAAGCTATGACGTTCACACCTACG
>CANPYF010000021.1 GCA_947587925.1 uncultured Ruminococcus sp.
CAGCTTAGCCAGACAGATCCCCGCGCGACAGGCAGCAAAATTAAAAAGCAAATTAAAGCAAATAAAAGTAAATACATTCGCTTATGAGGTAATTTATGGTAGAACTATGGAAAAATGAATCAGTCGAATGGCATATCGCTCCTAGTTTTGACGCGGAATGCGGCGGATCGCCGTTCGCATTGAAAATCATCGCAGGCAGCGAAAATGGGTTCACGCTGCTGGTGGAACTCGGAAAGCGGGAAGAGCTTACGCCGGAGCTTGTTAAACGCGCTGCCGCGCGTGCGGTCAAATTCGGGGCGAGCAATTTTATACCCATAATCGGCGGATCTGTGTCGGAGGCATATTCGACCGTTTATGCAAGCATAGGCGTGATACGTTCGGGGGTCGGGACTATAGGAACGGCGGCGGTCACTGTCATGCTGTTAAGACCGCTCGTTTCAATATTATGTGTAAAGCTCACGCTTATAATATCAAGAATAATATCCGATCTTCTCGGACTTTCCGAAACTTCGGAACTGCTTAGAAGCACAGACAGCGCGATGAGCGCGGCGGTCAGCACGCTGCTGACATTCGCATTGATGTTTATCGTTGCGACTGCCGTAATAATGCTTATAAGATAAAGGGAGTAAAATGGAAGCTGTAAAAAATGCGATATTTACCGCCTGCTTTTGCGCCGTACTCGCCTCGGCGGTAAAAATGATCTCGACCGAGCGCATGAAAAACGAAATGCGGCTGGTGTGTGCGCTTTTGATAATAATATGCGCGGCATCTCAATTTGTCGGGGCAATGCCCGTACTTGAGGATATTTCGGAAAACTTCGACCGGAGCGAGGAATATGAGCGTCTGATCGACGAATACGGCAAAACGGTCACAGAGCAGACAGATCGTGCGCTTGAACAAGCGCTTGAAGAACAGCTTGCTCAGCGCGGAATAAATGTTACGAGGGCTGTCATAGATTGTACAACTGATGAATATAATTACATCAAAGCGGTATCGGCGGTCATATACATATCTGAAGGAGATGCTGATGCTGCAAAGGCTGCCGCAAGCGAACTGCTTGGCGATGCTGAAATAGAGGTGATAAGCGATGAAGGGTGACATAAAGTCTGTTTTTTCAGATCCCAAAAAGCGTCTTAAATTGATATTCATAATAGGCGCGGCGGGTATTGCGCTGATACTGCTTTCAGAACTTATTCAGCCAAAGCAAGGCACTGACGGTATGTCGGAGGAAATAAGCACAGTATCGGGCGAACTGCCGCAGCTTGAAGAAAGCGAATATTACCGCAGCGAACTTGAAAAAAGGCTTACGGATATAGTTTCGCAGATAGACGGAGCAGGAGAGGTCAAGGTGATGCTCTTGGTATCGTCAACTAAAGAATATATCTATGCGGAGCAAAGTGAGCTCAGCCGACAGACAGATCAAAGCGGCGAAACGGTACGCAGCGGCGGAGAGATAGTACTCGCAGGCGGCACGGGCGAGAGATCGCCCGTAATAAAAAAGGTGGCAGTCCCCGAGATAAGCGGAGCGGCAGTGATATGCTCGGGCGCGGACGACCCGACAACAAAGGAGCGCGTTATGAATACGGTCAGTGCGCTGCTCGGTCTGCCAAGCTATAGGATAAGCGTAGAACAGATGAAATAAATTTATTGTAAAACACGGAGGTAATCATTATGAAGAAACCAAGCTTTAAAAAACTGAGCGTTATAATCGGCAAAAAGCAGATAATGCTTGCGGGAATGACGCTCGTGCTGGGTACGGCGGTATATGTAAATTACGCCATGAGCGCGTCGGGCGGCATAAAGACTGCCGACAAAGTGCCGAGCAAGAATATCCACTACGGAGAAGCGCAGCTTGTGTCCGCCGAGGAGGACAGCGGCGAGGATTATTTTGCTCAGGCACGTCTTGACAGGACAGCCTCGCGCGACAAAGCGGCGCAGACGCTGCAAACGATAATCAGCGGAGGAGATTCAACTCCCGAAGAACAGCAGGCGGCAGCGGAGGACGCCGCAGTTATGACAGGACTGATAGAAAAGGAAAGCAAGGTAGAAAACCTCATCAAAGCTGCGGGATTCAGCGACTGTGTGGTATATCTTGACGGCGAGAACGCAAATATCGTGGTCAAAAGCGAGGACGGTCTTATCCAGACAGAGGCAGCCCAAATAAAGGATATCCTTCTCAGCGAGGTCAGCGTTGAAGCGGAAAACATAAGGATATTTGATGTAGAATAAGTGCAAAATTATTAACGCGCCTTCAAAACGAAAGGGCGCGTTTTTTGTGTACAGCAAATTGTGTATAAAAAATGAATAAAAAGAAAACATATCGGGTATATAATTGTATATCAGGGAGAATTATGCTATAATTAAATAAATAGGCTTAAATAAAAAGGCTCTATCTCGGGAAGGGAGATGCGTTAAGATGAACATTGACAGCAGTAATGTAAAAAGCAGTCTTTATGTAAGCAAAAGCGTTATTGAAAGAGTGGTAACAGACGCGGTCGCGCAGACAGACGGCGCTTGTTCGATAGCAAAGCCGGATAAAAAAAGGCTGTTTTCTTCGTCAAACGGCATAAAGACGGAACTTGACGGAGATGTTATCTATCTGACTATTTCCGTAAAACTCGATGCCGACGCGCCGGCAATACCCACAGCCGAAAAAATACAGTCGGCGGTAAAATCGGCAGTTCAGAATACTCTCGGACTTACGGTGGCAAGGGTAGATGTGAACATAGCCGATGTTAATGTCTGAATAATTGGAAAAATAAAGGGGTGCAGACCGCGTGACAAAAAGTCCGGGATTTAAAAGCAGAAAAAGAGAATACCGCGAGGGGGCTTTCATAATTTATTTTGAAAGTCTTTTGCGAGATGACGATATAGACGAGATCTATCAGTCGAATACCGAGGCTGAGGACATAGGCGTTGAAATATCCATAAGCAAAAGTTCGTGTGCGCTTGCCAAAAGCGTAAGCGAAAAAAGCGATGAGCTTGACAGGATAATAGAGAAATATTCAAGCAAGAGAAGCGTTTCGAGAATATCGAAGATAAATCTTGCGATACTCCGTATTGCGCTTTATGAAATGGTATATCAGGAAAATGTGCCGCCGAACGTTGCGATAAGCGAAGCCGTGGAACTTGCGGAAAAATATGCGCTTAAACCCGATGTGGCGTTTATAAACGGCGTGCTTGGCGCTTATATACGCGCCAAGACAGATTCGGGCGATATTACTCAAAAGGGATCACTGCCGAATGAATGAGCCTGTTGTTCTCGGCATAGATACCTCTAATTACACCTGCTCGGCAGCCCTTTTTTATTGTGACAGCCGCAAAGCCGTGCAGTCTAAAAGGCTGCTTTGCGTACCGCCGGGCGCAAGGGGAGTAAGGCAGAGCAGCGCGGTGTTCGAGCATACAAGGCTGCTGCCCGAAATGATAGCGGGTCTGGGAGATGACGTGAGCAGATGCGCCGCGCTCGGCGCAAGCAGCAGACCGACCGCAAGAGAAGGCTCGTATATGCCCTGTTTCCTTGTCGGCGCGGGTACGGCAAGGTCTATCGCGCTTGCATCGGGCAAACAGGTGTTTTTGTCCGATCATCAGCACGGTCATGTGCTTGCAGCCCTTTATTCGGCGGATAAGCTTGAACTTGCCCGAAACGGCAGCCCGTTTATCGCGCTTCATGTAAGCGGTGGGACGACAGATCTGCTGCTTTGCAAAGCTGACGGCGAAAGTGACGATCTGCTGAAAATAAACCGTATCGGCGGCAGCAGCGATCTTAACGCGGGACAAGCCGTAGACCGCTGCGGAGTTATGCTCGGTCTGGATTTTCCCTGCGGAAGAGAGCTTGAAAAGCTCGCACAGGGGTATATGGACGAGAAAATGGATATAAGACCGTCCGTAAAGGGGTCGCTGTGTTCGCTTTCGGGTATAGAAAATCAATGCCGCAGGCTGTTTGACAGCGGTGCGCAAAAGGGATATATAGCGGCGTTTTGCATACGCTCGGTGCAGGCTGCGATAGTCAGGCTCATAGAACAGGCTGTGAGAGAATACGGCGAACTGCCTGTGATATGTGCGGGCGGCGTAATGTCGAACTCGTTTATCTCCGACAGTATAAAAAAGCGGTTCGGCGCTTTTTTTGCCGACGCCGAACTTTCAAGGGACAATGCCGTCGGAATGGCGGTATTCGCCGCGCTGAAGAAAGGATTGATATAAATTGTCATCGGTGATGACCGTTTCACAGATCAACAGATATATAGCCGCAAAACTTTCCTTTGACCCAAAACTTAAAGGCGTTACGGTAAAAGGTGAACTTGCAGAATTTAGGATAAATGCAGCTTCCGGTCATGCTTATTTTACTTTAAAGGACGAAAGCTCACAGATAAAGGGAGTAATGTTTTCCTCTAACGTAAAAAGGCTCGGCTTTATTCCCGAAAAGGGTCTGAGCGTTATCTGCTCGGGGTCTGTAGACGCATATGTCGAAAGCGGTATCTATCAGATAAAGACTTCCGAGCTTGTACCCACGGGCGTGGGAGTACAGTTCCTAAGGCTTGACGCGCTGAAAAAAAAGCTTGCTCAACAGGGACTGTTTGATGAAAAGCTGAAAAAACCGCTGCCGTATCTGCCAAAGAAAATAGCGGTCGTTACTTCTCCGAGCGGCGCGGCTGTAAGGGACGTTATCAAGGTGCTGAAAAGGCGTTATCCTATCGGCATTATAGAGTTTATACCTACATTGGTACAGGGCGCGGAAGCTCCTAAAAGCATCGTTCGGGCGCTTGATAAGGCTGATAAATGCGGCGCAGATGTGATAATACTTACAAGGGGCGGCGGTCCTTATGAGGATCTGATGGCGTTTAATGCCGAAGAGGTCGTGCGTGCCATATCCGCCTGTTCAACTCCGCTGATAAGCGCGGTCGGACATGAAACGGATACCACTCTTTCGGATTACGCCGCTGACAAACGCGCTCCCACTCCGTCAGCCGCCGCCGAGATATGCGCTCCCGATGTTGATATGCTGATGAATGATGTCAAAAAAAGACGCAGCTTGCTTGACGGGGCGTTTACGGCATATACGGCAAGATGTAAAGCAATGTCGGATATGCTTGCGCAAAGGCTTGCAGCCGTTTGTCCGTCCGCTTATCTTGCTCACGAGCAGGGAAGAGTATCGCTGCTGACTAACCGTCTTGATACGGCGTATGCCGCTTGCCTGTATGCAAAAAAGAATAATTATGAGCGTATCGGACGAGATCTGACATACGCCTTTAAGAATTATATAAATGAACGCTGTTCAAAAGCGGACACGCTTTCGCTGAAACTTGAAACGCTCAGTCCGTATAAGGCGCTTGAACGCGGATATACGCTGACTTTGAAGGATTCCAAGCCTGTCATGCTCGCTTCGCAGCTGCGCGAGGGAGATATGATAACCATAGCTTTCAGCGATTCGAGCGTAAACGCTGTGGTCGTTAAGACTGACAAAAATAATATCGAGGAGAATAATAATGGAAAATAATGCCGCGGAATTTGAAGGGGCTGTCGCAAGGCTCCAGGAGATAGTGACCGCCCTTGAAAACGGCGGACTGGAACTTAGCAAGGCTATAGAACTGTATAAAGAGGGAAAGGTACTTTCCGAAAAATGCGGAGGTATACTTAAAGAAGCGCAGCTTACCGTAACGGGAGAGGGCGCAGCCGATTTGGGAGAAGATGTAAAAGATGACTGAAAATTATCAGATAACGCTGAATTTATACCTCAACAGTATAAACGCCCGCCTGAAACAGATAGTGTCGGAGCGTCCGCTGCTGCGCGAACGCTTGGGCGAAGCTATGGAGTATTCGCTCATGGCGGGCGGCAAACGGCTCAGAGCCGTTCTTATGCTTGAATTTTACCGTATGTGCGGCAAAAATGCCTATGACATTATCGACGCTGCCTGCTCTATAGAACTTATACACGCATTTTCGCTGATACATGACGACCTGCCGTGTATGGATAATGACGATTTCAGAAGGGGCAAGCCGAGTTGTCACAAGAAATTTGACGAGGCTACCGCACTTCTTGCGGGTGACGCGCTCAATACGCTTGCGTTTGAGGTGATAACCAACGCCGTTATGGAGCAAAAAATATCCGCTGTCACGGCGGTCAGCCTTATTTCGGTGCTCTCCAAGGCAATAGGCATAAACGGAATGATAGGCGGACAGATAGTCGATCTTGCGTCGGAGGGCAAGCAGATAAGCATGGGTCAGCTTGAGCTTCTCCAAAGCCTTAAAACGGGCGCGCTTATTGAAGCGGCGTGCGTTATGGGTACTGCCGCGGCGGGGAAGTATGACAAGATAGCCGACGCGGCGGCTTATGCACAGGCTCTCGGCAGGGCATTTCAGATAGTTGATGATATTCTTGACGTGACCGGTTCGTTTGAAGAACTTGGAAAACCTATCGGCAGCGATGAGCAGAGCGAAAAAAGCACATATGTTACTCTGCTGGGCATAAACGGAGCAAAGCGGGAAGCGCAAAAGCTTACACAGCAGGCGCTTGACGCGCTGAACGCGTTTGACGATAATGCCTTTTTAAAGGAACTTACCGAAGCAATGTTAAACAGAAGGAATTGATATTTTTGGGTAAAAGAAGATTTTATCTGAAGGATATGAAACTTCCCGAGGATATAGATACGCTGTCAGCCGAAGAATGTGAAAAGCTTGCGGCGCAGATTAGAAAACTGCTTATTAAAACAGTTTCAAAAAACGGCGGACATCTCGCGTCAAATCTCGGTACGGTGGAGCTTACAATCGCTCTTCACAGGGTATTTGATTCTCCCCGTGACAAGATGATCTGGGACGTGGGGCATCAGTCGTATACGCATAAGCTGCTTACGGGCAGGGCAGACCGCTTTTGCACTATCAGAAAGGAAAACGGTCTGAGCGGTTTTCCGCGTCCTGACGAGTCGGAGCATGACGCTTTTATCAGCGGACACGCTTCTACCTCCGTATCAGCCGCGCTCGGTATTGCAACGGCAATGACGCTTAAAAACGAACCGTATTATACCGTTGCCGTTGTGGGTGACGGCGCTTTCACGGGCGGCGAGATATTCGAGGGATTGAACAACGCGGGAAAAAGCAAGACAAATCTTATAATCGTATTTAATTATAATCAGATGAGCATATCGAAGAATGTCGGCGCTCTGGCAAAGTATCTTTCAACGCTGCGCACCAAGGAATCCTATTTGAAGACCAAGAGCGCGGTCGAAAGTATGCTCGATAAAACGCCCGTTCTCGGCAAGCCTGCGAAAAAGGTCATCAGAAGCTCGAAAAACGCCTTGAAGGATATGCTCCTGCACAGCACGCTGTTTGAGGATCTCGGCTTTGAATTTGTAGGACCTATTGACGGGCATAATATCGAGGAGCTCGAAGAGGGTCTTACGGCGGCAAAGCAGTTCAATTCGCCGACAATTGTTATGGTAAATACCGTAAAAGGACACGGCTATCAGCCTGCGGAGGATAACCCCGGCGAATTTCACGGCATAGGTTCGTTTGAAATATCCACGGGCAATCCCGACGTTGTACCGCTCGACAGCTATTCGACCGTTTTCGGAAAAAAACTGCTCGATCTGGCTTTTGCCGACAGCAGGATATGCGCTGTCACGGCGGCTATGAAATACGGAACGGGACTGCAATATTTCAGCAAGGCGCTGCCCGACAGATTTTTTGACGTGGGCATAGCCGAGGAACACGCGGCAACCTTCTGCGGCGGTCTTGCTTCACAGGGAATGATACCTGTTTTTGCGGTCTATTCGACCTTTTTGCAGCGCAGCTACGATCAGATAATACACGATCTTGCGATAATGGGACTGCATATGGTAATAGGCGTTGACAGAGCGGGCATAGTCGGTGAGGACGGAGAAACGCATCAGGGTATTTTTGACGTGCCGTTTCTGACTACCGTCCCGAATATAAAGATATATTCGCCGTCAGATTATGCCGAACTTGAAGCTTGTCTTGAAAAAGCCGCGCTGTCAGACGAACATATAAGCGCGGTCAGATATCCGCGCGGCAGACAGGCTGAAATTGCCGCAGATACAGACGGTGTATGCACCTCGTTCAGGCTTTATGAAAACGGTTCGGACACTCTTGCCGTTACATACGGAAGACTTTACGCAAATGTGAGCAAGGCTCGCGATATACTTGTCCAAAAGGGCATGGACACGGACATTTTAAAACTCGTAGAGATCTTTCCGCTGTCGGACGAAGCCGAGAGTATCATGCGCAGATATAAAAAAGTATTTTTCTTTGAGGAATGTTATGAATACGGCTCTATCGGCGAAAAATATGCCGCGCGCGGCATAAACATGGAACGCACGGCGTTAAAGGGATTTATCACTCACGGCGAGCCTGACAGCCTGCTTGATTCGGCAGGACTTTCGCCCGAAAAAATTGCCGAAAAAATATACTCTTGGGATATGACAAATGGAAAGACTTGACATCTATCTTGTAAATAGCTCTTTGGCGTCAAGCCGCGAAAGGGCAAAAAGAATGATAGAGGAAGGCAGGGTCTGCGTAAACGGCAGTGTATGCCTTAAACCGTCAAAAAAGATAGACTGCGGCGATAATGTGACCGCAAGTGACGGTCTTAAATATGTCGGGCGGGGTGCGCTGAAGCTTATCGGCGCATTTGAGGCGTTCGGACTTGACGTTAAGGACAAGGTCTGCGCGGATATAGGCGCTTCAACGGGCGGATTTACCCAAGTGCTGCTCGAACGCGGCGCAAAAAAGGTCTACGCGGCAGATGTCGGTCACGGTCAGCTTTCTGATATACTGATAAACGACAGCAGAGTCGTCAACCTCGAAGGAGTAAACGCACGCGATCTTACGCCCGAAATGTTCAACGGCATGGCAGACTTTGTCTGCTGTGACCTGTCGTTTATCTCGCTGAAACTTACGCTTGCTCCTATGGCGGGCATACTTGCTGACGGTGCGGATATGACGGTGCTTATCAAACCGCAGTTTGAAGCGGACAGAGGGTCGCTGAACAAAAACGGTATACTAAAGGACAGAAAAAAGCATATCGAGATACTCGATTCGCTAATTGCGTTTTTTGCCCAAACGGGGCTTACCCTTGCCGGCATAGTACCCTCGCCCATAACAGGCGGTGACGGTAATATAGAATATCTTGCTCATCTGATAAAGGGCGGCGGCGAGCCGCTTGTCATTGACATAAACGAATTGACCGACAAGGCATTTGCGCAGTCGAAAAAATAAAAATTTTTATATGCGATCGTGAGGAATTATGACAGTATTTATATATCCGAATCTATTAAAAAGCGGCAGTATCGTATGCGCCCAAAGCTGCTGCGAGATATTGCTGTCTGCGGGTGCGAGTGTCTGCGCCGAGGACAGGTATGCCGAATATTTTGAGCATATCGAGGGCGTTGAGCTGCTGCCGATAAGTGAATGTATAAGCCGCTGCATCTGCATTGTCGTGACGGGCGGCGACGGCACTATACTGCGCTGTTCGCATGAGCAGAGTGTACACGGCAAGCCTATTCTCGGAATAAACTGCGGTACTCTCGGCTTTATGACCTCTATCGAAGCGGACGAGATAGACAAGCTGCGGCTGCTTTGTCAGGGCGGTTATACGGTGACAGAACGCATGATGATTTCGGCACAGGTCATAAAGGCGGACGGCAGTATCATCAGCGCGGACGCGCTCAATGACGCGGTGATAACCAAGGGCGAGGACTGCAAGATAGTCGATTTTGAGGTGTCCCGTTCGGATAAGGTGGTATCCGCACTGAGGGCGGACGGCATAATTTTTTCAACGCCGACAGGCGCTTCCGCATACTCTCTTTCCGCAGGCGGACCGATAATCGAGCCTGATATGAGCTGCATAGAATTTTCGCAGATATGCGCCCATTCGCTCTTTGCACGCACTATAATTTTTTCGCCGCAGGTGCAGCTGAGCGTCCGCTGCAAATGCAAGCATGACGCGCATACCGTGCTGACCGTTGACGGCAGCAGGATAGCGAGTATTTCGGCGGAGGATATTGTGACGATAAAGCGGTCGCCGCTTGTGACAAGGATAATAGAACTTGCGGACGGAACATTTTTCCCTACCATAAACCGTAAGCTGATGAAGCCGCTGAAAAGCTGAAACGATATGAACGGAGCTGTTGCAGATTTGAAAAATAAACGGCAGGAAATGATATTAAAGCTTGTAGCCGAAAATGAGGTCACTACGCAGGAGGAACTTTGTGAAGCGCTGCGCCTGCACGGCTTTGAAGCGGCACAGGCAACGGTATCGCGCGATATAAAGGAACTTGCGCTTATTAAGACCTCCGAGGAAAACGGAAAGAGCCGCTATGCTCTTCCGCAGCTGAAAAAACAGGCTATGGACGAAAACGGCGGGCTGATATTCAAGATAATTTCGGACAGCGTTAAAGCCATAGATCACGCTTCAAATATCGTTGTGATAAAATGCGCCGCGGGAATGGCGCAGGCGATATGCTCAAAACTCGATTCTACCAATATCCATTCGGTGGTGGGAACGATAGCGGGCGACGATACCATTTTTATCCTTATGCGTACCGAGCGGGACGCCGAAAGACTTTCCATAGAGCTTACCAACATTCTCGAAAACAGATAGACGGCAGTAAGCTGCCGGTCAAAACGGGCGGGTGAAAAAATGCTTGACGAATTATATATTGAAAATCTTGCCGTAATAGAAAAGGCTTCCGTATGCTTTGACGGAAAACTCAACGTTTTCACAGGTGAAACGGGAGCGGGCAAATCTATACTTATCAACGGGATAAACGCGCTTCTCGGTCAGAGAACGACAAAGGACATAGTACGCACGGGCGCTGCAAGGGCGCTCGTTTCGGGAAGTTTTTCGCAGCTTTCGGAGGAATGTTTAAAAAAGCTCGACGAGCTTTCCATACAGCCCGACGAGGACGGAAAACTGCTGCTGACAAGAGAAATACGCGCTGACGGCGGAAGTACGGCGAGAATAAATTCAAGACCCGTCAACGTTTCGCTTATAAGAGAAATAGGCAATATGCTTGTCAATATCCACGGACAGCATGATAATCAGATACTTTTATCCCCCGAACGGCATATAGATATACTCGATTCTTATGCTGACGCACGCGCCGTTAAGGAGGAATATCACGCTCTTTTCAGCGAACTGCAGCAAATCTCGCGGAAAATAAGCCGTATAAAAAAAGAGCAGGCGGGAAAAAATATCAGGATATCCCGCCTGAAAGAGATAGTCGCGGAACTTGAATCGCTCGATATAAAACAGGGCGAGGACGAAGAGATCGAGCGCGAACTCGAACTTTCAAAAAACGCAGTTTTTCTCACCGAAGCGGTAATGTCGGCAAGAAGGCTTTTAAGCGGTGATGAGGACGACAGCGGAGCGGAGGGGCTTATCTCTGCGGCAGCAAAGCAGATAGAGAGCGGAACGGACATTATGCCCGAAATATCCGCGCTGTATGAAAGAATACTGTCGATAAGCATTGAGGCAGCCGACATTTCCTCCGAACTTGATTCGGCAGCCGATAAACTCAATGCAGATCCCAAAAGGTTTGAATGGCTCAACAGCAGGGCAAGGGAACTTGACAAAGCAAAAATGAGCTACGGTCCTTCGCTTGATGATGTTATCCGAACGCTTGAAGCGTCAAAGACCGAACTTGAAGAGATAGGCGGTTATGAGCAGGATCTTGTCGGGCTTGTCCGGCAGCAAAAGCAGCTTTTGAGAGATACCTCCGTAAAAGCGGCGGAACTTACGTCATTCAGAAAAAAAGCCGCGGAGCGGTTTTCGGAGCAGATAGCCGCCCAACTGGAATTTTTGAATATGCCGCAGGTCAGCTTTATTGTAGACATAAAACAGGGCAAGCTGACCGCAAACGGTATGGATACGGTCGAATTTCTGATCTCGGCAAATCTCGGAGAAGCGCCGCGCCCGATAGCGAAAATTGCCTCGGGAGGCGAATTGTCAAGGATAATGCTTGCCATAAAAAGCGTTATCGGTGAAAAAGACAGCATCGGTACGCTTATCTTTGACGAGATAGACACGGGTGTAAGCGGAAGAGCCGCGCAGCGCATAGGTCTGAAGCTCAGGGAGCTTTCAAGAAGCAGACAGGTGCTTTGTGTTACCCATCTGTCGCAGATAGCGGTCATGGCGGACGCTCATATGCTTATTGAAAAATCGACCGCCGACGGGCGCACATCGACAAGTATAACCCCGCTCACCCACGAGCAAAGAAAGCGCGAGATAGCAAGGATAATCGGCGGAGATAATATAACCGAGATAACCCTTGAAAATGCCGAGCAGCTGTTAAGCGAGGTCAAGTGACAAATATATTCGGGTAAAATTTTTCCCTCTCTTCGCCGCAGGCGGAGGGAGGGAAAATTTTTTCATTCTTTCGGCGGTTCGTGCTTTAATGCCCGATTCAGTTCGTCCGCGTCGTTTTTAGAGGATATATAGCTGACCACAGAGGTGAAGGCGTAAACTGCGGCAGTTGAGATGATCATGAGCAGTATGCCGCCGATATTCAGCTTTATCCAGCCCGATGCCGCTCCGAAAATTATCATTACAATGCAAAGCACGATATAGTGCAGCAGCACTCCAAGCATATATCCTTTTTTAGATTTATCCTCGGAGGGGTATAACAGCACCGTAACTGCGGACGTTGCCAGTCCCGCGCAGGGTATTTTTATCAGCGTATCCGCGCTGACATATTTTTCTCCCTGTATCAGCATCAATACCCCGATCAATACAACGATACCCGTTGTTATGAACGCGAAGTATTTGACTATCTTGGTAATGTATTTCATTTTCTTCACCTCTGAGCTATCCCTAACTTTTTCTTCAGCATGGGTACATACTGCCTTGAAATAATGACCTTTTCGTGATTTTTAAGCGACGCTTCCAGTCTTGAACCGAGCATAGGCGATACAAATTCTATCATGGATACATTTACGATAACAGATTTTGATATACGCTGAAAGTCCGAATGCTGAAAGCTATCGCTTATCTCGTAGAGTTTTTCCTTTACTTCGTATACGTCCTTTTCGCAGTAGGCAAAGACCCTGTTGTCAACGGCTTCAAAATAGTATATCTCATTCAGCGGTATCTGCTTGATGACTCCGCCCAGATAGCCCGTTATCCGCGTTTTCCCCGCTTTTAAAAGCTTTATAAGTTCTATCAGTTTATCGTCAAGTTCTCTGCATCGGACGATTATCTCGTCTTCGTCGCCGTCTTTCGGAGTTTCAATTACGATCTTCAAGCTATCACCTCTCGTTATGCTTTTTAAACGCCGCTGCCGCCGCTCCGATAACAGTGAACAAAATACCAAAGCCTATAACGACCATTACGCAGCCTGCTAAGGATATATCCGCACCGAACGGACTGTAATCTATACCCAGATCGCTCCTGATCTCGTTTACCGCTTTTGCGGGCAGGTCGGCAAAGGTAATATCCGAGATAGATCTTATCATTATATTTCTGAACATGACCGTTCCGTATATTACGGGTGTGCAGCTTAAAATATTGGCAAGACTTTCGGAAATATTTCCTACAGGAAGATATATGCCGCCTAAAAATCCCACAAGCGTACCGACCAGCGTTCCAAGACCGCTCCACGCGCCTTCGCTTTTTACAAATACCGCGCACAGATACATTATCGCGGAGTATGTAAAGGAATTGGCGATTATCATTCCGAACAGCTTTAAATGCTCCGAAAGCGTGAACAGTTCCATTCCCTTTGCTGCCGTATACAGTTCCGATACCGCCAGCGTTACCGTGCATATTACGACAGATGACAGACAGGCTGCCGCGATATATGACAGGGTTATTGCAAAGCGGCTGATAGGGGAAGTATGTATTGCCGCGTATTTTCCCGTTTGCTTATCCTTTATGATAGACGAAAGCACTGAAAGTGAAACGTTTGCGGCATTGATAGGTATTATCCCCGCCGCCGTCCAGGTTATCATAAACAGCTCCGCGTTTTTATTGTCGTTTGCCGTATCGTGACCGGGTATATTAGCAAGCGCTTTGACAATGCTGTCTATGTGCATATCGCCGAGGAAAAACAGCATGAGCGCTATGATTATCAGCATTGAAAGCAGCGAGAAAAATACCGCGCCCTTGTCGCGAAAATAGATAAGCATATTTCTTTTGGTAAGATAAATAAACCGCGTCATTTTACTGCTCCTCCTTTGTAATATCAAGAAACACATCATCAAGCGTGCCTTGTATGACCTCGAAGCCGTCAATATCCGCACCTATATTATTCAGTATCGGTATAGCTTCTTTGGTCGAGCGCAGCTTTATGCATATGCCGTAATTTTCCTCGGAAAATGTCTTGCCCGAAACCGCCGCGCTTATCTTTTTCTTATGTTTGTCAGCGCAGTAAATTTTGAGCTTGTCCGAAGCATATTTTTCTTTAAGCTCGTGAGGAGTCCCTTCCGTCAGTATCTTTCCTTTATTTATTATGATTATATTATCCGCCTTTGCTGCCTCTTCCATATAGTGAGTAGTCAGAAATACGGTCATTCCGGTCTTTTTCTGCATTTGGGCGACCATATTCCAGACATCCTGCCTGGCGGCGGGGTCAAGACCCGTCGTCGGCTCGTCAAGTATCAATATTTCGGGAGTATGCAAAAGCGCCGAAGCTATCTCGCACCTGCGTTTTTGTCCGCCCGAAAGTGTGCGGTATCTTTTTTTCAGCAGTTCGTCAAGTGAAAAGATACCGCAAAGCTCCTTGACCCTTTTTGCCGCGTCAGCCTTGGTCATTCCGCGGATAACGCCGCGGCATATCATATTTTCCTTTACCGTAAGCATTTCGTCAAGCGCGTTATTCTGATATACTATACCTATTTTTTCGCGTACCTTCATGCTTTCCTTTTGAGTATCATGACCGCATATTTCTATCCTTCCCGATGTCGGGCAGGACAAGGTAGACATCATATTTATCGTGGTGGATTTCCCCGCGCCGTTGACGCCGAGAAAACCTATCAGCTGACCCTTTTGCACCGAAAATGAGATATCATCTACCGCTTTGATATCGCCGTAAATTTTTGAAAGCTGTTCAATATTTATCACGTTCATACAGATCCCTCCGTCTGCAATTATCATATCATATGAAAAAAATAAAATCAAGCAAATTTCGGTAAGCTGCAAAATAAGTCGGGTAAGCTGCATTTTACAAATTTTACTGTCTTAGTCCGCGCCGTTTACGGCGTCAGCACTGTTTGTCGGGTGCTTGTCCGTCATGTGCGTGCCATTGACATTCCGTTATCTGCATATCGGTAAAAACCGCTCTGAACGAGGAATCCTCGGGACTGCAGGCGTATATCCCGAATCGTATGTTTCCTGCCGCATTCCACATATGGCAGATACGCATTTGACTAAAGTTTACGCCGTCTGCGGAGCATTCAATGCAATAGTCGTCCTCTCTGCGGCTGAAACGATACCACATTGTTTTGACAGACGCATCTATAGCCGTAGTCGCCCAGTCGGAATATCCCATATTTGTAGCCACGCTTCCCAGATGCTGAAAGCTGTCATTTTCATATTCAACAGAAGCCTTCAGCCAATTTTCGCTGTCCAGATACATCACCACGCCGCACTGATCGAAGCGTTTTTTGCTTTCAAATTCGGTCTTTACGACAAAAGAAAAATATTTTTCATCTGTACTCATCTGCAAAACGGGCGCGTTATCATTCCTGAAATGATAATATGTACGCTGCCACAGATCGGTATGCGGCTGCGTTATTATCTCCACTCTGTCGGGCAGTATCTTATACTCCTTCGGTTCTCTCGTCCATTTCAGCTGCTGTGTATCCAACTGCATTGTATACATCTCCTTTAAAATTAGTTTAGTATCATGTAAATAATTATAACACAGCAACCGCCGATAGTCAATCCTTATGAAAGGTTTATATGGGTTTTCTCCCACCCGCCCATATTTTTCATTCTTGCATTTTTCATAAAAGTGTGTTATAATGTCATAAAGTCGGGTAAGATTTTTTTATGTTGATATTTTTAAAGGCGGTGAAACGGTGGACAAAGTATATGTTGCAATTGATCTAAAATCGTTCTATGCAAGCGTAGAATGTGTGGAACGCGGGCTTGACCCGCTCGATACTAACCTTGTGGTGGCAGATCTCAGCCGCACGGAAAAGACTATATGCCTTGCCGTTTCTCCCTCGCTTAAAAGCTACGGTATTTCGGGCAGAGCAAGGCTTTTTGAAGTTATTCAGCGGGTCAGGGAAGTCAACGAACAGCGCAGGCTCGATCATGCGCGGCAGCAGAGATCTCCCGATAAGCCGCTTGAGGGTAAAAGCTGTTTTGATTCTCAGCTGAAAAAAGACCCCTCGCTCGCCCTTGATTATATCGTTGCAGTTCCGCAAATGGCGCATTACATGAAAGTCAGCGCACAGATATACGGTATCTATCTAAAATATGTCGCTCCCGAAGATATTTTTGCCTATTCGATTGACGAGGTATTTATAGACGCAACAGGGTATCTGATGACTTACAATACGGACGCGCGCGGTTTTGTCCGTATGCTGATACAGGACGTTCTTAACACTACGGGGATAACCGCAACGGCGGGTATAGGCACTAATATGTATCTGTGCAAGGTCGCTATGGACATAGTTGCAAAGCATATCCAAGCCGATAAAGACGGTGTGCGTATCGCGGAGCTTGACGAGCAGTCATACAAGGAAAAGCTGTGGTCGCACACGCCGCTGACCGACTTCTGGCGGACGGGTGCGGGTACGGTAAAACGGCTTGAAAAACTCGGTATTTATACAATGGGCGATATTGCCCTTCATTCCCTTGACCGTTATCTTATCGGTAAGATATACAGCGTATTCGGCAAAAACGCCGAATTGCTCATAGACCACGCATGGGGTATCGAGCCGACCACTATCGCCGATGTAAAGGCTTACAAGCCGTCAAGCAGCAGTATTTCATCAGGTCAGGTATTGCAAGAGCCTTGCGGCTATGAGCGCACTCGGCTGATACTCTGGGAAATGGCAGATATGCTGTCGCTCGATCTGGTGGATAAGGGACTTGTAACAGATCAGCTCGTGCTTACTGTCGGGTACGACCGTGAGAGCCTTGCAGACGGTCATTATAAGGGCGAATTAACGACCGACCGTTACGGCAGACAGATACCCAAGCACGCCCACGGCACGCAGAATCTTAAAAGGCACACTTCGTCTACCCGCATAATAGTTGATGCGGCAATGGAGCTTTTTGACCGTATAATTGACAAGAGCCTGTTTGCAAGACGGCTGACCATTGCCGCCTGCAATGTTATCCGCGAAGAGGATATACCCGAAAACGAATACTGCGAACAGCTGAGTTTATTTGATACGGAAAATATGTCGGATGATGATAAAACGCTTGAAAGAGAACGCGCTTTGCAGGAGGCAATGCTGAAAATAAAGCATAAATACGGCAAAAATGCCGTATTGAAAGGCACGAATTACACCGAAGGCGCGACCGCAAAGGACCGCAATCGGCAGATAGGAGGACATAAGGCATGAAAAATGACAGCGCGGCAAATGTCGCGGAGCAGAGCGAGATACAGATAAAAATAAGCGACGAATCGGAACTTTACTGTTCGTTCGACCCCGAACGGCTGACACTGAGCGATGATGTGATAGACTATATTTTCACGCGGTACAAGGAAAAGAGCATAAAAAACAGACTTGTGATAACTATAGTATCGGACAAGCCTGTTGATATGGAAAATCTGAAAAAGGCCTTCAAAAAATATCTTAGCGACCAAAGTTTTATCTTAAAAAGGGAAAAACGTACGAACATGATAAAACAGCTGTGGATGTTCGGTATCGGTGCGCTGTTTGTCATATTCGGTCTGGCGGCAAGTTCGCATATCTCACTTCTTACAAGCGAGATAGTGTCTACTATCGGTGCGTTCTCGCTGTGGGAAGCGGCAAGCATATGGATCGTGGAGAATCCGTACAACCGCATTAAGCAAAAATGGATACGGCTTATTTCCGATACCGAACTGACAAATAAAATACCGTAAACACGGCTTCAATAAAAGGGGGCGAAAAAAATGAATTTTTTATATGTTGCGGCAGGCGGCGCAATAGGCGCGGCAGGTCGGTATGTTATCAGTATGATACCGATAAAAACGGAGTTCCCGTGGCTTACGCTGATAATTAATATCATGGGCGCGGTGCTGATAGGGTTTATTGTCGGAGCAGCAGACGACAGCGGACGTTTATCGTCTAACGCCGTTTTATTTTTAAAAACGGGTCTTTGCGGCGGCTTTACCACATTTTCCACATTCTCGCTCGAAGCGTTTTCGCTTTTTGAAAAAAAGGCTTATCTCTTCGGCGGGATATACATTTTCCTAAGCGTGGTATGCTGTATCGCGGGCGTATTTTTGGGGAAGAAATTGTCGGGGGTACTGAGGTGAATTTTTAATCATTCTCTTCATTTTCGTTATTGTCATCATTATCCTCCACCTGTATCTCCCAAATATCATCTATGGATATTCTGTCCCCGTCCAAAAACACAAGCTCTCCTGCGGCGCTGTCGTATGTTCTCACCGCCGCACGTTTATCCTCATACCTTCCGCCCGATTTCTTTTCATCGGGAACAAAATATGTCACTGTGACTATCGGCTGACTGTCAAGGCTGTCTATAACGCTGTTAAGGCTCTTGTTGAGCTGTTTTTCCTTGTCCACGGTAAGCGCCCTGCGGCTGTCGGTCAGCCGTGCCGTTTCGCTGACCGCGTCATCATAACCCACCAGTGCAGCAAACGGTGAGAACTGTGCCGCCCTGTCGTTTATCGACATAGGCGGGAAGTCGTCATACTGCGGTCGAGTGAGATGTTTTATACTATCATATTTATCCTTCATAGCTTCCTCTTTATCTGTTTTATTTGTATCTGTCCCGATACTTTCAAAGCGCTGCCGGCTGTGGTTCAGCATTATTATATCACAGAGCAGGCGGTTCGTCAAGGGTTTTATTTTGGAACTTGCGGGGATAAATTTTGACTAAAAAATATATCTGATTTTGCTCATGCAATACACCTCAGCTTGACCGTCCGGTGAACGAGAAAGCCCCTCATAGCCGTCCGAGCCTGCCCATATAGCTTGCTGTATTGGTCTTTCATCGTATTTGAAACTTCTATATGCCTACTGTACTAAGCTGCGATCATTGTACAGCAAGCTTTGATCCATCATAGAATGTGATGAGCGTTGAGGCAGCACAGCGGCTCTTATATATATGTGCAAATTTTTTCGGGGGATTGCTTTTTCAAGGAAAATGAAGTATAATAATATATGATAAGTCGTGCAGTATGACTGATCTACAAATCGGAATTTTTAACGAGGTGTGTAATGAAAAAATCGAAGAAGATATTTTTAGCATCGCTCTTTTTCAGTTTGATTTTTATTATGTGTTTTGGAACGACTCAAAAAAGATCATATGCCGAGAACAGCGGCAATGTGTTTGAGGAAATCGACGCTTATCTTTCAGATGCCGCTGCCAAAGCACATTTCCCGTCAATGTCGATCACGATCGTAGATAAAGAAAAAGTACTGCTTTCCAAAACTTATGGGAATTGCAAAAGCACGGATACTCCGTATCTGCTCGGCTCGGTAAGTAAATCATTTACTGCCCTTTGCATTATGCAGCTTGCAGAACAAGGCAAAATTGATTTAGATGCAAATATAGAAGAATATCTGCCAAATCCAACAGACGGGAATAAGATAACGGTCAGGCAGCTTTTAAATCATACAAGCGGACTTGGCGAGCATCAAAATCTTGATAATTACCATATAGTAGGTGAGCAAGGCGTTCATACATATGCAAATGTAAATTATTCTTTGCTTGGCAAAATAATTGAAGCCGTTAGCGGTAAAAGTTATGAAAGCTATATAACCGAAAATGTGTTTGAGCCTTTAAATATGTCAAATTCGGCGGCAGCGCTTGAAAAAAGTTTGGAAAACGGTTTGATCGGCGGTCATGAAAATTGGTTTGGTTTCAATGTAAAAACAGGACCTCGTTATCCAAAAGCCGACAGTGATTGGATCTCCGTTCCCGCAGGCTATCTGTCAGCCTCGACAAATGACCTTGGCAAATATCTTCAAATGTATTTGAACGGCGGTCAAGGAATCATATCAAGTGAAAGCATAAATAAAATGTTCTATGAAAATGTGCGCATTAACGCTTCTATTCCTTATAGCTATGGTATGGGTTGGACGCTTATCAATGAGCCGTTAAAAGAGCCTGCGCTTCGCCACAGCGGACTTGTTGAAACGGGAATGTCAACGATATATATTTTGCCCGAAAGCGAAATAGGTATTGCCATTGCAGTAAACACTAATGATTATCTTGTCAGCAAAGACCTTATGGACAGAATTGACTGGGGAGTTGCTTTGCTTCTTATGGGCGATAAGCCGAATCAAATTGGTGAAAATGAATATGTATTACGGCATTTATTTTACGACTTTATCTGTCTTGCAGTTTTTGCCGCGTCTGTTTTACCGCTTTGCCTGCTTGGTGTTTATAAAAAGAAATTAAAAACGGGCAATTTTGCATTAAAGATAACGTCGCTTGTCGTATTGCATTTGCTGCTTCCGATATTTATATTGCTTTTATCACAAATAATATGGGCAGCCCCGCTTTGGGTCGTGTGCGCATTTGCTCCCGATATATTCACCGTAATAGTGCTGTCGTCTGCGCTGCTTTTTATAGGCGGGATAGCAAAAGCAATACTTCTTATGATAGAACGCAAAAGAGCGTAAATTCCGAAGCGCGTAAAAAGCATCGCAGCAAGCGGTGCTTTTTTATGCAGTTTCATACATCAAAAAAGCCGCGTTTTACCGCGGCTCTCAAAATCATCTTATTCAATTTTAATAAAATCAACGGGTACATTTTTTGTCAGCCATACTCCGTTTTCCGATAAATAAAATGCAAATCCTTGTCTGTACATTTCTCCTGAAGCAACGGTGTATACGACAGCTTTTCCATGACGGCTTCCGACCGTTACCGCTGTTTCCGCATCTTTTGAAAGATGAACATATAATCTGCTTTTAGGTTTTAAGCCTTCTTTATTTATGGAATCAACGTATTTCTCTCCTGTACCATGATACAGTATTTCGGGAGGAACAGCCTTTTTCAGCTCAACATCAACATTGATGGAATGACCTTGATTAGCTCTGATCTTGCTCCTATCTTCATTAAAGCTGTAACGCTGTTTATTATCGGTTCGGACAATTTCTTCGAGCATAGGCATATCTATGCTGTACTTTCCGGTTTTATTGATCCCGTTTATAAGTTCCTGAACATTTGCCCATCCATGTTCGTCAAGAGATATTCCAATGACATCAGGCTTATGCCGAAGTATAAGGCTTATAAAAACACTTGTTTTTTTCATATCCATAAGCTTTGCACCTCATTTCCTTTACATTGATTATAGCACATTTTTTTCGGCAAATCAAGCGTATTTTTAAATAAGTATAGCGTATTTACTTGACTATATTTTCAACTCATGTTATACTTAATATTAAAATAATGAAAAATTTCACGGAGGTGCAGACAAATGGTAGGAGTTTATCTGAGCGGAACGGGCAACACCAAACATTGCGTTGAAAAATTAGTCAAAATTTTAGATCCGTCTGCGGAGTGTTTTCCGTTAGAACATAACGATATTATTCAAATTTTAAAAAAGCATGATACGATAGTGCTCGGCTATCCGACTCAGTTTTCCAATGCGCCTTTTATGGTGCGTGAGCTTATTAAAAATAATTCCTCCTTGTGGAGCGGCAAAAAAGTATTTTGCCTTAATACTATGGGTCTTTTCAGCGGCGACGGAACAGGGTGTACGGCTCGGATCTTAAAAAAATACGGCGCAGTGATACTTGGCGGTTTACAGCTTAAAATGCCCGATTCGGTATGCGACAGTAAAATGCTTAAAAAGAGCATTGAAGAAAATAAACTTATCGTGAAAGCTGCCGATGAACGAATTGAAATTGCAGCAGAACAAATTAAAAGCGGAAATTTTCCGCGCGAGGGTTTGAGTTTTATTGCACATATGAAAGGCTTGTTCGGACAAAGATTATGGTTTTATAATAAAACGACAGGTTATACCGATAAATTAAAAATAAGCGATCGCTGCATCGGCTGCGGTTTGTGCAGTAAAAATTGCCCTATGGAAAATTTAAAAATTGAAAACAATAAAGCCGTTGCCGGAAACAAATGTACAATGTGTTATCGCTGTATCAGCCTGTGCCCGAAACAGGCTGTAACTCTGCTTGGCGAAAGTATCGTCGAGCAGTGCAGATTTGAGAAATATGTTTAAAAAATTATTTTCAAAATATTTTTTACCGCTCGAGCAAAGCTCAGACTTCTAATTTTCATACAAGTCATGGTATAATTGAGAAGTAAGAGCGGGCGGGTCGTCTTACTCGGTCAAGCAAATTTTATTTTCGGAGAATAGGTATGGGATCAATATTACTGACAATTTTTATCTCGCTGTTAGATCTTATCTATGCTTCAAATATCGGAAGGGTGTGATAAAAATGATCTTGTCGGACTTTAAGAAATGGTTAGAGCTTAACACGGCAAAAATGGAACGCTATGGTTTGCAGCTTGTTGAGGTATGTGAGCCGGCTGACGCGCTGATATTGACTTATGAAAATAAAGATTTTTTCACTGAATTAACTATAAGGGACAATGGTTTTGAGGATATAGAGATCTGCGATAAGGAAAGTGAAGACCTTGTATTTTATCAGCATTGCATGACTGATAAAGATCTGAATATTGATTCTTTGATGGATAATTATTTGAATTATTTTGATATGTTTTATAAATGAACATGAACAATATTTTCCGCGCTCATTGAAAAAACCGTGTATTTTCAATGCCTTGCTGAAAACACACGGTTTGTTTAATGGTGGACCGCTACCATTCATAAACAAAACCCTTTCTTCCTCTGCCGCTTTTTCCAGATCTGAAAGGAGTTTATCGGTAATGGTAACAGGTTCGTCCCCAGAGTTATATGTAATAGTGACCTTATCATCATAAAGATAAATCCTATTTATGAAAATATCAATCAGCGTCTTGCGATACTTCATATCGTTTACCCTGCCTTTTTTCAGAGCAGTCAAAAAGAGTATAACGGTTTCTTCAGATATGTTTGGATATGGTTCTTCCTCAATCGCAATAAGCCGTTCAAG
>CANPYF010000022.1 GCA_947587925.1 uncultured Ruminococcus sp.
CGACCTCATTTTTTCAAACCTCTCTATCTCCTTTTGAGAAAAAGCGCGGCGCATGAACGCCGCGTTTGCCGACGCTTTTTTGATACGTTCTATCTCCGTAATATCGCAGCCCGTTCCGACTATCATGATTTACAAGCTCCCCTTAACGTTTCTCGGCAGTGACTGTTTTATAAGTTCCATAGCTTCAATGCTCGGAGTAAACATAAGTATGCAGTCACCGTACTCGCGGTGTTTGAAGCGCAGAAAGTAATCGTTCAGTTCGGGATTATTCGCGCGGGCATTGACGAGCGTTTCATTTTCGCCCACCGCAGTTTGTTCCGTCACCTTTCCGTACTCGCTGACAGTATGCAGATCAACGGTGCAAAGTCTTTTGCGCGAACTCTGATTGATTATCTTATCAATATCGAGATCGGCATTAGTGACGATATATTCATACTCTATCAAAAACCTCACGGTAAGCTGCCAGCCGATATACACGCTGACAATTGCGAGCAGCATACCGAAGATCATAAGTGTAGTGGAAAATGTAAACATAACGAAAGCGAATCCCAGCGCGATAGAAGCGACAGAGATACACAAGCGTATGATCTTTTCATTAGAGGTAAGTTCTCTTTTAACAATAAATTCCTTAAAAATATCCATAACCGTGGTGTCCTTTCTATACATGAGCGTTGATAATATTATAGCATAATTTTTTTGTAAATGCAAGAGGGGAATTTGCCCCCTCTCCCACGGGAGAGGGGGGTTGGGGGTGTAGGCAAGCCCCTCCTGAAAGGAGGGGTTTGGGGTGGTATTAAAAGCGTCGCGAAGCGACCACCTTTTTCTACAAGCTCTGATGAAATAAAAAACTTAAAAAAATCTTCCCCTTACTCTTGAAAATTTTTATATAGTGTGTTATAATAAATATGTATCAATTTTAAAGGGGGTGCGCAGATAATGTTCAGAACTATCGACAGCTTCGGCGATCTTGTTGACGCCGTTTGGGGCGTGCTTACTTCTATGCGCCTTAACGATATTGTTGATATAGTTATCCTTTCATTTATTATCTATCACGCTATAAAATTGATAAGAGAGACCCGCGCACTTCAGCTCGTTCAGGGTATTATCCTCCTCGTGGTCTGCTATCTGCTCGCTATCATATTTGAACTCCAGACTATCAGGTTTTTGCTAAAGACCTGCTTTAACTGGGGTATCCTTGTTATTGCCATATTGTTCCAGCCCGAATTGCGGCGTATGATCGAAAAGATAGGCAGGGCTAAGATCTCCGATCTTTCCTTTATCCCCTCCTCCGACAGCTCGGATGCGGGCGATATGTGGACGCCTGCAATAAACGCTATCTGCGAAGCTGCCCGCGATCTTTCGGCTACCTGCACGGGTGCGCTTATCATCTGCGAAAGAAAGACCCGTCTCGGCGAACAGATAGATACGGGTACTATCCTCGATTGTCAGCCGAGCGCGGCTGTGTTCGGAAATATATTTTACCCTAATACTCCTCTGCATGACGGCGCAGTAATATTGCGCGACGGAAAAATACTCGCGGCAGGCTGCTTTCTGCCTAAGCCGCAAAAGGAAGAACTTATCGCAAAACAGCTCGGCTCGCGCCACAGAGCCGCTATCGGCATGAGCGAAAACAGCGATTCGGTCGTTATCGTTGTAAGCGAAGAAACGGGTACTATCTCGGTCGCGGAAAACGGCGAACTTACACGCGGTTATACAAAGGAAAGCCTTGCTCAGCTGCTGCGCGAACGTCTTATCCCCGATACCCAGTCTGAAAACGGTTCGGGCAATCTGGCGGGAAGGGTGATGTCACGATGGAAAAAATAAACACCTCAAAAAAACCGCACGGTATGCTCTCCGACTTCGTTTTGAAAATACTTGCGGTCATTCTCGCTGTCATAATCTGGTTCGTACTCAGCGTTACGCAGTACGCTACCATAAATAAGACTATCACTAACGTCCCCGTGGATTTTGTCATGACGGGTACTACCGCCGAAAGCAAGGGACTGAGCGCAATGGGATATAAGGATATCTCCGTTGAGGTCGAATTGCAGGGAATGAATTACGAAATAGGTTCATATACCGCAAACGACCTTATCGCTTCTGTAGATCTCAATGATGTTACGCGCGAGGGAGTTTACGATCTTGATATAGACGTAAGGTCGACACATTCCTCCGACAGGGTGACTGTGCTTTCCGTTTCGCCGCAAACGGTCGAGATAGAATTTCAGCATATCGACTCGGAAAAATTCCCCGTGAATATCTCCGCGCCCAACGTAAGCGCGTCCGAGGGATTCGCGCTTAAAGAAGTTACGGCAAGCGCTGACGAAATAGAGGTAGAAGGTTCGGAAACCGATCTTGAAAAGATAGCTAAGATCACGGCGGAATATTCGGGAAGCATGAACCTTTCGGACGACGCGTCAGTACCTGCGGACAGACTGGTGTTCTATGATGTCAACGATTCCGAACTTGACTCTTCAAAATACACCGTCTCGGATAAGCGCATAGATATAAGTTTTGTGGTCTACCGCAAGGTGACGGCACAGCTTCGTGCGGAATTTACAAATGTGCCGCCAAACTTCGATATGTCCTCGCTGCCCTATACCCTTTCGCAGGACAGCATACAGCTGATAACGCCGCAGCTTGACAAGACTCCCTCCGAGGAAGTCTCGCTCACGCCTATATCTTTCTATGACATTTCGCGCGGAAAGACGTTCAACAACGAAATATCTTCGATAATCGCCAAGGACGAGATAAATCAGTCGGGCGTATCGCAGATAACGGTAAGCTTCGACCTGAGCGAGTATGAGACCAAGACATTCTCCATACCGTCAAAGAAGATAAGCTTTATAAATACGCCTATGGGCAAACAGGCAAGCGTGGACGCCGAAAAACTCACGGACGTTACTGTCATAGGTCCTAAAGACGTTATCAGCAAGCTGAAATCATCAGATCTTACCGCTGTTGCCGACCTTTCGGACGTTTTGGCAAACGGTTCGCTGTCACATGAAATAGTCATTTATTCGGAAAAATACAACACAGTATGGAATATCGGCACACACGAAACGGTAATAACCGTTTCCGACGCTGCTCCCATAACCATAAACTGAAGATAGTGATTTTAAAAGCGGCGCTTCGCACCAAGCGGAGTACCGCTTTTGATGTAATTTTATTTTTCCTCTTAAAAATTTCTTTAGTTTTGGGGAAATCGGTTGACAAGCGGCGAAAAATCGGTTATAATATATGAAGATAAGTTATGCGGATAAAACACATTTTCTTTATAAAGGATTGATCATATTATGAGCAGCTATAATGAAAAAAACGGCTCGGAAAAGATAACGGTCGCAGGCATAGCCGCTGTCATAGTGGTAGGCGTTTTTGTGATATGCGTTATCCTTATTCTGGCAAAAAGTCTTTTCCCCTCTAACGACAGCTCTGTTCCCGACGGCATTTACACCAATACCCTGTCGGCAAGCAGTGAAGCGCCGAAGGAGGACACCTCGTCCGAAGAGGAAGAGCCTGCCGAGGAAAGCACGGTCGACGATACCTCTTCGTTTGTAAGCGAAACTCCCGACAGTTCGTCGGCGTCCGACAGTGTTGCAAGCGGCGAGACCGCGACGCTTAACCAGACGGCTTATCTGAGAAGCGCAAACGACGAAAACAGCGACCCGATACTCTCTATATCGGCGGGCGAACAGGTAACTGTTATAGAACGTCCGTCAGGTACGGAATATGTTCATGTAAGCTACAACGGCTATGACGGTTGGGTATGGAACGGCTATCTGTCATAAATAATGAAACAGCCTTGTGTTCTTGAACCCGAAGGGTTAAACTATACGCTCGACATAGGCAGGCGGACGCGCGGAAGTATCTGCATAAGAGAAGGGAAACTTATCGTTCGGCTGCCTTACGGGACGGGCATAAAGCAGGCGGAGGAGCTTTTGCGAAATAATATGGATTGGGTAAGCAAAAAACTTGCCGAATACAAGCCTCTGCTGAGACTGCCCGAAAGTTTTTCGGGCGGGGAGGAGTTTATGTTGCTCGGCGAAAAGCGCAGGCTTGCAGTCGAGATAAGCCCCGTCTATAAAGAGCCGCTGCTTGCAGACGGCAGTCTTACCGTTTACATTTCCGAAAATATGGACGAAAAAGACACGCAAAGATTTTTTTGGGAATACACGGTCAAATTGTGTACCGAGCGCGTACAAAAGGCGTTTAACGAATATTCGCCAAAGCTAAAGCTTTACCCGAAAAAGATAACGCTGCGCCGCATGACCTCGCGCTGGGGCAGCTGTTCTTCAAACGGGAACATTTCGATAAATGTAGACGTGATATGCTTCGGGCAGCCGTGCATAGACTATGTGGTGATACACGAGCTTTGCCACCTTAAACACATGGATCACTCCGCCGATTTCTGGGCGCTGGTGTCACAGTGCTGTCCGGAATATAAACGTTTAAGGGAAATAATGAAGCATTAGGTTTGCAAAATTGAACTTTTGTTTAATTTTTGCTAAATTTTTTGTGACTTTTATTCAATTTTAATGTACGCAGGTTGACAAATTATAAACCAAGATGGTATAATATAAAAGGACATTATGTCATGATATATTTCTGAGGGGGACATATATTATGAAAAAGAAAACGTTTAAGCAGCACGGCTTCACACTTGTGGAGCTTGTAGTTGTTATAGCAATAATAGGGGTACTTGCGGCGATACTCGTGCCGTCAATGCTCAATTATGTAAAAAAATCAAGGCTTAGATCGGCGAACACGAATGCCAAGACGGCGTACAACGCGGTAGCCTCATACGTTGCCGAACAGGAAGTCAAAGGCAAGTCAAAAAGCGAAGTCATTGACGAATACAATGATGAGGAGATACCCTGCACAGGCTCGGAGCCTGCCGTTGAAGCACAGCGCGAGGTGTTTGATTTTCTTGCGGAAAACGGCGTAACATCGGGGATAGTGTATGTCGGCACAGCGGAGATAAATGGTGTAGACGACAGCTATTTTGTACAATGGACAGGCGACAAGTCGCCCGACTCCGAATCAACCGACACAGTCTTCGGGCAGTACCCGAACGCGATAACGTGGGACGCATGGACGGAGAAAAAAACCAAGTGGTGCGAATTTTACGACCCTAACGCCTGATAAAAATACGAGCGAAACTCCCTTGCCGTAAGGCGGGGGAGATTTTTTGTTTATAGGGTCGGCATGGGAGAGCGCGGAAATCATTTTTTTAGTTAGGGAAGTGACGCATACAAAAATGTATTTGCACAAACTAATTTTAATTCCGTATCAAAATGCCTATTGACATTCGCTTTGAAAAAGTGTATAATATTTTTTGGAGATAAAAATATCCATCTTAACAGAAATAAATATATCAGATCCGACCGCTTTGCGGCGGTTTAAACCTGTAAAGGAGGCACATTTGTAATGCCATATGATAACAGACGGCAGACAGAAGATGAAAATACTGTGATACTTAACTCTACGATAAAAGGTATCCTTGCCCTTTTTGCGACTATACTTGTCGTTGTCGTAATTGTCATGCTTTTTGCAAAAAGCTTGTTTTTCCCGAGCGCGGACGCTAAACCGGTCAAGACCGGCCACCTTACTCAGACTGAGGAAATATCTGTCGCGGAGACCGAGCCGGCTGAAGAGGTCGAGGCAGTTACCACTAAAAAGAAAAAGAAAAAAACTACTGCGGAAGAAGAATCCTCACTGCCCGAATCGCTGCCCGAGGGTCTTGATACCTCCGTTGCGGGCGATTATACCGTAAACGCGGCGGTCTATCTCCACCCCGAACCTAATTCGTCAAGCGCAAACCTCGCCACCCTCCCCGCAGGCGACAGCGTAAAGGTTTACGGCAACAGCAATTACGGCTGGTATTACCTTGAATGGAACGGACAAACGGGCTATGCCTGGAGTTCTTACCTTACAAAAAAATAACACATATGCTATAGATCCCCTGCCTTTAAACGGCAGGGGATATTTTTTGCAGATACGGCAGGGAGGTTTTGATTTTATGCCAAAAAAATTAACAGTTAATTTAAAAATGAATTTGCCGTCCCTATAGCTCAACCTATAGACAAAAGAAGAAAAATATGTTATAATAAAAGGTAATTCAAGCGTTTTGGCGCATAAAATCTATGAAAGGAAAAAGTTATGCTGCATGAGAAATCCTGCGGTGGGATAGTTTACAGGAAATATCACGGAAATACCGAAATACTTCTTATCAAACATATCAACAGCGGTCATTGGTCGTTTCCCAAGGGTCATATGGAACCCGGCGAATCTGAGACCGATACCGCCGTGCGCGAGATCAAGGAAGAAACGGGAGTGGACGTTCTGATCGATCCCACCTTTCGTGAACTTGTTACATACAGCCCTAAAAAGGATACGGTAAAAATGGTCGTTTACTTTATCGCAAGAGCAAAAAACGTCAGTCTTGTTCCGCAGATGAGCGAAATATCCGATGTAAAATGGGTCGAGATAAGCCTCGCTTACGATATGCTGGCTTACGAAAACGACCGCTGTATTGTCAACAAGGCAAAAAAATTTATCAATTTATAAGAGGGCGGTCATCATGCCCTCTTACGGAGGTTTAACTGTTTTATGGAAACTTTAACACAGCTGCTTACGCAAAAGCTTTCCGCAGCGTTTGAAAAATGCGGATATTCGCCCGAACTCGGCATTGTCGGCGGTTCTGACCGCCCCGATCTTTGCCGCTTTCAGTGCAACGGCGCGTTTTCGGGCGCAAAGCTTTATCATAAGGCTCCGAGAATGATCGCAGCCGAAGTCGCGGAAACTTTAAAGGACGACCCGCAGCTTTCAAAAATAGAAGCTGTCGGCGCGGGCTTTATAAACATAGATGTTTCGGACGAGTTTCTGCTTGGCTATGTCAAACAGGTACTGGCTGACAAAGATCTCGGCATACCGCAGGCAAAGACTAAGGAAACTATCGTTCTCGATTACGGCGGTCCTAACGTGGCTAAACCGCTGCATATCGGTCATATGCGTCCTGCCGTCATAGGTGAATCGCTCAAGCGGCTTACCCGCGCTACGGGCAGAACGGCGATAAGCGACGTCCATCTCGGCGACTGGGGAATGCCTATCGGACTTTGTATCGCTGAACTCAGCGAACGCTGCGGCGGTGATCTGAGCAAGGTCAAAATATCCGTTGAACTGCTCAACGAGATCTACCCGTTTGCCTCGGCAAGAAAAAATACCGATGAGGAATTTTACGACAAGGCACGCGCAATAACCGCGGCAATGCAAAACGGCGATGAACGCTATCAGGCGATCTGGAGAGATATAGTCGCGGTATCGGTCGAGGATATCAAGAAAAATTACGACCGTCTGAATATTTCATTTGATTACTGGTACGGCGAGAGCGATTCGGGAAAATATATCGGCGAACTGGTCGATACGCTCAAAAAAGAGGGACTGCTCTATGAAAGCGACGGTGCGCTTGTCGTTGATGTAACGCAGGAGGACGACAAGATAACCGTTCCGCCCGTTATGATAAAAAAATCGGACGGCTCGAACATTTACGCGACCACCGACCTTGCCACCATCATTCAGCGAATGAGAGAATTTGACCCGACCGAGATATGGTATGTCGCCGACAGCCGACAGAGCCTGCACTTTACGCAGGTGTTCAGGTGCGCTAAAAAATCGGGTATCGCGCCGCAGGACGTCAAACTTGAATATTTCGGATTCGGAACGATGAACGGTGCGGACGGCAAGCCGTATAAAACGCGCGACGGCGGCGTTATGAAACTTGAGGAATTTTACAATACCGTTTACGAAGCCGCGCTTGAAAGAGTTGCTGACTCAAAATACAGCAGTGAGGACGAAAAAGAGAGTATCGCGCACAGGATAGCCGTGGCTACCATTAAATTCGGCGATCTGATAAATCACCGCGCAAAGGATTATATTTTCGATCTCGATAAATTTATGGCGTCTGACGGAAAAACAGGCTCATTCCTGCTTTACACCGTAGCAAGGATAAATTCCATTTTAAGGAAGACCGGCGAGCCGGGCGAGTTTGACGCGCCTGAGATATACACCGAACAGGAGCGCGACCTGCTGCACTGCATTGCCGCAAGCGGCGAAAAAATAGGCATGGCGTATGCGGAAAAAGCGCCTAATCTGGTATGTGAGAACGCTTACGCGTTAAGCTGCGCGTTTTCTAAATTTTATCATGACAATCATATACTTACCGAGACGGATGAAAATAAAAAGCGTGCGTGGACGCAGCTTTGCGCCGCCTGCAAGAAAATGCTTGAAAAGCACCTCGACCTGCTCGGTATAGAGACCGTTGACCTGATGTAAAAGGAGTAGCGATAACAAATGAAAAGTATCATGTCAAGAATAGCCGCGCTTGCGCTCTGCGCATTAATGGCGGCTTCGGCGGTATCCTGCGGAAATGACGAAGGAGACAGCAGTTCGGCGGGTTCGACTGCGGCAAATTCTGCTGCTGAAAATTCAACCGCCGCAGATTCGACTGCAACCGAAACGGTCAGCAATGCGCCGATAGACATAGATTATGTTACTGACGGTACGGCAAAGGTGACCGTTGACGGCAATAAATTCAAGGTATCCGACAAGGACTTGTGGATAAACGGCGTTAATACGCCGTGGGACAAGTGGAACGATTTTGGCAGCGACGCGTTCAATTACGCCTTCTGGGAGGGACATTTCGCCGAACTGGAGGACGCGGGGATAAACGCAACGCGCATATGGATAAACTGCAATGATATGATAGGCGTTAAGCTGGACGACAGCGGAAAATTCTCCGAAGTGACCGACAAGCACTGGCAGGATCTTGACGTGCTGTTCACCATTGCCAAGAAACACCACATATACATAATGGCTACGCTGCTTTCCTTCGACCATTTCAAGGATTCCAACAATGCCTATGAAAACTGGCGCAGCATGATAACTTCAAGCGACAATATCGACAGCTTTGTCGAGGGCTATGTCATACCCTTTGCGGAAAGATATGACGACTGCGACTATCTGTGGAGCATAGACCTTATGAACGAGCCCGACTGGGTATTTGAGAACGCGGAGAGCGGTCAGATACCGTGGGAAAATATCTCCGACTACTTTGCAAGAGCAGCCGCGGGTATCCACGAACATTCGGACATACTGGTAACTGTCGGCTTCGGCATAGTTAAATACAACTCCGACACCGATTACGAGGGCAACAAGGGTTCTGACGAATTTTTACAGAGCCTGTCGGGCAATGAAAATTCCTATCTCGATTTCTGGTCTACGCACTATTACTACTGGCAGCAGCCGTGGTTCGGCTATCCGTTCAACGTAACTCCTGCGGAGTTCAAACTTGACGATTCAAGACCCTGCGTTATCGGCGAGGTGGCTGCAAACGATGTTTCCGAATCGGGCGAAACATCGGGGGTCAAGTATGAAAATGCCTACAACAACGGCTGGAACGGCGTTATGGCTTGGACATCAAACGGCGTTGACGGCTGCGGCAGCATGGTGGATATACTTCCTGCGGCTAAAAAGATGACAGAGATCGCCGATGAGGAGATACACCCTCTCGGCTGACACGGAAATCAATTTTTGATTTCCAGAAGTTAGAACGCCGCACTATTACAAGTAATAGCGCTTGCTTTTAAGAGGTAAGAGTCTGAACTTCGTTCAGGGTCTGAACTTCGTTCAGACGATTAGAGGTCTGAGCAAAGCTCAGACGGGTGGCGCCTACGGCGCATATGTTCTGAACTTCTTTCAGACGTAAAATATTATTCCGCTTTGCAGACTTTTTTCTTGCTTCTTGTATCTAAAAATCTTCTTTCAGAAAATTAAATTTTTAAAAATTGATTTCCATGGATTGACGGTCAAGTCAGGTTGACGGCAAATAATAAAACGGCGGATAGGCACAACTTATCCGCCGCTGTTTTTTTCGTTTATTTTATCCAAAAGCAGATCATTGAGCGCGGAAGCGCTTCCCGTTTTCAGGTGCGCTATAGGCACTCGGCGCTTTTTGGCTTCCTGTGACGCGCTTATCAGCATTTTGTGCGAAACGGTATTTGTAAACACCACAAGCAGATCGGGCGAGCCGATCTTTTTTCTGAACGAACCGTTCTCTTTTGTAAACACCTTTGCCTTGCAGCCGTATTTTCCGCAGATGTCAACATATTCCCTTTCCATACGCTCATTGCCGCCGACTATAACGATACTCATTTTACTGCCTCCTTTTTGAGTTAGCTAATGCTAACTTTTGTTTTATTATATCACATCTTTTCTTTTTTGTCAAGGGGTTTTGCCAAGGCTTTTTTTAATTATTCTTGTATTTCCTCCCCCCGCCTGCGGCGGGGGAGGAACATAAGATTATTTTATTTGTCAAGGGTAAAATGCTATTTACCCTGCCGGCGGTGAAAGTCCGTTGTAATATTATTCTGCTTGTCAAAACTTAAATATTATTCCCCCTGCCGTCACGGCAGAGGGAATAACCAAGGTTTATATTTATATGGAACAGGTTTAAAGATCAACCTCTGACGGCTTCAAAGCCCGCTTCAAGATCCGCTATAATGTCGTCAATATGCTCCGTGCCTATTGAAAGCCTGATAGTGTTGGGCTTTATGCCCGCCGTGAGCAGTTCCTCTTCGCTCATCTGCGAATGTGTGGTAGACGCGGGGTGGATAACAAGCGATTTTACGTCTGCGACGTTGGCAAGCAGCGAAAACACCTTGAGCGATTCGGTGAATTTCTTCGCCTTATCGGCATCACCCTTTATCTCAAAGGTGAATATCGACGCCGCGCCGTTCGGGAAGTATCTGTCATACAATTCCTTTTGGCTGCCCTGTGCAAGCGACGGGTGATTTACGCTTTCAACATCGGGGTGAGCGCTCAGATAGCTTACCACCTTCAGGGCATTCTCAACGTGCCTTTCAACTCTAAGCGAGAGCGTTTCAAGACCTTGCAAAAGCAGGAAGGAATTGAACGGCGAGATGGTCGCGCCTATATCCCTCATCAGCGTGGTGCGTATCTTCATGATGTACGCAATATTGCCGCACGCCTGTGTGAAAACAACTCCGTGATAGGACGGGTTAGGCTGACTTAGTCCCGGGAATTTATCGTTCGCCGCCCAGTCGAATTTGCCGCCGTCTATTATCACTCCGCCCATTACCGTGCCGTGACCGCCGATAAACTTCGTTGCCGAATGTACGACTATATCCGCGCCGTGTTCGATAGGTCTTAACAGATAGGGCGTTGCAAAGGTGCTGTCAACGATAAGCGGTATGCCGTGGCGGTGGGCAATGTCCGACAGCGCCTCGATATCTATAACATCAGAATTTGGGTTGCCGAGCGTTTCGGCATATAAAAGCTTGGTCTTTTCCTCTATCGCCGCCTCGACCTGCGCAAGATCGTGAGGGTCGACAAATGTAGTTCTGATACCCTGATCGGAAAGTGTGTTTGCAAACAGATTATATGTACCGCCGTAAAGATTTGCCGAAGAAACAATGTGA
This sequence comes from uncultured Ruminococcus sp., assembly GCA_947587925.1. Classification (GTDB taxonomy): domain Bacteria; phylum Bacillota; class Clostridia; order Oscillospirales; family Ruminococcaceae; genus YE71. The sequence goes on from CANPYF010000022.1 coordinate 11,496, forward strand.
TCGCCGCTTCGCGCGATGTTCTCCACCGCAAAGGTTATCGCCGCCGCACCGGACGCAGTTGCAAGCGCAGCCGCTCCGCCTTCGAGCGCGGCTATTCTTTTTTCAAAAACGTCCGAGGTGGGATTCATCAGTCGGGTGTAGATATTTCCGCCCTCGGTAAGTCCGAAGCGTCCCGCCGCCTGTGCGGAATCCTTGAACACATATGACGTTGTCGCGTATATGGGTACTGCTCTTGCGTCTGTCGCGGGATCGGGACTCTCCTGTCCGACATGAAGCGCAAGCGTTTCAAATTTATAATCGCTCATTTCAACTAACTCCTTTTATATGTTATTTATATTTTAAATTTCAATTCATCATTCCGCTCCTATCGAGCCGCGTACACATTCGTAAAAATAAATGCGTTCTCATCATTCATACCGCCCTTTCTTTAGCTTTTTTATCGGTGTGATATAATTATAGCACCCAAATCATAGTTTGTCAATAGGTTTTCAGTAATTTGTATAAATGCACATATTTTTACCTAAATTTTATGCAATAAATATGAAAAACGCCGCATCTTCTGCGGCGCTCTTTTATTCACTGACAAGTTCTATCGCAGCCTTTATCTGCGTGTAGGAATAACCCTTTCTCGCAAGTGCGGCTATCAGTTTTTCACGGTCAGCACGGTCGGCAGGATCGTACTTTTGCAGATATTTTCGCCTTATCAGTTCGGCGGCACGCTCCTCAGCGCCCTCCTCATACTCGGCGACCGCCTGCTCTATGACACCTTTGGGCAAGCCCTTTTCGCGCATTTTCTGCCTGACTATGTAACTGCCGAGGAGTTTTACCTCAAAAAGCTGCCGCGCCAGCGAACGCGCATAACGGCGGTCATTGAGCAGACCCTTTTGCGCAAGTTCGTCTGCGACCTCAAAACATATATCCTCGTCATAATTTTTCCGCAGCTTTTTTACAAGTTCCGAATAGCTGTGATCTCTCATGTCAAGCAGGTAAAGTGCGCGTTCACGCGCTTTTCTGACCAGATCGGTCTTTTTTATCTGCTCTGCCGCGCTTGGGGGGATATCCATACCCGCCGCAAGTTCATATTTGCTGACAGTATCAAAGCTTATAAACAGCGGCTGAGCGTCCTCAAACTCTATCTGCGCGGTATTGCCCTTATATTGCGCTATGCTTTTTATCTTCGGCATATCATCAATCGTCGGTGTTGGTTATGTCAACGGGCGCAAATTCCTCGAAATCATCATCTCCGTTGATAGTCAGGTCGGGCATGGTATCCTCGTTATTGCTTAGCTGCGCTGCCTTTGCCGCCCTTTCCTCTATCCTGCTTTCCTCGCTGTCATCTGTCGAACCTATGGACGTGATCGCGGAAATGTCCGTATTGCTCATTTTTTCCTTTATCTTTTCTTCGATCTCCTTCATTATGTCGGGGTGATCGGCAAGAAATTTCTTGGAGTTATCTCTTCCCTGACCAAGTTTGAAATCGTTATAGCTGAACCATGCGCCGCCCTTTTTGGCAATGCCCAGTTCAACGGCAAGGTCGAGCACCTCTCCCGTGCGGGATATGCCCTCCCCGTAGATTATGTCAAATTCGCAGGATTTGAACGGCGGAGCGACTTTATTTTTTGAGACCTTTACCCTTGTGCGGTTGCCGATTATCTCCGAACCGTTTTTTATCACCTCGCCCTTGCGGACGTCAAGACGAACGGAGGCGTAGAATTTCAGCGCACGTCCGCCGGGAGTCGTTTCGGGGTTGCCGTACATAACGCCTATTTTTTCGCGTATCTGATTTATAAAAATCGCCGCGCAGTTTGATTTTGAAAGTACGCCCGTAAGCTTTCTCATAGCCTGCGACATAAGCCTTGCAAGCTGTCCGACGTGAGAGTCGCCCATTTCGCCATCTATCTCGGCTTTAGTTACCATTGCGGCAACGGAGTCAACGACAATGCAGTCGATAGCGCCCGAGCGCGCAAGCGCTTCGGCTATTTCAAGCGCCTGTTCGCCGCTGTCAGGCTGTGAAACGAGCATATTATCAATATCAACGCCAAGCTTTTTAGCGTAAATGGGATCGAGTGCGTGTTCAACGTCTATAAAAGCGACCTCACCGCCGAGTTTTTGAGTTTCGGCAATGCAGTGCAGTGCAACGGTCGTTTTGCCGGAACTTTCAGGACCGTAAAGTTCCACTACTCTTCCGCGCGGTATGCCGCCTATGCCGAGCGCATAATCGAGCGTCATAGAGCCTGTGGGTATCGCTTCAACGTCAAGCGCCTTATTTTCGCCAAGTTTCATTATCGCGCCCTTGCCGTATTTCTTTTCGATAAATGATATCGCTGTCGCCAGCGCCTTCTTTTTTTCCTCCGCGTCAACGATATCGACAACGGGTGCAATTTCCTTTTTCTTTTTGTCAGCCATATTTATACTTACCGCCTTTCATCATAATGACCGGTTTTATTTCTTACAATTATATTATATCATACTAATTGTCCCTTAGTCGGAACAATTAAAATAAATAAGCGTTCTTCGCGGAAATTAGTCTGAAATCCGCCAGTCGATAGGCTCTATGCCGTTTGAGCGGAGAAATTCGTTTACTCTGCTGAAATGCCGGCAGCCGAAAAAGCCGTTATATGCCGAAAGCGGCGACGGGTGCGCGGCGGTAAACACCGCATGAGCGCTGTTATTTATAAGCGGAAGTTTCGCTCGGGCGTTTGCCCCCCACATTATAAACGCTGTCGGCTGAGAACGGTCGTTGAGTTTTTTTATTATCGCGTCGGTAAGCTGTTCCCAGCCCATGCCCTTATGAGAATTAGGCTGTCCCTCGCGGACGGTCAGCACGCTGTTGAGCAGCAAAACACCCTGCTTTGTCCAGTCGGTAAGCTCACCGTGGTGCGGCGGCATTATGCCGAGATCGTTTTGCAGTTCTTTAAAAATATTTTGCAGAGAAGGCGGCGGCGTAATACCTTTTTTGACCGAAAAGCAAAGCCCGTGCGCCTGTCCTCTGCCGTGATAGGGATCCTGCCCGATAATGACCGCTTTTACATTTTCATACGGGGTATATTTGAGCGAGTTGAATATATCATACATATCGGGGTATATGACCCTTGTGGAATATTCCTTTTTAAGAAATTCGCGAAGATCGAGATAATACTTGGAATTAAATTCGTCTTTAAGCAGCTCGTCCCAGCTGTTGCCGATATGCACCATATCTCAGAACCCCGCGCCTGCGCCCGCTACCGCGCCGACTACCAGACCTATTATCATAGCTGCGGCTATGGCAAGCATTACGATACGCATAAAAAGCGGCTTGTCGCTTTTTGGACTGTTATTGTTCTTTGACATATTTATCTATCCTTTCTTTGACAAAATAGCTGACGGTCGTCCCCGTCACAGCGAATAAACATAAAGAGCCGCCGCAGATGAACGGCAGCCCGTTGCTAATATCCAAAGTTCTGACCTCTAACAGCGCAGGCGCTTTTATTGCTGATCAGTTTCATAAAGTCCCGAATCGGGCGAATCGGCATAATCGGAGGTCACGTTCAGATACTCCTCCAGACAAAGATCCTTAGCCTTCATCTCCTGTGCCGCCTGAACGCCCACATAGCGGATATGCCACGGCTCATAGGTGTATCCGGTGATACCCTCTTTTCCGCGCGGGAAGCGTATGATAAAGCCGTAATCGGCGCAGTTGTCGGCAAGCCATTGAGCCTCGGCGGTATATTCAAAGCTGAAATCGGTGGAATTTATATCCATGCACAATCCCGACTGATGTTCGGAATGACCCGGACGCGCCGAAACATTGTCCGCATAATCCTGTCCGTTCAGCGCACTGTAGCCCTCAAAAAGCGACACCTGCTCCTCATAAGAGCGGTATCCCGAACATATCCACAGCGATATGCCCTCGCTCCATGCCTGCGCCGCCATATCATCAAAAGCCTGCTGGGCTTCGGGGGCGATACCCGGAGCATAATCCTCGGGCAGCAAAAACGTCTTATTTACTATCATTATGCCGTCAACGTAAGCAATGCCGTTTTCAAGCGTAAGGGTATGCCCTTCAGCCTGATTCGGATAAAGCTGTTCAGCTTCGCTGTAGCCTTCGCTATGCCCGCCGTCAGAGTCCTCCGCAGCCGAAGACGGCTCTGCGGCACTCTGCGGCTCATCATCTTTATCGGACTTGCTCTCTTTATCCGATTTATCCGACTTATCCGCTTTATCGGCGGACGAGGTATTCACGACAGCCGAAGTATCAGCCTCGCGCGGGCTTTTACCCGCTTTAGCGATCGCAAAAATAATAATGATAAGTATTATGACGCCCGCGCAGATAAGCACAAGCTGTGCGTGCATTTTATCCCTTGCGATCTCGTCAGCCTTTTGCCGTCTGAGTTTTGCAAGCTCTATCTCGCGCAGCACCTCTTCACGGTACTGCGGATCGTCCTGCACGGAGAGATCCTCGGGAATATTATTTTCATCAAAATTATCGTTATTCATTATATTGATCTTATCCTTGTAAATTCACGTCTTTGAGTCAGAACCATACCCCGAGGGTAAGCTTTATAGCAAAGCAAAGCAGCATTACGATAAACGCCGTGCCGCTCAGCAGCTGATTTGCCATTATTATATCCTGCGGTTCAGGTTCTTTGATATGTTCGCCTATGGTGTAGGTGCGCGTCATATTTTCGCCGACTATCTCTTCGGGGAGCAGCGATATGCCCGCAATGCCCGCGACAACAGCGCGGCAGCCGCCATAGTAACGCAAAAAGCACTTAGTCGAATCGCGGCGCATAGTCTTTTCCGCCGAGCGGGTATTGAATTTCAAAAACAGTGCGTCAACGAGCATTATTACTGCGGCAAGTTTGCCGGGAAGAAAATACATAACATCTCTGAGTTTCTGAGCAGGATAAGCAAACGAACGTCTGCCGGCAAGTTCAGCCTGCCGGACGGCTGCCTGTGCGGCGGGAGCGCACGCTCTGAAAAATACCCCGCCGGGACCTGACAGAACGAACATAGCAAGCAGCGTACCCACGGTATCGACCGTGCGGTCAGCATTGCCCTGAACGCTTGCGCGTATGATAGTTTCGGTATCGGCGTCTGTCATATCTTCACCGCTCAATGCGGCAGCATTTTTAGCACCGCGCGATACTGCGCCTGTTTTTGAAGCGCGGCAGACAGCGGAGGATATCCTGCCGATACCCCTTATATCGGTCAGCGACCAGCAAACGAGGGCATCAGCGATAATAGCCAGCACGGGGACGAAAATATAAAGCAATATCAGCACAATGAGCAGCGGCAGTACGGCGGCGAGCATGACCGAGATGACATAAGCCGTTCCTGCGGCGCGCTGACCTTCTTCGCTGTCCTGATATTTTGCGCTGATCTTAGGTGCGAGCAAAGCGCAGAGCATATTTATGTATCTATCGGCGCGCAATACGATAGGCGTACCGAGAAGCACACCGAGCGCATAGCCTGCCGTCATAGCGGCGAGGGTACTAAAAAGCATAGCAAAACAGCTCCTTCAACATATCCTTATAGAAAACAAAGCCTGTACTATAATTATATCACACTAATTTCTAAAAATCAAGTCTTTTTTGACCGTGGAAATCAATTTTTGATTTTGGAAATCAATAATTGATTTCCAGAAGTTAGAACGCTACGCTCTTAAGATGTAAGAGGTTAGACAAGGTGGCGCCTACGGCGCAAATTTTAAAAGGATAGTCTGTCTTGCAGACTGTGCACCAACTTAAAAAATTTAAACTTCTTTGTGTACATGAAAAAAATAATACAACATCAGAGTTTTCCCCCTGACCCCTCGACCCCCTTCTCCCAAGGGGAAGGGGGGAGTTAAGATAAACAAAGGCTATTGATACAAAATTACAATAATCTTCAAAACCGCTCCTTCATCTCGTCAATGTCAAGTACGCCGTATGCAAAGCCCCGCCTTACAAGCTCTTCGGGGAGGTATTCGTCATATTTTTCAAATATCGGTACTTCCTTCGGGTAGACTAAGTCTATCGGGTCGAACGGCTTTTGCGCTTCTTCGGCTATCACCTTGAAAAATTCCTCCCTGTCCGACCGCATGGTGAATTGTATGAAGTAGGGGCGCGAACTGCTTAAACCCCGCAGTCCGAGCCTTTCGCCGCATTTTATTTTTAAAAATCTCTCGAGCGCAAGAAACGAATAGCTTCCCAGCCATGGGAACAGACACCACATATTTCCGCCAAGGCATATCAGCGGATCGTCCGCTATGCCCGAATTTCGCGCCGATACCCTTGCCGCTTGCAGACGCGCCGCCGCGTTTTTCATGACAAACGGATAGCTTTTGTCCTCGATAAGCACCTGCTTCATACGTTTGAGTATTTTTGTGTGTATGTCCCCCGCACATTCGCCGAAATATGCGGGTACTTTACCCTTTACGGGTTCGCAGAATATCAGCCTGCGCTTGTGGTCAATGTCGTCAACGGTCCAGACCGCCCCCGCTATGGCTACCTTTTCCCCGACAGGCGGCGGCTTTACTATCGTGCCGAGTTCCTGCGAACCGCAGCGGACGGTGTATTCCTCATTGTCCTGAAATACCGCATAGAATTTGTATGAGTTTACCACCCTCTCGCCCGCAAGCCCTATTATAAGCCCGCCGCGCTCGGTCGTTTGCAAATGGTCGGTCTTTATAAGATGTTTAAGCAAAATGAGGAAGTCCTCTTTGGTTATCCTGCGAAAAGGCGTAAGCTTTAACACCCTTGCGGCAAGCTGTGCGGGCGAAAGTTCCCCGCAGGAGGCAAGCGTACTCATAGTCCGATGATAGAGCAGACTGTAGGGCAGACCGTCTAAACGCGGCGGCTCTACCCACCGTTCTTCAAGATAAAGCTGCACCAAAGCTACAGCTTGTATCAGTTTCCACGGCACGGAAGAGGGCAGCATAGCACGCGCTTCGGGCTGATCCTCGCGGATAACGAACCAGAGTTCGGGCGGCAGGTCACGCCTGCCCGTTCGTCCCAGCCGCTGTAAAAATGAAGATACCGTTGCGGGCGCGTCTATCTGAAAGGCACGCTCCAGCCTGCCTATGTCTATCCCCAGTTCGAGCGTTGCGGTAGTCACCGTCGTCATAAGCGAACTTTCGTCCTTCATCAGCATTTCAGCCGTTTCTCGGTATGACGCCGAAAGATTGCCATGATGTATAAGAAACCTGTCGCGCTCGTTTTTTACCTCGCAGTATTGCCTTAAAGTGGTGGTGACCGCTTCACATTCCTCGCGCGAGTTTACAAACACAAGGCACTTTTTTCCGCGCGTATTTTCAAATATATACCCGAATCCCGGGTCGGCGTATTCGGGCGCGGTATCGGTGGGACTGTCAAGCGGCGGCAGCGCCTGTTCCTGCGTCTGAGCATTCTCCGACTGCGGACCTTGGATATAAAAATGCTCGAGCGATAATCTCATGCGCGTTTTTTCCCCTTGTATCCTCGGTATGGCGGTGCGCCTGCCCGTTCCGGAGGATAAAAACTCCGCCGCCTTTTCGGGGTCGCCTATAGTCGCGCTCAATCCTATCCGCCGCGCGTTTGAACCCGAAAGTTCCGACAGCGTCTGGATAAGGCAGATAGTCTGTCCGCCGCGGTCGGCTCGCATAAGCGAATGTATCTCGTCTATCACGATATATCTAAGGTCGCCGAACAGCTTAGGTATCGCCGCGTGCTTGTGCATCATAAGCGCTTCGAGCGATTCGGGCGTTATCTGCAAAATACCCGACGGCTTTTTGAGCAGCTTGTTTTTATGCGCCTGTGAAACGTCCCCGTGCCATTTCCACACGGGTATGTCAGCCTGTTCGCAAAGCTGTTCGAGCCGCGCGAACTGGTCGTTTATCAGCGCTTTGAGCGGTCCTATATATATTGCGCCGACCGACGTCGGCGGCTCTTCGTAAAGCTTTGTCAATATCGGGAAAAAGGCGGCTTCCGTCTTGCCCGACGCGGTAGACGCGCAGAGCAGCAAATTGTCGTCCGTGTTAAAGATAACGTCAGCCGCCGCCGTCTGCACTCCGCGCAGATTTTCCCAGCCGCTGCGGTATATAAGATCTTTTACAAACGGCGCGTATCTGTCAAATGCGTTCATATTCCAACTATCCCTTTTTCAGCCGATTCAGACAAACAGTTCGGCAAACATTTCATCATCTTCCCCGCCGCACGCTTCATCAGCAAGCGAGCCGGGCGAGTAGGTAAATTCCTCCGAATCAAGCAGCTGTGCGACATCAGTCTGCGGCTGCTGATAAACTATATCGAGCAGTTCGATAAGATCTCTTATGACCTCGCGCGGAGTTATCCTGCTGTCCGCGCCTATCCTTGAAAACTCCGTTTTTATAAACGTTACGAGTTCGTCCTGCGTTATGGTGCGCTCATACTCAAAAAGCTGCGCGTGTATCTGCGCAAGACGCTCCGAAAGCACGAGCATTTCCTCATATGAAAGGGGTTGGAGTTTTATCACGGGGGCTAAGAGATCTCTTGCGCCGTCTTTGGCAAACCTGCCCTGTGTCAGACGTGAACGCAGCGCTTCATAGCTGTATACGCCGCGCCGCGTATCCTCCAGACACTGTTCGGTAGACCCCATTATTATACCGAGATACCTCGCCTTGCCCTGAAGCGTATCGTTATACATGGTCAGCAGCTTTTCATAATTGTTCTGCCTTGTTATCGAATTTGGTATTTTATAGATATTGACAAGTTCGTCTATCAGCAGTATAAGTCCCTTATAACCCGCCTTTTGCAAAAAGCAGGCGAACAGCTTGACATATTCGTACCAGTCCTCATCACTTATTATGATATTAACGCCCAGTTCGGCGCGTGCTTCGGTCTTTGTGGCGTATTCTCCGCGAAACCATTTTATCACCTTGGCGCGGCTTGCGTCATCACCGTCAAGATAAGCGCGGCAGTAAATGCTGAGCAGGCGCGAAAAATCAAAGCCGTGGACAAGTTCGTTCAGTTCGTTTACCGCTTCATATATCTGTTTATCCACCTTTGCCGCAAATTCGGGAGTATCGGGCTGTGCGCCCTCTGCCGCCGCCTTAGCCATCATACCGCTTATCCAGCGGTCGAGTATCAGCGTGAGCGCACCGCCCTCGGGGCGGGTCTTTGTAGAAAGATTCTGTATAAGTTCCTTATAGGCGGCAAGTCCCTGTCCTTTAGTACCTTGCAGTCTTCTTTCGGGCGAAAGGTCGGCGTCAGCCACCGCAAAACCTTTATCCATAACGTAATTGCGTATCGTCTGGAGCAAAAAGCTTTTTCCGCTGCCGTAACGTCCGACTATAAATCTGAATGACGCGCCGCCCTCGCCGACTATGCCCACATCATGCAGCAGAGCGTCTATCTCCTTTTCCCTGCCGACCGCGATATACGAAAGTCCCACGCGCGGCACAACGCCGCCTTTAAGCGAATTTATCACAGCCGAAGCTATTCTTCTCGGTATTTTCATTGCTTTATCATTCCCTTCAATTCGGCTATATTATCCTCCGTTATCTGCGGCTTGTCGCCGTCAAATTCTATCACGTTATCGCCGAAAATGTCAAACAGCTTTTCATTTATGCTGTCGGCGGCTACCGACACGGGCAGACATTTTTTCTTTAATTCCTCCGAATAATTCACGCCGAAAAGCAGTCCGCGCAGCAAAAGCAGTTCGGTATCGTCAAGCGCCGAAAGTTCCTCCGATACTTCAAAAGTACTTTCTTCGGTATTATCCGTTATATCCTCAGCAGTATCAAATTCTGTTTTATCAGCTGTTTTATAAAACTCTGTTTTATAAAACAGGGTATCCTGCGCAGCATCACGTTCTTCATCTGTCATGAGCATATCGCGGGTGATATCGGCAGAACGCCTTATATCGTCAAGCCTTGTAAGATCTATGGCTATCGCCTGCCGTTTTTTAACTGCGTTCAGTTCACGAAGCTTATCCATTGCCGCCGTGACGGCTTTTTCAGCCGTTTTTGAACATTCCGCCGACTGCGCGTTCTTATACCCCGCCTTAGCGCCAAGGTGCTTGCGCAGACAGAGGTCAACGTCTTTAAGGCACTGCCCGAGTTTTTTGCTTTTTCCCGACATTGCAAAATAATAGCTGCAATACCAGCTGCCCGCGCTGTATTCGTAGATATGGACGGGGCTTACCTCATAGCGGCTGTCGGGCCGGTCTTTGTTAAAAAGAAATACGGCGTTGTCGAACATAGAATAGGGCATTCTTTCAAAGCTGCCGAAAAGCTGCTCGCAGAAGCTCCTGCCGCTTTCCGCACGCGACTTGGCGTCCGAAATAACTGCATACTCACAGGCGGCGGCTTCATAAAGCCGCGGGTATTTTTTATACACCGCGCTTGAACGCACATCATAAGCCGAAAGCAGCGCGAGAGCGTCAAAAAGCTGTTCGCCGTCCGCCTGCGCACAGGTCTTCAGCACGCCGAGCGCGTTATCGTAATCGGCATTTGCAAAGCCGTCAAATTCCTCCGAAATTTTTGCAAAATTTTCCTTGTCAAGCTGATAATAAACGATCATATCGTTGAGCCACTGACGGACATTCCGCTGTGCGCCGTAACAGCATGATTTTTGCCGCCGCCACAAATCTATCAGCTTATCAAAAGCGTCCTGTCCCGAATCTGCGCCGATAAGGTTGATAAGCTCATAGACATGAAGATAAAAAAAGGTCAGCGGCGCGGGGCGATCCTCTCCCTTTCTTACGGACGAACGCCAAGCGAGATAGCTTTTAAGCTGATAGGGCGAAAGTTTTTCATAAGTGGGGTAATAAAGCTTGACAGGCGGTATATCTGCGCCGTCATCATCGGCTTCGGCAGTCTTGATCATCTCCGCCTGTTTGACAAATATCTCCGTTGAAGAAAATCCTGCAATGCGCGACTGCTGTGCGGCAAGTTTCATCTGTGCGAACTTGCTGAAAAGTTCCTCGTCCGATCTTTTTTTAGCAAGCTGTTCTCTGCGGCGGCGTTCAAGCGCCGCACCCGTTGTGATAATAGGTTCATCACGATAGATCAAGCTGCCGTCATTTTTGATCTTTTCATCGGAAAGCACAATATTTATCAGCCGTTCGGTCTTATCGCTCATATCGGTATCCATGCGCCGCACCCCCGAAGATAATTATAGCACAACGGCGGAGATTTTGCAAGTGTGCGGACTTATCATTTCTATTTTGACGGACGCTCGCTCCTAAAAAATCCCCCTCGTTTTGAACCGAACCAGTAAAAAAGGACAATGACAAAAAAGACCTCCTATGGTATAATAGAAAACATAGGAGGTTTTG
>CANPYF010000023.1 GCA_947587925.1 uncultured Ruminococcus sp.
TGACAAGATCAGCCATGCCCGACAGCGTTGCTATAATAGCGGCTGCCGAGGACGGTATAGAAAATTTCATTATACGGCAGGCGGCATTGCGCAGGCTTTGTTCGGGCTGAAAAGATGTCCCTTCGGGAGCATCAAAACGCAGCGAGCGGTGAGTTATCACATAAATAAAAATGCAGGCTGCCGCAGAAGCGGCTGAAACGCCGAGAGCTGCCGCCGCTGCCGCATAAGGTGCGGCGGTATTACGCGCCTGCAAAATATCCGAACAATATTTGCCAAAGCAGCCCCTGCTCTGCTCAAAGCTTTTTTCCGCAAGTTCCATGACAGTCTGTGCGGCAAATACGCCTATAAAGAGTTTTAACAGCGTTTCAACTATCTCCGAGGAGGCGGTCGGGTTCATGCTGCCAAGACCCTCCGCCCAGCCGCGCCTGACGTTCATCAAAGCGGCGGGTACAAGCGACAATGACACCGCACATATCGCAAGCCTTGCCTGCGGAACGCCCGCGAGAGTATCGGCAAGCGGGCGGGAAAAGATCATCAGCAGAGCGGATAGCAGTACCGATAAACTAAGAAATATCAGCGTTGCTGTACGCCTTATTTTTATTGCACCCGCATAATTTCCGCGCGAGAGCTGTTCGGAAACAAGCCTGCTCATGGCGCTCGGCGCACCTGCCGCCGCAGCTGCAAAAACAGGAGTGAAGACCGCGAACGCCCCCGAATAACAGCTCATACCGCTGCCGCCGAGCAAGGACGTCAGCTTTATTTTGTAAATAAGACCCGCCGCCTTGGTTATCAGTACCATCAGCATCAATACCGCCGAGCCTTTTAAAAAGCTTTGCCTTTTCATTTTATAAAGATCACCCTTTCAGCATAAAAAGATCGCTTTCATTAATTTTATGCCTGTCCAAAGGGTTATAGAACCTGTCACACGGCGCGGGTGACGCGCAAAAATATCCCGAAGGAGCGGGATAGGCGCAGCCTTCGGGATATGGTAATTTGTCTTAACTGTACGGATTTGTCAGAATCCACGGATTCGTTAGAATCCGAGTATCGCTTTGAAATCGTCTGCGATTTTCTTCTGGAGATCGGCAGCTTGCTGAGCTGTCTGTCCGATAGTGGTATAATAAGCCTTTATCTTAGGCTCTGTACCTGACGGACGGATAATTACCGAAGCATTGTCCTCCAGTCTGAATGCGAGAACGTCTGATTTGGGCAGCTCGATAGCGGTTTTTTCGCCTGTTGCAAGGTCTGTTTCCTCCGAGGCGATATAATCGCCGAATCTGAGAGTTTTAAGACCGCCTATCTGAGCGGGTATATTGCTTCTGAGATCAGCCATTATCTCCTGCATACGCTGCATACCTGTTTCACCCTCGCAGACAAACGACTGCTGAGAATGCAGATAGTTGCCGTATTTTGCATACATTCTCTTGCGCGCTTCAAGCAGCGAAATGCCCTTTGTTCTGTAGAACGCCGCCATTTCACAGATAAGCATTGACGCAATTACAGCGTCCTTATCGCGGACATACGAACCTGCAAGGTAGCCGTAGCTTTCTTCAAAGCCGAAAATGTATCTGTCATCTTCACCGTCCGCTTCAAGGAAGCCTATCTGCTCGCCGATGAATTTGAAGCCTGTGAGCACCTCTCTTAATTCAACGCCGTATTCCTCAGCCATTTTAGCTACTATATCCGTGGTAACTATCGTCTTTACGGCTACAGGTCTTTCCGGCATTGTACCGAGCGCTTTTCTTTCGCTGCATATATACTCCATGAGGAGTGCGCCGACTTCGTTGCCGGTAAACAGTACATAGTCGCCGTCGGGAGAAGGAACAGCTATGCCCACTCTGTCGCAGTCAGGGTCGGTGGCAAGCAGCAGATCGGGCTTTACGGTCTCGCAAAGCTTTAATCCGCAGGCAAGCGCTTCCTTTATTTCGGGATTCGGGAAAGGACAGGTCGGGAAATTGCCGTCGGGATTTTCCTGTTCGGGAACGACAGTTACTTCCTTTATGCCTATTCTGTCAAGTATCTCGCGGACAGGCTTGTTGCCCGTTCCGTTAAGAGGAGTGTATACCACTTTAAGACCGCTGTCGGCAACAAGATCGGTATGTATTCCCTGCTCTCTTACCTTATCGAGGTAAGAATCTATGCAGTCTCTTCCGATATACTGTATCATGCCGCTGTCGAGCGCTTCTTCAAAATCGGCTATTTTTGCACCGCCGAACATAGGCACTGCTTCTATCTTGCCGATAACGGTATTGGCAACATCAAGAGTTATCTGACAGCCGTCGCTGCCGTATACCTTATATCCGTTATATTTTGCGGGATTATGCGAAGCGGTCACCATTATGCCCGCGCTTGCTCCGAAATATCTTACGGCATATGAAAGCATGGGGGTAGGCATAAGTTCGGGATAGATATATACCTTTATTCCGTTTGCAACAAGCACCCTTGCCGCTTCCTTGGCGAATACGTCTGATTTTATGCGCGAATCATAGGATATCGCAACAGAGCCGTTTTCAAAGTCGCCGTTTACATAATCGGCAAGTCCCTGCGTAGCCCTTCTTACGGTATAGATATTCATTCTGTAGCTGCCTGCGCCTATAACGCCGCGAAGTCCGCCCGTTCCAAATTCAAGATCTCTGTAAAATCTGTCGCTTATCGCCTCGTCATCGCCCTCGATAGACTTGAGCTCGGAAATAAGATCCGCATCATCCACAGCGCTTTCGCACCAAAGCTTGTAAGCCGACATTATCTGATCTGTCATTTTATATCACCTCATTAAAAAATATAGTCACCATAAACGGGGATCTTCCCGGGGATTTTTCCCCCGTTTACGGATAGATACTAAACATATTGCTGCGGCATCAAAGTAAAATTTATGCCGCCGATGAAAATAATGAAATTATAGTATAATTGAATTATCCGTATAATGAAATTATACCATATATTAAAATATAATTCCAGTGTTTTTTACACTTTTAATAGTTTGTTAATCATTTTCATTAACTATGTATACCGTAAACGTATTCAAGATCAGAATTTTATGTCAAGAACGCGATATAGCAGAGCTTCGGCGACGTGTCTGCCTTCTATTATATCACTTGCTTCAAGGTCGGCAATAGTGCGGGAGACCTTTACTAATTTTGAATAGGCTCTTCCTGACATTCCAAGCGAATAGAACGCTTCCCTTACCATACGGGCAGCTTCAACGGACATTTTGCCTATATGATCCATATAAGATGATGTGACCTTTGCATTGCAGCTTATGCCTGTGCCGGCATATCTTTCTTCCTGTATTTTACGCGCTGACAAGATCCGTTTTCTTATCTTTGACGAGGGCTCCGACCTTTCATCGGAAGATATCTCCTCGTATGACAAAGGCGGCACTTCCACTTGTATATCAAATCTGTCAAGCATAGGTCCGCTTATCCGTCCGCGGTAGCCTTCTATCTTGCTCTGAGAACAGGTACAGGATTTTGTCGGGTGTCCGAGGTATCCGCAGGGACAGGGATTCATTGCGGCTATCAGCATAAATGAGCAAGGATAGGTCGCCGCGCCTGACGCACGGGATATAGTCACCTTGCCGTCCTCAAGCGGCTGCCGCAGTATTTCAATAGAATTTCTCGGAAATTCGGGAAGCTCGTCAAGAAAAAGCACGCCGTTATGAGCAAGAGATATCTCGCCCGGACGAGGAGAACTGCCGCCGCCCGAAAGGCCGGCTGACGAAACGGTATGATGCGGTGAACGAAACGGTCTTACCGTTATAAGCGGATCATCCGGATCTAATTCTCCCGCTACCGAATAAATATTCGTAGTTTCTATCGCTTCATCAAACGACATCTCAGGAAGTATTGACGGCAATGCTTTTGCTATCAACGATTTGCCGGTACCGGGAGAACCGAGAAGCAGAACATTATGTCCTCCCGCTGCCGCGATCTCAACGGCACGTTTTGCCTGATGCTGACCCTTTATATCCGCAAAATCAAACATCTCGTCTATTCTGTCAAAATTGGGGATATATGTGTGTTCGGGAGCGATCTCTTTGTCAAAATAAAAATGATCGAGCAGCATCTTTATATCGCTTACGCCGTAAACATCTATGTCAGATATAACGGACGCCTCCGAGGCGTTTTCCATTGGGACGAAGATCTTTTTTACGCCCATTTTCTGAGCCAGGATCGTCATTGGCAGAACGCCCTTTACGGCTCTTATCTTGCCGCTCAGCGAGACTTCGCCGATAAAAGCGCAGTCGTCGGTCTGACCGACATCTACCCAGCCCTGCACCATGAAAAGTGAAACGGCAATAGAAAGGTCATGAGCCGTGCCTGATTTTTTTATATCCGCAGGAGCAAGGTTCACTGTCACGCGCTGCTTCGGGAAGTTGAGAGAAGTCGAGCGGAATGCGCTTTTTATACGCTCGCGGCATTCGCGTACAGACGCGTCAGCAAGCCCGATTATCTGAAAATCGGGCAGGTCTCTGCTTGCTTCTACCTCGGCTGTGACGCTGAAAGCGTTAAGTCCGTTAAGACCAAAGCTTATTACCTTTCCAAACATTTATATCAACCTCTTAACTGTCCGCTTTTTTGTACAGTACGTCCGATAAAAACCGTTCTATGTCAAGATAGACCTCTTCGCGGTTTATCTCATTAAGCAGTTCATGACGTGCGCCGTCATAGATCTTTACCGTGACATTGCAGCCGTGTTCTTCAAGCAGCCGTGCAACGCGCAATACCCCTTTTCCGTAATTTCCGACAGGGTCACAGCTTCCGCCGAGCAGCATGACGGGCTTTGATTTATCTATCGCCCTGAACCATTTTTCATTTGAAACATACCAAAGAGCCGACGCAAGATTTATAAAACCGTTTACGGTAAATGTATAATTGCACAGCTCGTCCGCAGCATATTTATCCACTATCTGCTCATCACGCGAGATCCAGTCATACTTTGTGCGCGGAGAATCTATTCTTTCGTTATTTTTGCCAAATCCGATCTTATCGAGCAGCGGACTGCGGTATCTGTCGGTATGCAGTTTTGCCAGTATCTCGCCCTGAGCAAGCAGCAGCTTTATGGCAGCCGAACTGAGCCTTCCGCCGTCTTTTACGTCAAATCCTATACTGCCGCAGATATCCTCGGCGTTGGTAGCAAATCCGTCCGCCGTACCCATAAATATAAATGCGCTGCATTCGTGAGGATATTTCGCCGCATATGCTCTTGCAAGAAAACTTCCCATGCTGTGACCGAGCAGAACGAGCGGCAGCTGAGGAAAGCGTTTTTTCGCGATAAGCGTCATGCGGTGAAGATCTCTTACCGCATTCTGCCAGCCGTCGACCGGAGAAAAATATCCCAGTTCATCAAGCGAAAAGACGGTATGCCCGTGACCGAGATGATCGTTAGCGCAGACCACATAACCCATTTGCGATAAAAATTCCGCAAAATCAACATAGCGTTCGATATACTCGCACATTCCGTGAGAGATCTGCACAATGCCCTTTGGCTCGCCGACCGCAGGCATGATAAAGTAATGACATCTGTGCTGTCCGTCACTGCTCGAGAAAGCTCCGACGATCCTTTCCATTATATATCCACTCCTTTTAGCTGATGATAAGGACAACTAATAGTTAAGCCCCCGCCTTGGGCAGGCGAAGGCTTATGTAAAGCTGTCAGATAATATCGTCCTCTTGGTTGGGTATCTCGAGCTGTTTTTTAGGAATACGCTTTATGGGATCGTATATCCATTTTTTGCAGGAATAATCAGCTTCTACCAAGCCCTGTTTTTCACACAGGACTTTGTTGCCCTCTTTTGAGCGGTTGCCGTAAAGACAATATGAGCAGGAAGGCTGGATACCGTTGCCGAAATAATTCTTTTTCTTTGCCATATCAATGCATCTCCTTAGAGTAAGAGTATTCGATTCCTTTACCTTTTAATTATAACACACCTGCTTAGAAAATGCTACCCTTTTTTTCAAAACGGATAAAAAAATCATCATTATTAAGCAAATTGAAGGCAAAAAATTGTTGAAATTGACGATAACTTTCGCGGGCGTTGAGGCTGATACATAAAAATTACCAAAATGCCTATACAATACCGAGCATACCAAAGCGGAAAGCAAAGCGCTTACCACCCTTGCCGCCATAAACGGTTTCATGGAAAAGCCCGATCTTATTATCGAAACAAGCTGCATGAGTATACATATACCGCCGAACGAGCCTGCCGCGCTGACAGCGGGCAGCAGTCTGAACGGATAGCCTTCGAGCCGCGAAAGATTGGATATTTCTATCACCGACGAGATAAGGCAGGCGGCATTGCCCTTTATGCCGAGCATTGCCGTAATTCGGTCGGCATAGGGGATAAAAGTGCCGAAAAGCATTATCATCGCACATATCTTTAGCATCGACTCCCCCGCCGCCGAAACGCTTTCATCAAGCATTTGCGCGTCAAAATGCGCTTTTTGCTCCGATGCGCTGTATTTTATCGGAAAAAGTCTGTTCAGCAAAGCGGCGAGTATGATATTTGAAATAAGTATCGAGCAGTATATAAGCATACCCGCACGCTGAGATGAAAATACCGTCAGTCCCACGGCAGAGCAGAAAAAGGCGGGACCGCCGTTAAAACAGCAGCAAAGCAGTCTTGCCGCGCTTTTCTTGTCAAGTCTGCCGTTATCCACAAGCGTTTTTATCATTGAAGCTCCGAGCGGATAACCTGCGGTGTTTGCCGTAAAAAAGACGAAAAAAAGCTCTTTGGGCAGTCCTATGATACGGCTGAGCGGAGAAAAAAGCTTTGAGATATATATGTAAGCCCCGCTTTTTACAATAAGCGCCGAAACCGCCATAAATGCAAAGAGCGACGGCACTATCACGTTTATACATCTCAAAAGCGAGGTTTTTACACCTTCAGCCGCCGCCGAAGGGTCGGCTATCAACAATACGGCATATGCGGCAAACAACATAGACAGTATTGCGGTCTTTTTGTCAGCGTCAATTTTAGTCATGCTTCTATCTGACTCCTTATATTGTTTATTGCGCCCTTTTCAAGGCGTGACACCTGCGCCTGAGAGATCCCGACCTCCTTTGCGACTTCTACCTGCGTTTTGCCCCTGATATATCTCAGGTACAAAATATTGCGCTCACGTTCGGGGAGTTTTGCTACCGCGTCCTTGACAAGCATTTCATTCAGCGCACTGCTGTCATTTTTATCACCTATCTGGTCGAGCAGATAAAGCGTATCGCCCGAATCGGAATATATAGGTTCAAAAAGAGATATAGGATCGCTGATAGATTCAAGCGCTATCACCACGTCCGAACGCTTTGCGCCGATAGAACCCGCTATCTGGTCTATGCTCGGCTCGCGCTGCTGCTCGCTTATCAGCTTTTCCTTTGCCTGCATTGCCTTATATGCAAGATCGCGCAGCGAACGGCTCACTCTTACCGTCTGATAATCGCGCAAAAAGCGTCTTATCTCGCCGAGTATCATAGGAACGCCGTAGGTGCTGAATTTTACGCTCAACTCTACGTTAAAATTATCTATTGCCTTTATCAGCCCTATCACGCCCACCTGAAACAGATCGTCAGCACTTTCTCCCCTTCCCGTGAAGCGCTGGAGAACGCTCAGCACAAGCCTGAGATTGCCGCGGATAAGCTTATCCCGCGCCGCCTTATCGCCCTGTTTTGTTTTTATCAGCAGCTCGCGCGTTTCGCTTTCGCTCAGCACTTTAAGATCGGCAGTGTTTATACCGCTGATCTCGACCTTATTATACTGCATTTGATCTTTCTGCCTCCGAATAATATACATAAAGCGGCACAGCCGCGTTTACGATATAATTATTGCCTTTTAATAATACAACTATTCGCAGAAAATCAAAGCAATATTTTCCTGTCACTATATTATGCTAATACCTGTCCTCTTTATTCCGCCGTATAAGCATAAAAAAATCGGTCGGAGCGAAGTCCGACCGATATATTGCGCTATTCATTTACCGTCAGGTTTATACTCGGCGATATAGGGAAGATTTCTGTAATATCCTCCGCAGTCAAGTCCGTAACCGACGACGAAAATATCGGGAATGGTGAACAGAGATATGTCCGCCTTAAAATCTACCTGCCGTCTTTGCGGCTTATCGAGAAGAGTCACCGTTGTTATAGACAGCGGGTCCATGCTTTTGAGCTGCTTTGTAACAGCGTCAAGCGTTCTGCCCGTGTCTACTATATCCTCTATGAGTATCACCCGGCAGCCTTTTATATCTCTTTCAAGCATATGAGTTATCTTAACGCTGCCCGAACTGTCGGTGGAGTCATAATAGCTTTTTGCGGCAAGAAAATCAAGCTCGCACGGTATATTTACATATTTCATCAGATCGCCCGCAAATATGACCGAGCCTTTGAGCACTGATACCAGCAGCATCGGCGAACCGTCATAGAGCGAATTGATCCTTTCAGCTGCCGAACGCACCCCGCGGTATATCTCGTCCTCCGAGATGACCTTTCTGCCTATCCTGCTCAGATAATCATTTTTTGAGTTTATTATCATTTAAAACTCCTGTCAGCCGTTTGCGGAAAGATATTCCTGTATAGACGCATTGATAGCGTCAAGCTCACTGTTAACGGTAGGAGCATAGCTTTCTCTAAGCTCCGCCCATGTATACTGATGTCCGCTGTCGTCCGTCTTGTTGGTAAATTCATAAAGCTTTCTGGTTACGCAGCTGCCGTCCTCGTTTGCATTGTCATCCGAAAGAGTTCCCGAAATTCCGTAACCGTAGTCGAACACCTGATTATATTCGGTCGAAGAACAGTCGAGGAATACCTGATACATCTCCTCCGTCCATGCGGGGTTGGCGTTAAGGAACTTCTGCTTGCCGTTTTCCTGATATTCTGGGTCGGTATTTGCAATGCGGCAGCATTCATACCATGTCTTGACCGCTTCGTTCTTGGTCGAACCCTTTACCCACATATAAGCGAGCATATCGGAGGTCATATATTTTTCATCGGTGTTAGGATCGCTCGGCACAGGGACGACTCTCCAGTCGTTATCGGTAGTCGGTCCGTTGTTGCCCGTCATAGCCCATGTACCCATGCAGTAGAACAGCGTTGTGCCGTCCTTGAGCGCATTCTTGGCGTTGCCCGTCCAGTCGGTGAGGACAAGATTTTTCTTGCCTATATCATAAAGCATATTTTCGGCGCGTTCTATATCAGGGTCGTCGATATTTGAAAGGAAGGTATTGTTTTCCTTATCATATGTTACCATGGTCTTGCCCGTCTGCTGAACGACCTGCGTCTGGAACCAGCCGTTTACTCCGTATCTGGTCTCATCGCCCGAAGCGTTTGAAACAAAGGTATCCATCATCTCTGTCCATGCGTCCCAGTTCCACTCGCCGTTGAGATAAAGCTCATACGGATCGTCAAGACCTTCATTTTCGATAATGGCATAATCGTACATCATAAGCGTGCCGACCGTAAAGTTTATCGGGGCAACATAGTGGTTTCCGTTAAGCATAAACTGATCTGCCGCCGATTTGGTGTCCTTCCAGAGATCGCTGTCAAAATCTACTACGCTGTCGACAGGCTGATACATATCCTTTACGACCTGACAGGGGAAAGCCATCCACTCATATTTAAACAGATCGGGTACGTTTTTCTGCGACATGAGCGCAGCCGCAAGCTTATCGAATTTTTCACTGTCGATAACCTGATCCCATACGACCGTGCCGCCCTTGTTATTGAACAGCGTCATTTCTACCGAGGTATCCTGACCTTCTGCGGGGTTAAGATCATATGTACCCATCCAGCGAAGCTCTGTTTCAGCGCCCTCGGGGATCTTATCTACAGCATCGGTATCCTCTACATCTACCTTTTCGACCTCAGAAACCGTTGATTCGCTTGAACCGCTTCCCGATGAACCGCAGGCTGCCGCCGAAAGCGAAGCGGTCAGCGCGACTGCAAGAGCAAGCGCCTTCTTTAATTTAGACATTAATTACATCTCCTTTTTCTAAAAAAGCGCGGGACAAACCAAAAATATATCCCGCCAAACGGATACAAAATACCCATTTTACAATTTAAATTATAAACCATAAAATCAAGGTTGTCAATATACATCAGATACAAATAAAATTTGTTCCGATTGTATTTTCTGCACAATATATTATTTTTATTTAAATTTACCTAAATGCAATATGCAATTGCAAAAAGTACGCGCCTGCGCGTTATATGAAATTTTGGCGAAAAAAACGCGCTTTCTATTGCAATAAATAAAATAATGTGTTATAATTTATAGTACGGCGGCGCATGGAAAAATGCCCGCTTTTCAAAAGCAATACCGAACGAAAAAGGAAAGTTGTTATTTTTATGGGCAAATCAAAAGCAAAGCGCAGAATGCTGACTCTCAGATCTGTTTCGTCAAGGCTTGGGATAGCGGCGGTCTCGGCGGTTTCGGCTGCCGTTATAGGTACGGGGCTCGTCTTTTACTTTTATTACGACTCCACCTTCTCCCCCGGCTGGCACACAAAAGAGGAAGGGACATATTATATCGTTCCGTCAACTCATGAGCGTGCTGTCGGCATGAAGCTGGTCGATAACTCTACCTATCTTTTTGATGAAAACGGATATATACTTACAGGCTGGCAGGATTTTGAGGGCAATACCTATTACTTTGACAAATCGGGCGTTATGCAAAAGGGCATAACCAAAATAGACGGAGAGGATTATTATTTGTCCGATGAATCGGGTATCTTCAAAACGGGTCTTAACGATTTTAACGGCGCGGAATATTATTTCAACGATCACGGCTTCCCCGATTCGGGATTTCGCAATGACGGGAAATATTATTACAACGAATCGGGAATGCGCGTAAGCGGCTGGGTAAAGATCAACGGCATACAGTATTACTTTTTTGAGGACGGCGAGAACGAGGGCAAAATGGCGTCAGGCTTTACGGAGATAGACGGCGAAACATATTATTTTGCCCCCGACGGTCATATGCTGACGGGCGAAAATAACGTCAACGGCGCAATGTATGACTTCCAGAAAAACGGAAACGTATTCAAGGGGTGGAAAAAAAGCGGCAAAAATTATATGTATGCCGACGAGCAGACGGGTGAATTTGCGTTCGGTTTTACTGAGATAGACGGCAATAAATATTTCTTTGACCAGGATTATCACATGGTAACGGGCTGGAAAAAGATAGACGATAAAAGATACCATTTTGATGATGAGGGAATAATGACCCTCGGCTGGTTTACCGATAACGGACAAAAATATTATTTTAACGAGGACGGCAGCGCGGCAAGAGGTTTTATAAAGCTCGATTACGATTATTATTATTTTGACAGCAAAAACCGACTGTTAAGCGGCTGGAACGAGATAGACGGCGGACTTTACTATTTCGGCGAGGACGGCACCGTTCAGCAGGGCTTCCTTGAATGGGGCGGAAGCGTTTATTTCTTCGACCAGAAAACGCACAAAGCCGCAACGGGGCTTACCAAAACGCTTAGTTATAAAAAGAGCTATAAAGAGGCTGTAAAGCAGTTCAGGCGTGATAAAAAGCTGCTTGACAAAATAGAAAAAGCGGACGGAAAGACCGATTCGCTCAGCGACAGCGATAAGGAACGCGCAGAAGCCTTTGAAAAGACCTATCTTGACGAGGATTCGTATGAAACTTATTTTATGAAGGCTTATAAGGCTATCGGCGACAGCGTGTTCTATCAGCACTATTTTAATGAAGATCATACTCTCAAAACAGGCTGGGTAACGATCTCAGGCTATAAAATGTATTTTGACAAAAAAACAGGTGAAAAGGTCACCCAATGGCAGGACATCGACGGAAAGAGATATTACTTCGGTCAGTTCGGCATATGCGCTGTCGGAAAGCTTAAAATAAATGATGAGGAATATGAGTTTGATTCGGACGGCGCACTTCCCTCGGGTCTTACAAAGGACGGCGAGCGGATAAGATATGCCGACGGTGACGACTGGGTAAAAAACGATTTCCGCACAGACAAGACGGGCACATACTTCTTTAACGAAGAGGGCTACGCCATATCCGGCTGGAATTATATAGACGATGAACTTTACTATTTCTCGCCTTCGACATTTGCTCTTGCAAAGGGAATACAGCAAAACGGCACGGAGATATACTATATCGGCTCGAACGGCGCGGTAAAAAACAAGTGGGTCAACACTGATGAAGCGACCTATTATTTCACCGACAGCGGTTCGGCGGCAAAGGGCTGGCATGAAATAGACGGAATAACATATTATTTCGGCGAGGACGGCAAACTCGGAAACGGCTGGACTACCATAGATTCAAGAAGGTACTATCTTGAAAAGGGCGCACAGCTGAGAGGACCGTTCAACAGTCTCGGGGTCTATTACGTTATCGGAGATAAGGGATATGCCGCCGAGGGCTGGACAACATGGAACAGCCAAAGATATTATACCGACAGTTCAGGCGTTCCGCTGACAAATACAACGCGCGAAATAGACGGCGTTACCTACAGCTTTGACGAAAGAGGAGTAGCCACAGAACAAGGTTAAGTATAAATAATAAGCATAAAAAGCGGCGCGGGAAAAGAACATTTCCTGCGCCGATTATATTGTATACAAATATATTACCGATTCTGCCGCTTGAATATCGAACCGACTACCTTTGGTCCTGCGTTTATGGCAACAGCCGCTCCTATCTGATAAAACTCCTCGGGCGGATAGCCGAATTTTTTAGTCAGCTGAGAAGCCAACTCGTCCGCAACGGAACGGTCGCTGCCGTACACAATGGAATAAGGGGTCTGAGGTATCATTTCGGCGGCGGTAAGCTTGATTATCTCGGGGATTATATTTTTATCGCCGCGCACCTTTGAATTGGTAACTATCTTGTTGTCCTGTATACGCATTATCGGGCGAAGTCCCATAAGCTCGCCCGCAAATGCCGCCGCGGAGGGTATCCTTCCCGACTTACGCGCATATTTAAGCGAATATGGTGCAAAAAATATGGTGCAGTTTTTTACCCAGTCCTCGATAAATTCGACTATAGCGGACGCGCTCTCACCCTTTGAAGCCTTTATCGCCGCCTGCGTTACCGCATATCCGTAGCCGCCCGTATAGGTCATTCCGTCGATATTATATATCCTGAAATTATCCTTGCGTTCGGGGTGTTCCTCAAAAAGCTGCTGTGCAGCCATGACCGCATTGCCGTGGGTGGCGCTGCCTTCCTTGTTTATGCTTACATATATAACGTCTGTATAACCGTCGGCAAAAGCCTGCTCGAACAGGTCTTTAAATTCAAATACCGTTATCTGCGAATGAGTCGGCATTCCGTCATATTCTTCCATCATGCTGTAAAACTGCTCGTTGTCAAAGTCCACCCTGCTCAGATAGCTTTTTTCGCCCAGAGCTACTTTGAACGGTATGATGTGTATGTTGTACTTTTTTTCGTTTTCAGCGGAAATATCGCTCGCCGAATCTGTCATTATCTTTATCTTAGGCATCTGATGATCCTCCTTGTCCCGATCGTTATTTTTACCCTATAATTTATACTTTGTCAGTGCGCCCTCTCTGCCGAGCAGCGGATAATCCCACTGCCGCAGTACCTCGTAAGCGGCAATTGCCACGGAGTTTGAAAGGTTCAGACTGCGCAGCGTATCGCGCATGGGGATACGCACGCACCTGTCATAATTTTTATAAAGCAGTTCCTCGGGCAGTCCTTTGTCCTCCCGTCCGAAGATGAGAAATATCTCTTTATCGGCAGGATACACAGCGTCGCTGTGTACGCGCTTGCCCTTTGTCGTAAAGAAGAAAAATTCTCCGCTGTTACGCTCAAAGAAACTGTCCGTATTTTCGTACTCGTATATATCCAGCTTATCCCAGTAATCAAGTCCCGCCCGTCTTACCGTGCGGTCGGATATTTCAAATCCGTAAGGCTTGATAAGATGCAGCGGTGCGCCTATGACCGCGCAGGTGCGGGATATGTTCCCCGTGTTCTGCGGTATCTGCGGCTCTGCCAGCACGATATTAAGTTTATAAAGCTTTTTGCTTGTACTATCCATAAAAATTATTGCTCTCTTTGTATCCTTATAACGCTGCCCGCCTTGAAAGGCTGAGCGCATTTCATCAGAAATTTCTCCGCCGCCTTGTTGGCGCTCTCTATAGGCTGACCGTCCTTGTCAAAGATCTCGTCCGCGCAAAGCTGCGCGGTGCGTCCGCCCGGTTCGAGCAGTTCTACCATATCGCCTTTGAGAAATTTATTGCGCTGTATACATTCAAGCATACCGCGCTGCTCATCATAGCCGGTAACGACGGCGGAAACGTCCCATGTGCGTATATATCCGCTGTTTTCGTAATACATACAGTCCTTCGGGTGACCGAAGAAAAATCCCGTGCAGTATGAGCGGTGGCTCACCTTAAAGACCTCGCTGCGGATATTATCGGGAAGCGAAAAATGAGCGGGGTCTTTGAGAAATTCATCTACCGCCTGCCTGTAGGCATTCGTTATCACCGATACATAATACGCCGATTTTGCTCTGCCCTCTATTTTAAGACTGTCCACGCCCGCGGCGGCGAGCTTGTCTATATGGTCTATCATGCAAAGATCCTTGGCATTAAGTATATATGTGCCGCGTTCGTCCTCGTAAATGGGATAAAATTCGTTGGGACGCTTTTCCTCCATAAGATAATATCCCCAGCGGCAGGGCTGAGCGCATTCTCCCCTGTTGGCGTCACGGTCTATCATATACTGCGAAAGCAGACATCTTCCCGAAAAGCTTACGCACATTGCGCCGTGTACAAAGACCTCTATCTCCATTTCCTTCGGAGTTTTAAGCCTTATTTCGGCGATCTCTTCAAGCGAAAGTTCTCTTGCAAGCACCGCGCGTTTAGCCCCCATATTATAAAACTCGGCAGCCGAAGCGTAATTGACGATACCCGTCTGTGTGGACATATGTATCTCCATATCGGGATCATATTTCTTGATAAGCGCAAGCGTTCCTATATCCGTCACTATAAGCGCGTCAACGCCGACCTCGGAAGCCTGCTTGACAAATCCTTCAAGGTATTTCAGATCGCTGTTTCTCGGCAGGACATTGCAGGTCAGATATACCCTTTTGCCGAGCGCGTGGGCGGACTCACAGGCGGCGGCAAGTTCATTATCCGTAAAATTCGGCGCACCTGCCCTCATGCCGAACATTTTTCCGCCAAGATATACCGCGTCCGCGCCAAAATTCAGCGCCGCATTCAATCTTTCCATATCGCCCGCAGGAGAAAGCACCTCAAGCGGACGTGCATTTGCTGACAGTTCGCCTGTTATCACTCGCTAAGTCCCGCCTTTTTAAGATTCTTCTTATGCTCCTTATACGTCTCGGCAAAGAAACTCTCGCCCGTTTCAAGATTATTACAGAAATAGTAATAATCGGTATCCTCCGGATAAAGCACCGCGTTTATCGCGTCAAGTCCGGGGTTGCAGATAGGACCTGACGGCAGACCGAGACAGATATAAGTATCATAGCAGTTTGTGTAATGCTCAACCATTGTATCGGTTTTTTCAAGTTTTTTAACTACCTTTTTGATATAATTGCGCGTTGCGTCCGACTGGAGCGTCGGGAAGGTGTCGGGGTCGTTAAGGCGGTTGATGAATACGCTTGCGACCTTGGGCATATCCTCGACCGTACCCGCCTCGTTCTGCACTATCGAAGCAAGGGTTATGACCTCGTTAAGATCCATGCCTATCTCGTCCATGCGCTTATACATATCGTCGGTTATTTTGGAATCAAAATTCTCCCTTACCGTTTTGGTCACATTATACGGCGTATCTCCGACATAAAATTCATATGTATCGGGGAAGAAATAGCCCTCCATTGCAAAATATGCGTCATCACTGTGTTCTATACGCGAATCAATGTCAAAATCGCCCGTAACATTGAACCGGAACAAAAATTCATTAGCCGAGCATACACCGTTCTTTTCGAGCCATTTTGAGATCTGATAAAGATTAGAACCTTCGGGAACGACTATCTCAACCGTTTCGTAGGACTGGCGCATTACGGACAATTTTTTTATTATATCCGGATAGCTCGTATCGGGACTGAGAGAAATATCACCCGGATAAAGCGTATCGGTATGAGTTAATCTGAGCGCGACCTTGAAAAGATTTTTGCTCTTTATTATTTTATTTTTTATGAGTATATCCGCGATATCGTCATTGTTTGAGCCTTCGGGAATATTAAAGGTTATCTCGTCGGAAGATTTATTTACGCCGAGATATTCCATTCCGTAATTTATCGCACCGAGAGAAAGCACGATAGAGATCGAAACGATGACCGCCGTGATGGTAAGTCCCGTTATTATCGAAGAATTGAATATCCTGTTCTTTTTCTTTTTTCTTTTTCTCTTTGCCGAAGAAGCCTTCTTTGCGGATGATGACTTGCGTTCGGGTTTTTCCGGTTTTTCGGGTGCAGGCTGTTCGGTCTCTTTAAAGAAATCCCCCACTGCCTTGTCAAGTTCGGCGCGGTGAATGAATATTCTCTCTTCAGCCGAACGCTCGTCCGTTTCTTCAGCATCAGGGGTCTGTGCGGCTTCCTTATCGGCTTGATCCGCAGGCTCTTCCGCAGACATCAGCACGTCGGCAAGCTGACTTGACCCCGAACCCTTAAAGGATATATCGGGAAGTTTCTTGTTCTCATTATTTTCCATAGTCTTATGTATTTCCTTTCTTTATACAAACGCTTTTGCAGCCGTTTTGGGTGATGACCATATCCACTTTTATGTCAAACTCCTCGGCAGGCAGTTTATCGGTCATAAGCTCTTCAAAGCATATGCCGCAGCTGATCCCCTTAAAACCGCTGAGAAATCTGTCATAATATCCGCCGCCGTATCCGAGCCTGTTACCGCTGACATCAAAGGCAAGCGCGGGAACGATACACAGTGAGTCTGTCATATCCGTGATCTTGGGACAATTTTGCGTCGGCTCGTAAATGCCGTACATACCTTCACAAAGCTGACTGCGAGAAGTTATACGGTAAAAATCCATTATCCCGCCGCCCCTGCAGCGCGGAACGCCTACCGTCTTGCCGTCCGAAAGTGCCCTGTCTATGATGCCGAGCGTATCAGGCTCGTCCTTTGTCGAAACAAAACACAACAGTGTTTTACATTCGGAATATTCGGGCGTATCAAACAGATTTTTTGCAATAGCGGCGCTGTAAAGACTGCGCTGCTCATAAGGCAGCAAGCTGCGGCGTTCGGAAAGCTGCGCTCTTAAACGCTTCTTTTGGGCGTTCATCTGTACTGCATTGACGAGGCAAGCGCAGCCGCTTTTTCCTTTGAGGTCAGCAACTCGGCGAGTTTTAATCCGAACTGCATAGCAACGCCTGCGCCCTTGGCGGTTATAAAGCTGCCGTCAACGACAACGGGCTTGCCGTTCGGGATAGCACCCTGAAGATCGTTTTCATATCCCGGAAAACAGGTGCAGTATCTTCCTTTGAGCAGTCCCTTATGACCGAGTATCTTGGGCGCGGCGCATATTGCGGAAACATAAATATTGTTTTCACAGCAATAGTCAAGAGCCGCCTGCACCTCGGGAGAATTTTCGAGATTATCAGCACCGGGCATACCTCCGGGAAGGACGATCATTTCAAGTTCCTTTCCGAGCGAAATGCGGTCAGCAGTTATATCGGTACAGACCGTAAGACCGTGCGCCGCAGTTATTTTATCGCCGCCGACGCCGACAGTCACGACCTCTGCCCCCGCACGTCTTAAAATATCTATGGGGGCTGCAGCCTCCATTTCCTCAAAACCGTTTGCCAAAAAAACATATACCATTTTTCATTCTTCCTTTCATACTCAGTGCAAAAATGCTACAGTATATTTTTCCTGCATAAACGCAGGGTGATATGACAGTTTTGATCTTCTCAGCCCCTCTATGCCGAGATCTTCTTCGCGGTTTATATATTTGTATCCGCCCGCGTTAAAGCGGGCAAACTGACTGCACAGCATGGGATAAGCTCCCTGTATGTCGGCGTCAGCCTTTTCGATATGCACCACAAAGGTATCGCTGTTGAGCCTTTCGCCTATCGTAAAGCCGCACAGCTTTCCTTCATAATAAAGCACAGCCCCGCAAAGTCCGAGATATTCAAAATTGGTAAAATAAGTATATATTGCATACTGCTCCACAGCCGCGGAAAATCCTCCGTGTCCGGGACGATCGTAAGATCTTGCCGCAAACTCCGTACACAGGTCAAAGTCGTCCTCTGTTATAGGTCTGAAAAGATAGTCATGTTCACAAAAACGCTTTATATGATTGCGTTTGCCGTGATATTTTTTGCCTTTAAGTTCTATAAGATCCTCGCTCAGGTATATATAATCAAAATAATCTCTTTCGGCAGATATTTCTATGCTGTCACGATAATGCTCCTTTATCCATCCAAGGTCTTCCTTTCTGACAGATGAAAGGATCATTCTGCGGCTGCCGCACATCTTTTTAAGCTCTTCAAACAAAGCGATATGCTTTTGAACGCCTGCCGCATTGTCGGTCGGCACTCCCGCGGGGAAGGTGACAGTCACTTCATTCTCGCCAAAGGAACATGAAATGTAAAAATCATCATAAAAGCAGATAAGCGTATCGGACAATCTGCGCCATGCAAGATTATTTGCAAAAGTATATTCACAGCCGCGAAAATCCGATACCGCAAGCCTTTCATTTATCCTGTCCTTGTCGCCAAGTTCTATTTCTCTGAAATCAAACATAAAAAATTTTTGCTCCGTTAAACCTTATATCTTAATAAAACAGATCAGACCCTTATCTCGGCGGCGCGCATAAGTTCGTCATTTATAACATCGCGGGCAAGAGGTTCTCCGTCCTTTGAACAGTTTATAATATCCCAGCCGCATTTTTCTGCGGAAAAAAGTGCCGCCTGACGGCATTTTTCAAGAAAGCCGACATCAGATTCATGAATATCCTTTTTGCTTTCATCTCCGCCGTATCTTCCGCTGAGCAGCCGCTGAGATATTTCTATCGGCATATCAAGAAATATTACCTTGTCAGGTCTTGGAAGCCCGAGCCTTTCATACTCAAATTCCTCCAGCCAGAGGATATATCCGTCCCATTGTTCTTTGGGAAGTTTTGTCATCTGATAAATGCAGTTAGAGGTGGTATATCTTGCCGCAAGGATATCCGTTCCGTTTTCATATTCGCTTTTCCAGAAGCGCATATAGCTTGCGTATCTGTCAACGGCATAAAAAGACGAAGCCGCGTAAGCGTTTACAGCCTCGGGATCTGAAGAAAATTCTCCGTTAAGATACATTTTCACGAGAGCCGACGACGGCTGACCGTAATCGGGAAAGCTTATCTTTTTTATTGCTCTGCCGCCGACCGAAAGTCTTTTGTAAAGCAGCTCGAACTGCGTTGATTTTCCGCTGCCGTCAAGACCCTCTATCACAATAAGTCTGCCGCTCATTTCTTCTTCAACTCCGCAAAAAATGCACGCATTTCAGCCGCCCTGCCGCAGCTCATAGTGCCCTCGGTGCAGCCGCCTCTTACACATGAAGGCCCTGCGTTTTCAAAAAGCTTTGGCGCGGCTTCGCAGGCAAGTCTTAACATTTCATGCGCGACTGCCCTGATCTCCCACTGAGCGCGGTTACAGCAGCGAAGCTTGAAGAAATTCAGCAGGCTGCGCGCGTTCATTGTGACTATTATCTTTGTGGTGCAGGCATTGGGAAGTACAAACCGTGCGTCCTCTATCGCCTTTTTCCTCGCGTCGCGTCTTGCGCTCTTTTCATCTCTTCCTTCTTTTACAAAAGCATCATAATGCTTTTTTTCAAGAGTATCGGCAAGCGCGTTATAACATTCAGCCGCTTGGGACATCTGTTTATCGTAGATCTCGAGCGCCTGACTGTCCGCGGCAATTTCGGGAGGGGTAACATACTCAAAGCCCTCCATGCTCACATAACGCTGACTTTGCTGAGAATATGAAGCTATCCTGTGGCGCACGAGCTGATGTGAGCAGGCGCGGGAAATGCCCTCAACGGCAAAGGTAAAGCTGACGTGTTCAATAGGGGATTCATGACCTATCGAAGCAAGTTTTTCTATAAATGCGTCTATCCTGCTTTCATCAAGTCCGTCAAGCAGCTGCTGTGCTCCGCTTTCGGAATAGCAAAGCTTTGCGGCGGCGGCGACATATTTTTCAGGCTCAGGGGTATGAGCAAGAAGTATTACCTTCATTTTATCCTCTCCTCATTATCGGCAGCCATGATATAAAGAGCCGACCGACCGTAATTAATATTATTATATCATTCTTTTGCATGATAGTCAATACTTTTTGACAAAAAAACGCGCAAATGAAAATTTATTGGAAATTGCTGCCATTTTAATGACTGTGGATTTTCTTTAAACGGAGTTGATATATTTTGTGGGCGCGGAAACCGCTTTAAAGTTCTTGACAGATATTCTTTGAAATGGTATAATATACTTAGAATAGCGCAGCTGTGAGGTGAGCAAAAATGTATATTAAAAATGACATTTGTTATGCGGGAAAATTTGAAGAAGGCATAAAAATTACCGCTGTTAAACCGCTGAAAGGCAGGATACTGTTAGTTACATTTTCTACAGGTGAACAGCGCCTTTTTGATACTACAAAGCTTACAGGTTCAGTGTTTGGACCTTTGGCAGATGAAAAGATTTTCAATGCTCCCACACTGTTTCACGGCGTTATAACGTGGAATAACGGAGAGATCGACATTGCACCCGAAACGGTGTATATGGAAAGCTGCGCTTACACCGAAAATGTGATCTGAAGCTTGAATTTGAACCGCTCCCCTTTTTCAGATAATGCGGTATAATTTACAATAAAGAAATTAAAATCAAAAAGGAGACCATTATATATGGATAAAAATAATATGTCACAAGAGGAGCTTGATGAGCTTTATTCGCTTGCAAGAAAAGCCGCGATCGAACAAGATCACGATAAGGCATTGGAGTATTATGAGAAAATAGCTGAGGTCAACAGTAATGATTGGGAAGCTGTGTTTTATTCGGATTACACGGCTTTTCACCCTCCGTTTGCTTTGGATATACACAGCGGAAATTTTAAAGATGTGGAAAAACAAGTAAAATGTATGGGGTCGCTGCTGCTGCGTACCGTAGATGTCATTGCCGCACAGCAGGGTATCGACAAATTAGCCGCTGCAAGCGAGATATATACATACTATGAAGACCATTATGCGGATTGGTACAGAAGGCTTAAAAGTCAGGCTGAATCCCTTGCGGCGGGAGATATGCTTGCCGCATCTAACGGCGATTCGATAAAAACTACCTTGAATTACATAGGCTGCCTTGCCATGCTCTATGGCAGAATGTCCTATGAATTTGGTGACGCTATTATGGCAAACGGGCTGAACTGCCCTATGTCCTCAGGGTCGAGCATAGCTGCCGACTGCTGGAAAAAGGGAAATTTTATGATAGGATTTTCCTATGGCACGGAAGCTTATCCCGATTATAAATTTTCGCAGAACAAGCTGAGCGTCTATACCGCGAAAATACAGCAGCTTGAACCTTATTATCAGCCGCCTATCATAAAACAGCCTGCAAAAAAATCGGGCTGCTATATCGCCACCTGCGTATACGGCTCATACGACTGCCCGCAGGTATGGACGCTGCGCCGCTACCGCGACAATACGCTTGCCAAAACTGCATTCGGACGCGCCTTCATACGCGCCTATTATGCGGTAAGCCCAACGCTTGTACGGCTGTTCGGTCCAAGCAATTGGTTCAAGGGACTTTTCAGACCTATGTTAGACCGCATGGTAGAGTCTTTAAGATCAAAGGGATTTGAGGATACCCCCTACCGTGACCGCTGATAAACGCGCTTATCGCGCTTTGGGATATTTACAATTTTTTAAAATTAATTATATTACGGCTCTTACACGAGTAAACAAATTGTAAACAAGCTGTAATTGCAAAGAAGTACAAAAAATGGTACACTATAAT